>JBBIIE010000419.1:0-5317 GCA_037446605.1 Geminicoccaceae bacterium | reverse complement strand
CTACCAGCGCGCGGCGGATTTGCTCGATCGCGCGCGCGAAATCGCCGCGGCCCTGTGGCAGGAAGCCGAGACCCGCCGCGCGCAGACGCCGGGCGAATTCAGCGCGGACGCCTTCCTGCCGGGCGACCTCAAGATTGACGCCATCGCCGGCTCGGTCTGCTTCAATCACTCGACCCGCCGGCTTTCGGGCGCGTTCAGCGGCAAGCTGCGCCTGCCCAGGCTCGACAGCGCGCTCACCATCGCCAACGCCAGCATCTCGAACGAGGGCGACTTCGACCTCAACGCGCACGGCCAGCTTCAACTGCCCGCCGGCAATCCCGCGGCGACGCTCCTCGTGCCGGCGCGCCAGCCGCTGCACCTTTCGCACACGCGCAAGAATGGTCTGGGCATCTCAGGCAAAGCGCGCTTGAGCTTCAACAACGGCGTCTTCTTCGAGGCGGGCGTGGACTTCAACGATCCGCTCTACACGCTCGAAGCCGCGGCCGGCGGGTTCGAGGTGGATCTGGCCCGGGCGCTCGCCGCCGTCCTGCCGCTGGGCCTCGAGCCGGCCGATCTGGCAAACCTCGCCCGCGGGCAGCTCTGGAGCGATTACTTCACGTTCCTGAGTGCGTGCTTCGAGACCGGCTACCGGCCCGAGGACGAGGTGGACCCGCTCATCCCCGGCACGTTGCCGGCCTTCACGGGCAGTGTCGCCGGCGATCTGTCCTGCCTGCTCGACGCGTGGAGCTGCCTCATACTCGCGGAGGCCGAGCGCGGCTCGCTCGAACGCTACCGTTCCACCTACGAGAAGGTGGGCGAAATCCTGTCGGTGCTTGACAGCGGCTTGCAGGAAGGACTGAGCGGCTTCGCCGAACTGTTCGGCCCGGCGAACGAGTTTGAAATCGGCTACCAGCTCCGCCGCCTCCAGAAGGTGGCGCTGAGCTACGCGAAGATCAGCCGGGCGCTGAAGGCCATCGGCGAGCGCGACCCAATCGGCGCCCAGGCCATTGATCTGGCGCAGGTGAAACGCCATCTCGACCAGGCCGCCACGCTCTGGCTCGAGGTGGCCAACAAGCTCGATGACAACGTGAACTTCCTCCGCGACCGCGCCATGGTCGCGGTGGTGGTGCGCGCCGGCCTCGACCTCGTGGCCGCCTACCAGTTGCTCGGCCTGGATACCGGCGCCGTTTTGAATCTCGACCCGGTCAGGAACTTCCTCGACGTGGCGGCGACCGAGTTCGCGCTGACCGCCGGCCTGAATCGCGCCAACGGGCAGGTCAACACGGCGCTCATCGCCGGGTTCACCCATGACCGGGCGCTCGACAAGGTGCGTGGTTATCTCGACACGGTGGCGGACCTGCAGCTCGCGGGCTTCAACGAGCAGGTCTCGACCGCCCTGCTTGAGGCCCTGCTGAACCGGATGCGCGACGTGGCCCTGGCCGAGATGGGCTTCAACAGCGTCAACGGCCAGTTCAACCTGGACACCGTCAGCGACGAAGCCCTCCAGCGCGGCCTCGATCGGCTCGCGGATCTGCCCGCCGCGTTTCAATCGCTGGGCCTGAACAACCTGGAACTTCCGCCGGCGTTTGCCGGAATCGGCGCACCGCTGCAGCAGCGCTTTCTCCAACGCGACGCCGAGCAGCCGCCCGGCCGCTGGCCGGCACGCAAGGCCTATCTCTTCGCGTTGCTCCGGCTGGACTTCCTGCGTGAAGTCGCGGGGCACGCTTCGCTGCTCGACGCCACGTTCAACGCCCGAATGCTCTCGCTGCTCGGCCAGATGCTGGCTGAGGCGCGGGGCCGCCTGAGCGAGGATGAGATGGACGTGCTGGAATTCGTCACCCCGTGGGTCGGAGCGCATCCTGTCTGGGGACCGTCGTTGCAGGCGCGTCTGGTCACCGCCGCGGCCGCGCTCGATGCCGAGACCACGCGCTCCTGGAGCGAGGCCGATCTGGCGCTCGCGCCGGCCCTGGCCCGCGAGCTTTTGGCGCTCGACCGTTTGTCCCGCGTCCATGCATCGCTGAACCTGACCGGCCAGCACACGACCGCGTCCATTCTTGGCTCGCTGACAGGAAGGCTCGAGGCGACCGGCCGGGCCGTGAAGCGCGCGAGACACCTCGGCGAAGTGGCCGGCCTCTTCCAACAGGCCGCCGGCGAAAGCGCCCATGCCGCGTTCGCGCCCGAACTGCAGGCGCGCGCCCGGCAGTTGCTCAACGCGGCGCGGGAGATCGCCCAGGAATACGAGCTGAAGTTGAATACCCTGGCCGAGGCGGACCAGCCGCTCGACTTCCGGTTGCCCGGCGAGCTCAAGGTCAGGCGCGTGTTTGGCTCGGTGTTCTATCGCCGCGACACCGCCTTTTTGCGCGGCACGTTCGGCGGCCGGCGCGAGTTCCCGAACGAGAAGGCCTTCTTCGAGATCAGCCAGGCCACGCTCGACGGCAACGGCGCCTTCAGCATCGCCGCGGCCACGGCCGTGCCGCTGGAACCGGCCGGCAACACCAACCTGCAGGTCACCGCCAACCTGGCCGTCGCCGGCACGCCGGCCGGGCTTGCCTCGGTGAGCGGTTCGGGCCAGCTCAAGTTCCGGCTCGAGGCCGATCCCCAGAGCGCGCTGCGCACGGTGGACGCCTCGGTGAGCTACAACGCCAACGACCCGAACCGGCCGCTGCGCTTCACCGGCGCCCTCGGCGCGGCCGGGGTGCCGGCCGACCGCTTCTCCGACGACTTCGTGCTGTTCGACGGCAACGTCACGGCCGAGTTTTCGCTGGCGAACGCGGGCGACTTCGCCCTGCGGCTGGGCGGCAAGGCCGGCTTCTTCCATCGCGAGCAGCCCCTGGCCGACCCGATCGAGGGCGGGGACTTTTACGTGGTCGTGGACATCGGCGGGCTGGGCATCAGCTATCAGCAGGACGCGCTGGTGGCGCGGTTCGAGGGCGGCTCGCTGACGCTGGCGCCGGACCTGTTCAAGGCCCTCGAGGAGCTGCCCGGCGGCGAACTGATTCCGACCGATGAACCGGTCACGATCCCCGTCCCGTTCCCCTTCTCGGTCGGCTACCACTTTGCGGAGGGCAAACCGATCTTTTCCGCCGGCGGCGCGGCGGCCCGGGGCGTGGCGCTGGCGGCGGATGGCCCGCCCCAGCCGGTGCGCTTCGCGCTGCCGCCGCTGCATTTTGGCGTGCCCGGGCTGGAGGGTTCCGACGTGCAGGTGCGCGCCTGCGAACTCGAGTTGTTCGAGGATCGCTTCCCGGTGCTGCGCCAACTGCTGGCCACGTTCGCGTTCCCCATGCCGGGCGCGGACGCGACCGATCCGAACGCGAACCGCACCGTGCAGGTCGTCCTCGGCGGCGAGAACTGGCGCGTGGACGGTTTCCCCGAGGCGGCCTCCCTCTCGCTCGGCCAGGACGTCCGCGTGCTCGAGCTGGACGGCGTGGACGTGGACCTGCTCGGCGGCGCCGCGTTCGATCCGAACTGCGCGGCGACCATGACCTTCGCCAGCGAGACGGTGAACGGCGCGCCGCGGACCCGCTTCACGCTCGCCGGCGGGTTGCGCGGCACCTTCGATCCGAACCTGCTTTTCGACGCGGGCGCGAATGCCGCGGCCTCGTTCACCGCGTGCGGCAGCTTCGCCTGGCGCGTGGGCACGCTGCCCGAGTTCGCCCTCACGACCGTGGCCTTCGGCGGCAACTTCCGCCTCGGCGGCCCGGACGGCATCGCCCTCAAGGGCGCCCGCACCACCGGCGGGACGCAGGCGCAGATCGCCCTGGTCAATTTGCAAAACGCCTTCGTCCGCACGGCCGCCGCGCCGTTCCTGATTCGCGTGGAAGGCGCGCTGGACATCGCGAACTTCATCGAGTTCGGCCTCGAGCAGAGCGCCTTCGTGTGGGACGCCAATGGCAGCCTGGTGCCGCGCTTCGAGCCGGGCGGCTTTTACGGCGCGCTGGGCGAGGACGCCATCGAGCTGGCGGGCGAAGTGTTGCCGCTCTATCCCACGCTCATCGGGCTGCGCTTCAAGAACCCGGCGCTGCCGCTGTTCCCGACGGCGGGCCAGATGGGCCTGCTTGATCCGGCCAACGTGCTCGCGCTGGTCTCGGGCGTCGTGTCCCTGCCGAACGGCGCGGCCGTCGCCGCTGGCAGTCCGGGCATCTTCGGTTCTGTGGACCAGCTCGGGTTCAGCTTCCGGCGCGAGGGCGGCGTTATCGTGCCCGAGCCGCCGAGTCTGGACGGTTTCTGTCTCCAGTTGCAGAACCTGGACATCCCGCCGCTGGGGGGCATCACCGGCGGCATTTGCCTGGGCAACCTCCAGGCGCTCCTCCAGAACCCGCCGCGCCCGCAGGACATCTACTTTGCCGGCCAGGTCGGCGCGAAGTTCCAGGACATCGGCGCGGAAGTCATCCTGGCCACGAAACCGCTCGAGTTCATCGGCGCCTGTTTCGCGCTCAACGCCGGGCCGGCGGGTATCCCGCTGGATGGCGGCACGCTGGGCGGGATTCTCCTCACCGGCGGCAAGGGCGGCATCAACTTCAAGAACAGCTTCGCGGACCCGTGCGACTTCCGCTCCTACATTGACCTTGCCACCGGCACCGGCAACGTGCCCGCGCCCGGCTCGCCCGAACGCCCCGGCAATCCGCCCGAGCCGCCCGACCCGGTGATCCCGCCCGACTTCAGCGGCGGGCCGATCACCTGCGTCAGCCCGCCCTTCCCGCCGGCGACCGTGAACCCGCTGTGCGAAATTCACCCGATCACCGGGCGCGTGATTTTCAAGGGCACGCGACTGACGGAGGCGCAGGTGAACGCGCTCGGCCTCACGCGCGCCGCGCTGGCGGGGCTCAACCCGGCGCAGGTGATTGACCTGGCGGTGAACCGCTTCACCGGCTCGGTGCAGGCGGAGTTCAACGCCGCGCTGGCCCTGGCCGACTCGTTCAATCCGCCGGCGGAGGCCCGCGCCTACTTCGTCTCGCTCGGCCAGAACGTGCTCGACTCGTTCGACGAGGCGGCCCGGACCTTCTTCCGCGAGGCCTTTCGCACCGTGCTCAACGCCAATCCGGCGGCGGACCTCTACGACACGCTGATCGCCAAGGCCGCGGAAGGCATCCCGTGCTTTGACACCACGCTCAAGCTCGAGGGCACCTTCTCGCACTCGGCCATCTCGACGGTGCTCAGCGGCAGCGGCGGGGTCACGGTCTCCTCGACCGGCACGTCCGTGCTCGAGGGGCGCATCAACCTCCTCGGCATCCCGGTCGGCGAGGGCACCTTGGCCTACTCGCTCACCGACTCGACGGGGGCGATCAATCCGGCCTTCGGCGGCCTGATCCACGCCGCGCTCGGACCGCTCGAATTCGGC
>JBBIIE010000418.1:0-1083 GCA_037446605.1 Geminicoccaceae bacterium | reverse complement strand
CCTCTAGCGGGCGTCGAGGGTCAGCTTGTAGCCGCTCGTGCCGCCGCAGATGACGACCATGCCGCCGCGTTTGACGACGAAGGCCGAGACCGGGAAGGTCGCCGCGCCGGGATGCTCGATGACGAGGTCGACGTCGTTGCCCTTGCCGGTGACGTCCCAGATCGCCTTGCCGAACCGCCGGGTCTCGGCGAGCCAGCGGCCGTAGGCCTCCCTGTCCATCGGATCGGGCATCTCGCCCCAGCAGTCGAACTGCTTGCGGTTGATGACCGCCTTGGCGCCGAGCTGGAGGACGAAGTCGCGCCGGTCCTCCTCCGAGATCACGCCGATCGCGTTCGCCCCGGAGGCGGCGATGATCTGGATCGCCATCGAGCCGAGCCCGCCCGCCGCCCCCCAGACGAGCACGTTGTCGCCGGGCTTGAGGGTGTGCGGCGGGTGGCCGAACAGCATCCGGTAGGCGGTCGCGAGGGTGAGGACGTAGCAGCCCGACTCCTCCCAGGTGAGGTGCCCGGGCCGCGGCATGAGCTGGCGGGACTGGACCCGGCAGAACTGGGCGAGGCCGCCGTCCGGCGTGTCGAAACCCCAGATCCGCTGGGAGGGCGAGAGCATCGGGTCGCCGCCGTTGCACTCCTCGTCGTCGCCGTCGTCCTGGTTGCAGTGCACGACGACCTCGTCGCCGACCTTCCAGCGCTTCACCTTCGAGCCCACCGCCCAGACGATGCCGGCGGCGTCCGACCCGGCGATGTGGAAGGGCTGCTTGTGGATGTCCAGGGGCGAGATCGGGATGCCGAGCGCCGCCCACACCGCGTTGTAGTTGACCCCGCCCGCCATCACCATGACGAGACACTCGTCCTCGCCGATCTCGTGGGTCGGCACGACCTCCTGCTGCATGGCGGTGATCGGCTCGCCGTGCCGCTCCTTGCGGACGACCCAGGCCCACATGTTGCGCGGCACGTGGCCGAGCGGCGGGATCTCGCCCACCTCGTAGAGGTCCTTGGTGGCGATCCGGTTGGGCATGGGTGCCGCCTCGCGGTGGATCGGGATGACCTGCGCGCCGCCCGTGGCCGGGGCGGCCGCGGCCACCGG
>JBBIIE010000417.1:0-1091 GCA_037446605.1 Geminicoccaceae bacterium | reverse complement strand
ACCGACCGCGACGTGGCCGAGACGGAGAAGCTCGAATGGGTCACGCCCGGCCATCCGTTGTTCGAAGCCGTTCGCCGCCACACGCACGCCCGCGCGACGGCGGAACTCGGCAAGGGCGCGGCGTTCCACTCCCTGCAGCACGAGACGCCGGCACGCATCGACTTCTATCGCGCGCGCATCGTCGACGGGCTCGGTCACGTCGTGCACGAGCGCCTCTTCGCCGTCGAAATCGCCGAGCACGGCAAGCCGCGGCTCCAGGAGCCCGGACTGCTCGGCAACTTCGCCCCTGCCGAGGCGCCCGCCGAGCTTGCGCCGGTGGCGCAGCTTCCCGAGGCCACGGCCTGGCTGCACGAGCACGCGCTCACCCCGTTCCTCGAGGAGGCGCGCGCCGACCGGCTGAGCGAGGTCGAGCGCATCGCCGCCCACGTCGAGCTGTCGCTCACCGAACTGCTGCAGCGTGCCGACGAGGAGATCGGCAAGGCCGCAGCCGACGTGGAGCAGAAGCTCGCCGGCGCCGAAGGCCGCCTCGCGATGGCCGAGGCGCGCCACGCGGAACTGCTCGCCCGCCGCGAGCGGCGCCGCGCCGACCTCGAGCGCCAGCGCGCGCTCACGCTGCAGGCCGTCGAGCGGCTCGCGAGCGTGCTCGTGCTGCCGCACCCCGAGCGCGAGGCGCCCGAGGTGCGGCGGCTGAAGCCCAACTTCGAGACCGAGGCCGTTGCGATGCGCGTGGTGATGGAGCACGAGCAGGCGCAGGGCCGGCAGGTCTACGATGTCTCCGAGAAGAACCTCGGCTACGACGTGACGAGCCTCGACCTCGCCTCGGGCGAGCTGCGGCTGATCGAGGTGAAGGGCCTCGGCGCTGCCACTGGAACCGTGCTGCTCACGCCCAACGAGCGCCGTGTCGCCGAGGATCGCCGCGACTGCTTCTGGCTCTATGTCGTCACGAACTGCGACACCTCGCCGCAGCTGCAGGAGCCGATCCGCGACCCGGCGCGCCTCGACTGGACGGAGGTGACCAAGGTCGCGCACTACTACCTGTCGGTGGATGCGATGAAGCAACCGATGCAGGTGCGCGAGGACTCGCCGCCTTA
>JBBIIE010000416.1:0-1105 GCA_037446605.1 Geminicoccaceae bacterium | reverse complement strand
CTCGCGGCCTTCCCCTTCGAGGACTTCGCCCGGCTGCTGCAGCGCCACTGGCGGGCCCCGCCGGCGTCCTTCCTGATCGGCGCCGATCCGATGGGCTGGCGGCCGCTGCGCGAGGCGCTGGCGGCACATCTGGGGGCGGCGCGCGCCGTCCGCTGCACGGCCGAGCAGGTGCTCGTGGTGAGCGGCGCGCAGCAGGCCCTCGACCTGGCGGCGCGCGTGCTGATCGACCCGGGCGATCGGGTGTGGGTCGAGGAGCCGGGCTATGCCGGGCTCGAGGGCGCGCTGCTCGCCGCCGGCGCCGAGCTCGTCCCGGTCCCGGTCGACGGCGAGGGCCTGTCGGTCGAGGCCGGGCGCAGGCTCGCGCCGGGCGCGCGCATGGCCTGCGTCGCACCCAGCCACCAGTACCCGCTCGGCATCACGATGAGCCTCGCCCGCCGGCTGGCGCTGCTCGACTGGGCGCGGACCGCGGACGCCTTCGTCCTCGAGGACGACTACGACAGCGAGTACCGCTACGCCGGCCGGCCGCTCGCGGCCCTGCAGGGCCTCGATGCCGACGGGCGGGTGATCTATGTCGGCACCATGAGCAAGATCATGTTCCCGGGCCTGCGGCTCGGCTACATGGTCGTGCCGGCGCACCTGGTCGAGGCGTTCACGGCGGTCCGCCGGATCACCGACACGCACCCGCCGATGCTCGCCCAGCCGGCCCTCGCCGAGTTCATCGCCGACGGCCGCCTCGCCCAGCACATCCGGCGCATGCGGGCGCTCTACGCCGAGCGGCAGCGGCGCTTCCTGGAGCTCGCCGGCGAGATCCTGGGCGGGCTCGTCGAGCTGGCGCCGGCCGAGGCCGGCATGCACCTGATCGGCCGGCTGCGCGACGGGCTCGACGACCGCGCGGTGAGCGAAGCGGCGCTGCGCCGCGGCATCGAGGCGCCGCCGCTGTCCGCCTACTACCGCACCCGGCCGCCCCGACCCGGCCTCCTGCTCGGCTATGCCGGCATCGGCGAGGCCGAGACCCGCCAGGGCCTGGAGCGCCTCGCCCAGGCGATCCGCGAGGTCGCGCAGGCGGCCGCACCGTCGGGCGCCCGGCACCCCCCGGGACCGTCGC
>JBBIIE010000415.1:0-1110 GCA_037446605.1 Geminicoccaceae bacterium | reverse complement strand
GTGCGGGTGCGCGAACTCTGGCAGCTCTGCCGGCTGCGCGCGGTCGAGCCGCCGCCGGCGGCGCGGCCGGAGGCGGCCGACGAGCTCAGGCGGCGACCAGCGTCAGCCGTGCCCGGCGCGGCGGCAGCGGCACCGGATGGCGCGGATGCTCCGGCAGGGTCGCGAGCTTGGCGCGGAACTCCTCCGCGGTGACCCAGCAGAGATAGAGCACCTCCGAGCCGCCCTGCGGCGGGAACCAGCCGTCCAGGCACTTCTCGACGTGGGTGTAGCCGTAGGAGCGCATCGGCACCGGCGTGTCGGCGAGGCTCTGGCGGACGAAGCCGGTATTCGCCACGCAGCCGGCGTTGCGGAAGGAGAGCGCGCGCGACAGCCAGGGCAGGAACATGGCGAGCCCGGAGCGGCGGTGCGCCGGCACGACGAAGGTCGAGCCCGAGTGGGCGAGCCGGCCGGAGAGGCGGGTCGAGACCGGCAGGACGGGGATCCGCTCGACCCCGAACCGCCCGGCGAAGCCGTCCGCGTACCAGATCCGCCCGGTCGCCACGAGCTCCAGGAGATCCTCGGCCTCGACCACCCGCTCCGCACTCGTGGCCACGATCGAGCCCCGGGCGTCGACCGCAGCGAGCCAGAAATCGTCCGGCCCGAGCCGGCTCGCGCGCGGGTCGAAGCTCGGGTTGGCGAAGCCGCCCTGGCTCTCCAGGAAGCGCACGAGGCGGTCGAAGTCGCGCTCGACGAGGAGGCCGAGGCCGAGCTTTGCTACCGCCTCGCCGAGCGCGTCGATGCCATCCTGGAGCGTGGGCGCGGGATCGGGCTGGGCCGGCACGAGCGGGTCCTCCGGTCGCTCCGGCGGTCCGGCGGGGGCTCGCGCCCGCCGCCGGTCCCGCCGGGAGTGAAGGCCGCGGCATCCGCGGCGGACCCGTTCTCGGCGATAACCCTTTGTTAACCAATCGGCTTCAGGAGCCCGTCATCCTCCGTGGTGACCGTCCGTTCACCCTCGCGCGCGGGCGAGCGCGGCCGGGCGCGGCGCCGCCGGCTCGGCCAGCGGCACCGGCCGGCGCGGATGGCCGGGCAGTGCCTCGACCGAGCGGACGAACTCGCGGTCGGTGATCCGTT
>JBBIIE010000414.1:0-1133 GCA_037446605.1 Geminicoccaceae bacterium | reverse complement strand
GCGCCACGGCCGCCCCGCCCGACGGCCGCGGCTTCGACGTGGTCGTCCAGTGCACCGCGCTCGGCATGCACGCGGGCGACCCGCTGCCGATCGACCCGGCGACCCTGGCCCCGCCGACCGCACTCGTCGAGATCATCGCGGTGCGCCAGACCGAGCTCATGACCGCGGCCGCCGCCAAGGGCTGCACCGTCGTCGGCGGCCGGCCGATGGCCGAGCTGCAGATCGACGCCCAGCTCGCGTTCATCGGTCGTCCGCCGCCGCTCGCCCGGACCTGAGCCCGGGCGGCGCCTGGGGGTCGTCCGCCGCCGCTCGCCCGGACCGAGCCCGGGCGGCTTGCCGGAGCGGTGTCGATCGCCTAGGCGAGGGGCCGTGCCCAGGCGCGGGGGAGGCGTTGCCCGAGGTCCGGATCGAGCGGCTCGCCAAGCGCTTCGGGGCGAGCGTCGCGGTCGACGAGGTGAGCTTCACCGTCGAGGACGGCAGCATGGCGGTGCTGCTCGGCCCCTCGGGCTGCGGCAAGTCCACGACGCTCCGCCTCGTGGCCGGGCTCGAGACCGCGAGCTCGGGCCGCATCCTGGTCGACGGCAGGGACGTCACCGCCCTGCCGCCGCCGGCCAGGGGCCTCGCCATGGTCTTCCAGAGCTACGCGCTCTTTCCCCACCTGGACGTCGCCCGCAACATCACCTTCGGCCTCGAGGTCCGGCGCGTGCCCGCGGCCGAGCGGCAACGCCGTCTGCGGGCCGCAGCCGCGCTCCTCGGCCTCGAGGGGCTCCTGGCCCGCAAGCCCGCCCAGCTCTCGGGCGGCCAGCAGCAGCGCGTGGCGCTCGCCCGCGCGATCGTGGCGGAAGCCCGCCTCTGCCTCATGGACGAGCCACTCTCCAACCTGGACGCCAAGCTCCGTCAGGAGATGCGCAAGGAGATCCGCGAGCTGCAGCGCCGGCTCGGCATGACGATGCTCTACGTCACCCACGACCAGGTCGAGGCGATGACCATGGCCGACCGGATCGTGCTGTTGAAGGACGGCCGGGTCGAGCAGGTGGGCACGCCGGCCGAGCTCTACGGCCGCCCGGCCTCGCTCTTCGCCGCGTCCTTCCTCGGCACCCCGCCGATGAGCGTGGTGGCGCTCGAGGACGGGC
>JBBIIE010000413.1:0-1194 GCA_037446605.1 Geminicoccaceae bacterium | reverse complement strand
TCCGCGAGCGCCCGCCCGTCCGCGCCGCCGCGGAACGGGTCGGCCGCCACCACGAGGTCGAGCTCGAGGCTCACCGGAAGGGGCCGGCCGCTTTACGCCCGCGGCGACGCGTCCTAGGAGCCGCGCCGCGGGCGCCCGGCCGGCCCGCCGGGGTCCGCCGATGCCGCATCGCCTCGTCTTCTTCCCGGACTATCGGGCGGCCAACCCCTACCAGACCCTGCTCTACGCGCACAGCGCCCCGGAGCTGCACCCGCGGCCGGCGAGCGTCGCCGAGGCGCTCGCGCTGCGCGCCCGCCAGGGCCCCGAGGACGGCTTCCTGTTCCACCTGCACTGGGAGGACGCGGCCTACCGCAACGAGCCCGACGCCGCCGCCGCCGCGGCCGCCGCGGAGCGCTTCGTGGCCGACCTCGAGCGGCTCGTCGACAGCGGCGCCGGGCTCCTGTGGACGGTGCACAACGAGGCCCCGCACGACGACCGCTACCCCGACGTGCAGGCGCGCCTGCGCGCCGCGCTCGTGCAGCTCGCCGACCTCGTGCATCTGCACTCGCTCGCCGCCGCGCGGTGGGCGCGCGAGGTGCTGGGCGTGCCGGCCGAGCGGCTGGTCGTGGTGCCGCACGGCAACTACCTGCCGCGCTTCCACCCCCTGGGCGGCGATCCGGCTTCGAGCCGGGCGGCGCTCGGCCTCGAGGCGGACGCGCGGGTGGCGCTCCTGTTCGGCCGGCTCGACGCCTACAAGGGTGGTGCGGCGCTGCTCGAGGCGTTCGCCCGACGCGACCGCCCGCGGCTGCGGCTGATCCTGGCCGGCCGCCGGGTGGCGCCGCTCGATGCGCCGCTCGCGGCCCTGCCCGAGGATCTGCGGGCGCGCGTCCGGGTCGAGCCCGGGCCGGTCCCGGATGCCCGCGTGCCGCTCCTCTTCCACGCCGCCGACGCGCTCGTCGCACCCTACCGGGCGGTGCTGACCTCGGGTGCGGCGATGCTCGCCCTCTCGCTCGGCCGGCCGGTCGTGGGCCCGGCGCTGCCGGGGCTCACCGATCTGGTGAGCGACGGTGTCGAGGGCCTGCTCTACGACCCGGCCGACCCGGACGGGCTCGACCGCGCCCTCGACCGGCTGGCGGCGCTCGGCGCCGCGGAGCTCGCGGCCATGGCGGCGGCGGCTGCGGCGCGCGCCCGCCTGCACGACTGGCGGATCGCCGG
>JBBIIE010000412.1:0-1240 GCA_037446605.1 Geminicoccaceae bacterium | reverse complement strand
ACGGCAACGGCAACGGCAACGGCAACGGCAACGGCAACGGCAACGGCAACGGCAAGCGCTAGCCGTCCACTCGGCGCGGGGAAAGCCCCCCGTGCTCGCCGCGGCCGCACCCCGCATCCGCTGGGCGCTGACCGCCCTCGCGGTCGGCCTCGTCTCCTGGTCCGGGCTGCTCGCGCCGCTCGACCGCCTCCTGATCGACGCCCGGGCGGGTCTGGCGAGCCGCGAGGCGACCGGCCGCGTGGTCGTGGTCGGCATCGACGCCCTGAGCCTGGAGACGGTCGGTCGATGGCCCTGGCCACGGAGGCTCCACGCCGAACTGCTCGACCGGCTGCTCGAAGCCGGGGCGGCGCGCGTCGCCTTCGACGTCGACTTCGGCGGCGCCGCCGATCGCGCCGAGGACCGTGCCCTCGCCGCCGCGCTGGCGGGTGCCGGCCCCTCGCGGGTGGCGCTCGCCGCCTACCGCCAGTACCAGCCGGTGCAATCGGGTCCACCGCGGCCGGTCGAGACGGTTCCGACCGCCGCGCTGGCGGCGGCTGCGACGCTCGCCACCGTGAACGTGGCGCCCGACGGCGACGGCCTCGTGCGGCTCTATCCACCGGGCGACCGGCTCGCCGGGCTCTGGCGGCCGAGCCTCGCGCGCTGGGCGATCGGGGCGGAGGAGGGCGAGCGGGCGCCGGAGCTGTGGATCGACTACGGCATCGATATCGGAACGATCCCCTATCTGAGCTGTCAGGACGTGCTGTCGGGCGCGTTCGATCCGGCCTGGGTCGCCGGCCGCGCGGTGCTGATCGGCGCGATCGATCCGGCGCTCGGCGATACCGTCGCGACGCCGCGCTGGCGGGCCCTGCCCGGCGTGATGGTCCACGCACTGGCCGCGGAGACGGTCCTGCAGGGCCGCGCGCTGCACGTCGTCGGGGGTGGGCCGGTCGGGGCCGCGCTCGCGGTGCTGCTGCTCCTCTTCGGACCGCGGCTCGAGCGTGCCCCGCCGGCACTCGCCGTCGGCGGCGGTGCCGTCCTCCTGCTCGGCGGCGCCGTCGCGGCCGGTGCCCTCCAGCTGGCGACGAGCCGCACCTTCGCACTCGGCCCGCCGCTGCTCGCCTGGATCGCCGCCGCCTCCCTCGTGACGGCGCTCGACCGTGCCCGGCTGCGGGCCGGGCGCCGGGCGGCGGCGCTCGAGGCCGAGCGCCGACGGCGGCTGGTCGAGGGGATCGTGCGGACTAGCTTCGACGGCATCCTGACG
>JBBIIE010000411.1:0-1275 GCA_037446605.1 Geminicoccaceae bacterium | reverse complement strand
CTGCCCGTGGATGCGGTCGAGCGTGCCAATGCCGACCTCGTGGTCGGTGCGCACCGGCGGCGGCTCCTGCTCGACCGGGTCGAGATGCGGCTGCTGGAGGCCATGGCCGAGGGTCGGCCGACCGACGGGCTGCCCTCGCTCGGCGTGCTCGGCCGGGCGCGGCTGCGCGCCGAGCAGGAGCAGCGGGCGGCACTCGCCGACCAGCGCACGCTCGCCGCCTCGCACGGCGCCGATGCCCCGCCCTTCGACGCCGCCCGGCTCGCCTGGCTGGCCGAGCGCGCGGCGGCGCAGGAGGCCATGGTGGCGTCGATCTGCGGCCGCCCGTTCGCCGCGCCCGAGGTCCGACCCGGGCCCGAGCCCGAGCGGCGCGGCGCGCCCGAGGCCCGGTCGGAGCCGGCGTCACGCGCGGTGCACGTGGCTCCCGAGCCCGCCGCCGCCACGGGCTGAACGGGCGCCCGCGCGGCTCATTCGAGGGCGAGGCGGAGCGCCGCCGCGGCGGCGAGCGGGGCCAGCGCCAGGGCGGCGAGCAGGAAGGCGCCGAGCAGCAGGAGCGCGCCGGTCGCCTCGAGCCCGGCCACGAGCGCGTCGGTCGCAGCCAGCCCGAAGATCAGCACCGGGATGTCGAGCGGCAGCACGAGCAGCGCCGCGAGCATCGCCCCGCGCCCCGAGCCGACCAGCAGCGCCGCGCCGATGGCACCCAGGAGGGTGAGCGTCGGCGTGCCGAGCAGGAGGGTGAGCGGCAGCGCCCAGAGCGCGGCCGTGGGCAGGCCCATGAGCAGGGCCAGGAGCGGCGAGGCCAGGATGAGGAGCAGGCCCGAGGCCAGCCAGTGGGCGAGGCAGCGGGCCAGCACGAGGAGCTCGAGCGGGGCCGGCGAGAGGCGGAGCTGCTCGAGGGAGCCGTCCTCGAGGTCGACCTGCCAGAGCCGCTCGAGGCCGAGCAGCACGGCCAGGAGGGCCAGCACCCAGATCACCCCGGTGCCGATCCGCGCCAGGATGTCGGGCGAGGCGCCGACGCCGAGCGGGAAGAGGGCGAGGGCGAGCACGAAGAACCCGACCACGAGCAGGCTGTCGCCGAGCCGGCGGCGGGCCAGCACGAGGTCGCGGGCGGCGAGCGCCCAGGCGGCGCGCAGCATGCCGGCCTCAGCTCGGGCCGTCGCGGCCGAGCTCGAGGACCAGCGGGTCGCGCAGCGCCACGTCGCCGTGGCTGGCCACGACCGCGATGCCGCCCGCCGCCCGGTGCGCCTCGATCGCGGCCTCGAGGCGGTCGCGGCTCGC
>JBBIIE010000410.1:0-1305 GCA_037446605.1 Geminicoccaceae bacterium | reverse complement strand
TTTCACTTGCCCGGGCGGTGGTGTTGGGATAGCCGCCTCTGGTCATGAAGCGGCCTTCTCGGGCGGGCCTGAGGTGAGCGAGATCGGGGACTTGGCCGCGGTCGCGCGGCAGCCGGTGGTGGACGGTGGCCTGCCGCCGACGGACATCGAGGACCCCTCCTACTTCCACAAGGTGGTCGACTGCCAATGGGCGTGCCCGGCGCACACGCCGGTGCCCGAGTACATCCGGCTGATCGCCGCCGGGCGTTACTCGGACGCCTACATGGTCAATTGGTGGTCGAACGTCTTCCCGGGCATCCTCGGGCGGACCTGCGACCGGCCGTGCGAGCCGGCCTGCCGGCGCGGCCGGGTCGAGAAGGAGCCGGTGGCGATCTGCCGCCTCAAGCGCGTCGCCGCCGACCACAAGGACGACATCCGGGACCGCCTGCCGCGGCCGGCCGCGACCCGCAACGGCTTCAGCGTGGCGCTGGTCGGGGCCGGGCCGGCCTCCTTGACCGTGGCGCGCGATCTGTTGCCGCTCGGCTATCGCTGCGTGCTGTTCGACCAGGACCGCCGCGCCGGCGGCATGATCCGCACCCAGATCCCGCGCTTCCGCCTGCCCGAGGAGGTGATCGACGAGGAGGTCGGCTACATCCTGGGCCTCGAGCCGGAGCTCCGGCTGGGCGAGCGGGTCGACAGCCTGAAGGCGCTCCTCGACCAGGGCTTCGATGCGGTCTTCGTCGGCACCGGCGCGCCCAGGGGCCGCGACCTCGACGTGCCCGGCCGCAGGGAGGCGGCGGCGCACGTCCACATCGGCATCGAGTGGCTGGCCTCGGTGTCCTTCGGCCACGTCAGGCGCATCGGCAAGCGCGTCGTCGTGCTGGGCGGCGGCAACACCGCGATGGACTGCTGCCGGACCGCGCGGCGGCTCGGCGGCGAGGAGGTCACGGTCGCCGTGCGCTCGGCCTTCGCCGAGATGAAGGCGAGCCCCTGGGAGAAGGAGGACACGCTCGCCGAGGGCATCCCGATCCTCGACCACATGGTGCCCAAGGCCTTCCTCCACGAGGGCGGGCGGCTCACCGGCGTGCTCTTCGAGAAGGTGCGGACCGAGCGCGACGCGCAGGGCCGCCGCCGGCTCGTGCCCACGGGCGAGCCCGACCAGCTCCTGCCCTGCGACGAGGTCCTGGTCGCGGTCGGCCAGGAGAACGCCTTCCCCTGGATCGAGCGCGACATCGGCCTGGCCTTCGACCGCCACGGCCTGCCGGTGGTCGATCCCCTCACCTTCCGCTCGACCCACCCCGAGGTGTTCTTCGGCGGCGACGCCGC
>JBBIIE010000409.1:0-1329 GCA_037446605.1 Geminicoccaceae bacterium | reverse complement strand
CGAGCGAGCCGGTCGAGGCGCCGGCCGGGGCGATCGCGCGGCCGGTGGCACCGCCGGCGAGTTCGACCTCGGCCTCGACCGTGGGCCGGCCGCGGCTGTCCCACACCCGCCGGCCGCGCACCGCCACGATCCGCGTGCGGCTCATGCGCCCACCTCCACGGCCCAGGCGGCGCGCAAGGGCGCGAGCGTCCGTTCGGGGTGTGCCAGGAAGCTGCGCGCCACCCGCCGCACCCGTTCCTTCTGCGCCTCCTCGGTCAGGTATTCGACCGGCGACTTGCCGTCGACCCGGGCGAGGAGGAGGCCCGGCAACAGCGCCGCGGCGCGCGCCTCGAGGCCGCCGCGCGGTTCCCAGACGACCCCCTCCATGTAGGCCTCGAGGAGCGCGTCGAAGCAGGCGAGGAAGCCCGCGGCCGCGGCCGGGACCCAGACGCACTTCAAGAGCAGGTGGTTCAGGCAGAAGGCCAGATCGAAGGCCGGATCGCCGTACCAGGCGCACTCGGCGTCGAGCAGCACGGGACCGCTGGGGCCCACGAGGATGTTCTTGGGGCTCACGTCGCCGTGGACGAGGGCGAGCTTGGTGCCGGCGGTGCGCCGCGCCAGCCGCTCGAGCGCCGGGGCGAGGTCGGGATGACGGCGGGCGGTGGCGAGGAGATAGGGCTCGAGGCGGATGGCGTGGAAGATCGCATCGGTGGCGAAGCGCGCGGCGATCCGCGTGTCGATCGCGGTCGCGCGATGGAGCCGGACGAGCCGCGCACCGACCGCGGCCGCCACCTCGGGGTCGGCCCGGCCGGCCGCGAGCTCGGCCTTCCAGAGCCGGTGCTCGGCCGGATCCAGCCAGGGCATGACGAGCGCGCCCGCGATCCGATCGTAGTGCAGGAGCGCGGGCACGGCTTCGGGTACGATGGCGCCGGCCACCTCGAGCCAAGCGGCCTCGTAGCCGGAGCGCTCGAGCGGCGCCCGCCAGTCGGCCTCGACCTTGAGCTTGCCGAGCGCGCGCTTGACGCAGACCGGGCGGCCGTCGAGCTCGACCCGCCAGATGTCGGAGGAGACGCCACCGGAGAGCGGCACGAGCTGCGGGGCGCGGTCGGGCGGGGCGAGCCCGGCCCGACAGAGCACCGCGTGCACCACGCTCGGGGTGTCGCCGCCCAGCATCGCTGTCCGCCGCCTCCCGGCACTTGCCGGCGGCCGGGCGCCGATGCGACGCTGGCCGCGCCGGCGGAGGCTGCGCCAGGCGGGGGCCGGATGCAACGCGTGCTGTTCCATCACGAGGCGAGCCCGGGTCTGCGCGCGCGCCTCGCGGCCCTCGCCGGGCAGGGTCTCGAGGTCGCG
>JBBIIE010000408.1:0-1379 GCA_037446605.1 Geminicoccaceae bacterium | reverse complement strand
CGCGGCGGGCTCGAGGCGGCCGGGCTCGGGGCGGGCGACGTGCTCGCGCTCGGCGTGGCGGGCGCGCTCCTCGCCGGAACGCCCTCGGGTCCCCTGCCCTGCCCGGTGCTCGTCATCGGCCGTCCCGGCGGGCCGGTGCTGCTCGTGCACGAGGGCAGCGAGGAAGTGCTGCGGCTGGCCGAGGCCCTGGCGCGCGGCGGGCGGCTGCCCCTGGTCGTGCTGGTGGCCGGCCCGGAGGAGGCCGAGGCGGCACGCCGCCGGTTCGGGGAGGGTGTCCGCGTGCTGACCGGGGAGCTGCGCGACGAGGCCGGGCTCGCAGCCCTGCTGCGGGCGCAGCGGCCGGGGCTCGTGGTACTCGACGGCTGCGGCAGCGACACCATCTGGAAGGCGGCCGTCGAGGCGGTGCGCCCGGGCGGCGAGGTGGGAACCGGGCACGGCCACGCGCCGTCCCGGTGAGCGGGCGGCCGTGGCCGCGGGGAGGAAGGCATGAGCGAGCCCACGGGTGCCGGTGGCCCGGCCCCACCGAGCCTCGCCGAGATCGCGGCGCTGGTCGGCGACGACGATGCCGAGCGGCTGCTCGCGATCCAGGCGACCGGCGCGAGCCTCGTCGAGATCGAGAAGGCGCTCCTTTGGGCGCGCGGCGAGGCGGAGGTCCTGGGCAAGACGCCGCATCCGCTCGAAGGTGCCGCCGCGGCCGTGTACGACATCCTGACGGCGGACCTCGACGAGGAGGACCGCGCCTGAGCGGCACAACGGCACCTTCGGGGGACCGGACGAGATGGCGAGCCGAACGATGTGGGTGGTGGTGGCGGACGGGGCGCGGGCGCGCATCCTCGCGGGAGATCCGGCGGCGGGCGAGCTCGAGCTGGTGATGCCCGAGCTGGTCGGCCGCGGCCGCGCGAAGGGTGCCGAGCTGATGGCCGACCGACCCGGCCGCAGCGTCGATTCGAGCCATGTCGGCGACCGCCACGCGATGGAGCCGCCGACCGATCCGAAGGAGGTCGAGAAGCAGCGCTTCGTGCGGCACCTCGCGGACCGACTGGCCGAGGCGCTGAACGAGGGTCGCTTCGCCCGGCTCGTCCTCGTGGCCCCGCCGCGCGCGCTCGGCGAGCTCCGCGCCGTCCTCCCCGAGAAGGTACGCGCGACGATCGTGCGCGAGGTCGACAAGGATCTGACCTGGGTCCCGGTGCACGAGCTGCCCGGGCATCTGCGCGGCTGAGGCGGGTCGGAGGATGAGCATGAGGACGATCCGCACGGTCGGCATCGTCGGCACCGGGACGATGGGCACCGGCATCGCGACGAACCTCGCCCAGCACGGCATCGCCGTGCGCCTGCTCGACGCCCGCCCGCAGGCGGCCGAGGCGGCGATCGCCTCGGCG
>JBBIIE010000407.1:0-1382 GCA_037446605.1 Geminicoccaceae bacterium | reverse complement strand
GCAGGGCACCGGCTTCTTCGAATGTCCTTCGACCATCTCCAGGAGGTGCCCGACCGGCTCGCCCAGGCGATCGTCGAGAAGCACCGCGAGGAGGCGGCGCACTGAGCCGGGCGCCGCGGCGCCCCGGCCTCACCCGGCCGCGGGCGCTGCGGCCGGCCGCCGGCCGGCGGTGCCGGCGACCGTCGCCATGGTCACGAGGCTGATCGCCGCCACGACGAGCAGGACGAGCTCGGGCCGGCCGGAATCGACCAGGAAGCCGTAGGCCGGCGGGGCCACGAGCCCGCCCAGGTTGAAGCCCACCATGACGAAGCCGAACACCCGGCCCGAGGCGCCGGGCGGCGTGACCGCCCGCACCAGCATGTCGCGCGAGGGGGCGATGATGCCCGAGGCGAGGCCGCCGAGCGCGAACAGGAGAACCAGGACCGGCAGCGGCGGGGCCAGGAGCGCCCCGGCCGTGGCCATGGCGGCGATCGCCAGCGAGCAGGCGGCGACGACGAGCCCGTGCCGGCCGAGCCGGTCGGCCGCCCAGCCGCCGAGCAGCACGCCGGGCGTGCTCGCGAGCAGGAAGGCCGCGAGCGGCAGGTTGGCGGCGGCTAGCTCCAATCCCCGGCTGCGCTCGAGCACGACCGGGGTGAAGCCGGTGATGCCGCCGTGGGCGAGCGCCAGGAGCACGAAGAAGAGCAGCGCCAGGAGCACGGGCCCGCTCGCGAGCAGGCGGCGGTCCGGCGCACCGCCCTCGCCCTTCGCCCGCCTCGCCCCGGACGGGGTCGCGAGCAGGCCACGGAAGGCCAGGAGGAGGAGGCCGACGAGGAGCCCGGCGCCGCCGGCCAGAAGGAGCGCGGTCCGCCAGCCGACCAGCCCGGTGAGCGCCACGATGGTGATCGGTGCCGCGGCGAAGCCCAGATAGCCGCCGAAGGTGTGCACCGCGAAGGCCCGCCCGACGCGCTCGGGGCGGACCCGGGCGCCCAGGATCGCGTAGTCGGCCGGGTGGTAGACGGCGTTCCCGAGCCCGGCCGCGACCATGCAGGCCACGAGGACGGCGTAGCCCGGGGCGATGCCGATCGCGGCGATCGCTCCCGCCATCAGGAGATGCCCGGCCACGAGGATCGGTGCCGGGCCGATCCGGTCGACCAGGAAGCCCAAGGGCGGCTGGAAGAGGATCGTCGTGAGGTTGAGGGCGGCGAGTGCGAGGCCGAGCGCCGCCACGCCGACGCCGAGCTCGGATGCGAGCACCGGGAACAGCGGCGGCAGGACCAGGATGTAGAGGTGGCTGAAGAAATGGGCGAGCGAGACGAGGCCGATGACCGCGGCATCGCCGGTCGGGCGGACGGCCGGGGCCGCGGCGCTCGCCATCGCCGTCAGCCGGCCAGGGGTCGCGGGAG
>JBBIIE010000406.1:0-1422 GCA_037446605.1 Geminicoccaceae bacterium | reverse complement strand
GGCGCGCACCGCCGCCGCCGGGTCGCCGCTCGCCGGATAGACCCCGACGGCATCGGCGGACGGCTCGCCGAGGCCGGCGAGCACGCGGCGCCAGGCCGCGGCGGCGCGCGCGCCGTAGCCGTCGTCCGGCGCCAGCAGACCGAGCCGCCGCCAGCCCTGCGCGAGGGCGTGGCGGACGATCCGCTCGACCTGTTCCTCCGGTCGCCAGCCGAGGACGAACAGGTCGCCCGCCGCCACGCTGGCATCGTTGGAGAAGGAGAGGAGCGCGACACCGCGCTCGCGGGCGAGCGGCGCCGCCGCCGCGGCCGTGGCCGCGAACAGCGGGCCGATCACGAGCTCGGCGCCGGCCGCCAGGACCTCCCGCGCCGCGGCCCGCGCGCCCTCGGCGCTGCCGCCGGTGTCGCGCGGCAGCAACAGGAGGTCGGCCTCGGCTGCCTCGAACAGGGCGAGCTGGGCGGCATCCAGGAGGTCCCGGCCGAGCGCCGCGGCCGGCCCGCCCAGGGGCACCAGCAGGCCGACCCGGCGCGGGCCCGCCGGCACCGGCGGCGGCAGCGGCTGGACCACGGGTGCCGCCGGCCGGCTCGATTGCGGCTTGGCGGTCGGCGTGGTTTGCTCGGCCGGGACGCAGGCGGCCGCGAGCAGGAGCAGGGCCACGGGAAGGAAGCCGGAAGGGCGCGCACGGGGCATGGGGATGGCCGAGCTGCGCGGCCGGCAGCCGACCGCCGACCCCCTTGCTACCGGAGCCGACCCGGCGCGTAAACTCGCGCCCGGGCTCTACGTGGTGGCCACGCCGATCGGCAATCTGGGCGATCTCGGGCAACGGGCGCGGGACACGCTCGCGCTCGCCGATGCGGTGGTCTGCGAGGACAGCCGGGTGACCGGGCTCCTGCTGCACCGGCTCGGGCTCGCCCGCCCGCTCCTCGTCTACAACGACCATTCCGCGCCGCGCCTGCGACCCGAGCTGCTCGCCCGCCTGCGCGCCGGCGCGGCCCTGGCGCTGGTGAGCGACGCCGGCACGCCCACGATCAGCGATCCCGGCTACCGGCTGGTCGAGGAGGCGCTGGATGCCGGCCTTCCGGTGCGCGCCGTGCCGGGCCCCTCGGCGCCGATCGCCGCGCTCTCGATCGCCGGCCTGCCGACCGACCGGTTCCTCTTCGCGGGCTTCCTTCCCGCGCGCACGGCGGCGCGCCGCCGCGAGCTCGCCGAGCTCGCCCCGGTGCGCGCCACCCTGGTGCTGCTCGAGAGCGGCCCACGGCTCGCCGCACTGCTGGCCGATGCCGCCGAGCTCCTCGGCGATCGGCCGGCCGCGGTCGCCCGCGAGCTCACCAAGCTGCACGAGGAGCTGCGCCGCGGCCGCCTCGCGGACCTGGCGGCCGAGGCCCGCGCAGCGGCGCCGCCGCGCGGCGAGCTCGTGGTCCTGAT
>JBBIIE010000405.1:0-1438 GCA_037446605.1 Geminicoccaceae bacterium | reverse complement strand
GCCGCTGCGGCGGGGGCCGCTGCCGCCGGGCTCGGCGCCGTCGGGGCGGGTGCGGATGGCGGCGGCGCGGCCGGGGCGGCGAGTGCCGAAGCGTCCTCGCCCTCGCCGAGCAGCAGGGCGATCGGGGTGTTGACCTTGACCCCCTCGGAGCCGGCCGGGATCAGGATCCGGCCGAGCACCCCCTCGTCGACCGCCTCGACCTCCATGGTCGCCTTGTCGGTCTCGATCTCGGCGATCACGTCGCCGGCGCGCACCGCCTCGCCCTCCTTCTTGAGCCAGCGCGCGAGGTTGCCCTCGGTCATGGTCGGCGACAGCGCCGGCATCAGGATCGGCGTCGGCATGGCTCTTCCTCCCGCCCCCCGGCCTCAGATCCGCCGCGCGCAGAGCGCCCGCGCCGCGGCCACCAGGTCGTCGACCTGCGGCAGGGCCATGCGCTCGAGGTTGGCGGCATAGGGCATCGGCACGTCCTTGCCGGTGACCCGCACCACCGGCGCATCGAGCCAGTCGAAGGCGTGCTCCATCATCAAGGCGGCGAGCTCGGAACCGATCCCGCAGACCGGCCAGCCCTCCTCGACCGAGAGCAGCCGGTTGGTCCGCTTGACCGAGGCCACGAGCGTCTCGACGTCGAGCGGCCGAAGCGTCCGCAGATCGATCACCTCGGCCTCGATGCCGAGTGCGGCGAGCTTCTCCGCCGCCTCGAGGGCGCGGCCGACCATCAGCGAGAAGGCGGTGATGGTCAGATCGCGGCCCGGCCGGCGCACCCGGGCGCGGCCGATCGGCACGAGATGCTCGGGCAGCTCCGGGACCTCGAAGCTCTGCCCGTAGAGCACCTCGTTCTCGAGGAAGACCACCGGGTTCGGATCGCGGATGGCGGCCTTGAGCAGCCCCTTGGCATCGGCCGCCGACCAGGGGGCGACGACCTTGAGGCCAGGGCAGTGCGCGTACCAGGAGGAGTATTCCTGGCTGTGCTGGGCGGCCACCCGGGCCGCGGCACCGTTCGGCCCGCGGAAGACGATCGGGCAGCCCATCTGCCCGCCCGACATGTACAGCGTCTTGGCGGCCGAGTTGATGACGTGGTCGATCGCCTGCATGGCGAAGTTGAAGGTCATGAACTCGACGATCGGCTTGAGACCGGCCATCGCGGCGCCGACGCCGAGCCCGGCGAAGCCGTATTCGGTGATGGGCGTGTCGATGACCCGCTCCGGGCCGAACTCGTCGAGGAGCCCCTGGCTGACCTTGTAGGCGCCCTGGTACTGGGCGACCTCCTCGCCCATGAGGAACACCTCGGGATCGCGCCGCATCTCCTCGGCCATGGCGTCGCGGAGCGCCTCGCGCACGGAGAGCTTCTGGGTCCTGACCCCCTCCGGCACCTCCGGCTCGGCGGCGACCGGGCGCAGCACCTGCGGCGCGGCGGCCGGCGGCGACGCCGCCGCGGCGG
>JBBIIE010000404.1:0-1463 GCA_037446605.1 Geminicoccaceae bacterium | reverse complement strand
CTGCCGCGCGCCCGGGCGGCGCTCGCCCCGGGACCGGGCGATGTTGCCGCGTGAGGTGCCGTTCCGCGGCGGCGGGTTCGCGCCGCGGCGCATCCGCCACGCCGGCTGGCTCGCCTTCCTGGTCCTGGTCGGGGTGTGGGAGCTCGTCTGCCGCACCGGCCTCGTCTCGCCCTTCACCCTGCCCGCACCCTCGCGCGTGCTGGCGGCCCTGCTAGACATGGCGGCAACGGGCGAGCTCGGCCTGCATGTGCGCGCGAGCCTCGCCCGGCTGGCCGCGGGCTGGGCGCTCGGCGCGCTCCTGGGCGTGGCCACGGGGCTCCTGATCGGGACCTCGAGCCTCGCCCGCTCGGTCGGCCTGCCGCTCGTCTCGGCGCTGTTCCCGGTGCCCAAGATCGCGCTCCTGCCGCTCCTGATCCTCTGGCTCGGGATCGGCGAGGCCTCGAAGGTGGCGACCATCGCGCTCGGGACCTTCTTCCCGACGGTGATCGCCACCGCCGCGGGCGTCGACCAGATCCCGAGAAGCCTCGTGCGCATGGCGCAGTCCTTCGATCTCGGGCCGCGCGCGATCGTGGCGCGCGTGATCCTGCCCGGGGCGCTGCCCGGCGTGCTCGCCGGCTGCCGGATCTCCGCCTCGATCGCGCTCGTACTCCTGATCGCCGCCGAGATGATCGGCGCCGAGCACGGCATCGGCGCGCTCGTGCTGCAGGCCGGCCATCTGATGCGCACCGACCGGCTGCTCGCCGGCGTGGTGCTGCTCTCGGTCCTGGGCGTGCTGATCGGCGGGGCGATCGGCGCCCTCGAGCGGCGCCTTTTGGCCTGGCGCTGAGGCCGGCCGATCGGGCCGCCCGCGGCTCAGCCGCCGGGTGCGCCGCCGTTCGGCCGGTCGGCGAGCTGCACGCCCGGGGCCACCAGATGCGGCCGCGGATCCAGGGGCGTGGCGCCGCTGCGCAGCTGGAAGTGGAGCTGGGCGGTCCTGACGTCGCCCGTGTCGCCGACCCGGGCCACCACCTGGCCGCGCTCGACCCGCTCGCCGACCGCCACGGTGACGCGCTCCAGATGGCCGTAGGCGGTGGTGTAGCCGTCGGCGTGGCGGATCAGGAGCAGCACGCCGAAGCCCGGGATCGACTCGCCGGCATAGACGACGATGCCGTTCTCGGCGGCGCGCACCGGGGTGCCGCGCCGCGCCTGGAGGTTGATGCCGTCGTTGCGCCGGCCGTCCGGCTTGTCGCCGAAGCCGCTCAGCACCCGGCCGGCGACCGGCTGCAGGAAGCCCTCGCCGGAGAGCGGCGGCGGCGGCGTCGCCTGAGCCCGGCGGAGCGCCGCCGGGTCGGGCTCGGGCAGGGCGGGGCGCGGCCCGGACTGGGCCGCCACCGTCGCGGCGGGCGGAACCGGTTCGGCGTGGACAGGGTGAATTCGTTCTTGTGCCGGCAGGACACCAGGTCGTCGACGAAACGCCCCTGCGC
>JBBIIE010000403.1:0-1471 GCA_037446605.1 Geminicoccaceae bacterium | reverse complement strand
GCCCCGGCCCAGCCGGCCGCGCCCGCGCCGGTCCGGCCGGCCGCCGGCGACCGCCGCACCGACCAGCTCAAGTCCTCGCTCGGTCGGCTGCAGGCGGCGCTCTACGAGCGGATCGACGCCGCCGCCGCCGCCAAGCTGCCGCGCGAGGAGCTGCTCCGCCAGATCCAGGAGCTGATCGGCGAGATCGCGCTCGAGGAGCGGCTGAGCCTGTCCAGCCGCGAGCAGGAGCAGATCGGCCTCACGCTGGTCGACGACATGGTCGGGCTCGGCCCGCTCGAGCCCCTGCTGCGCGACGAGACCATCACCGACATCATGGTGAACGGTCCCCACCAGATCTACGTCGAGCGGCGCGGCAAGCTCGAGCTCACCGACGTGCGCTTCCGCGACGGTGCCCATGTCGTCAACGTCGCGCAGCGCATCGCCACCCGCATCGGCCGCCGGGTCGACGAGACCAGCCCGATCTGCGACGCCCGCCTCGAGGACGGCTCGCGCGTCAACATCATCGCCCCGCCGCTCGCGATCGACGGCTGCTCGATCTCGATCCGCAAGTTCGCCAAGCGCTCGATCACCCTCGACACCATGGTCCGCCAGCAGAACATCGGCGAGGCGCTCGCCAAGGTCCTCAAGATCGCCGCCGCCTGCCGCCTGAACGCCGTGATCTCGGGCGGCACCGGTTCCGGCAAGACGACCATGCTGAACGCCATGTCGCAGCTCATCGACCACGGCGAGCGGGTGGTCACGATCGAGGACGCGGCCGAGCTGCAGCTGCAGCAGCCGCACGTGGTGCGGCTCGAGACCCGACCGCCCAACCTCGAGGGGCAGGGCGAGGTGACCATGCGCGATCTCGTCAAGAACGCGCTGCGCATGCGCCCCGACCGCATCATCTGCGGCGAGGTGCGCGGTGCGGAGGCCCTCGACATGCTGCAGGCGATGAACACCGGCCACGACGGCTCGATGTGCACGCTGCACGCCAACACCCCGCGCGAGGCCGTCACGCGCATCGAGAACATGGTCATGATGGCCGCCCCGACGCTGCCGACCAAGGCGATCCGCCAGCAGATCGTGGGTGCCGTGAACCTCGTCATCCAGGTGGCGCGGATGCGCGACGGGGTGCGCCGCGTCACGCACGTCACCGAGCTCGTCGGCATGGAGGGCGACGTCGTCACCACCCAGGACCTGTTCACCTACGAGTACCAGGGCGAGAGCCGCGACGGCCTCCTCCTCGGCAGCTTCAAGGCGCACCCGGTGCGCCCGCACTTCCTCAAGCGCGCCGCCTACTACGGGCTCGACCGCGCGCTCATGGCGGCGATGGCCGGATGAGGACGCTGCTCGAGACGCTGTCGGCGGGGCCGGCGCCGGCCCATCTCCTGATCGCGGCCGGCCTGCTCGTGGCGCTGCTGGGCGCGCTCGCACCGGCCGGGTCCGACCGTCGCCTGCAGCGCCGGCTGGAGCGGGCCGCGCGCGCCGGCAC
>JBBIIE010000402.1:0-1483 GCA_037446605.1 Geminicoccaceae bacterium | reverse complement strand
CATCGAGGCGCCCGAGCGGATGCTGCTCGAGGCCTGAGCCGCCCCCTGGGGTCCCGGAAGCGCCCGGGTCGCCCTCGGCCGAGCCGGCTCAGGCGGCGCTGCGGTCGGCGGCGCTGCGGTCGGCGGGGGTGGGGGCGGCCGGGGTGGGTGCGGTGCGGTCGAGTTCGGGGAGGAGGTGCTGGAAGCGCAGCCACTCGCCCGGGGGGAGGTGCGGCACGCGGCGGTAGGGGCCCTGGCCGTCGCGTGGGGCGCCGCTCGGGTCGGCGAGCTTCTGGGCGAAGGGCCAGGCGGCCGGGGCGAGGCCGGGGACGGGCAGGACGAGGTCGGGGTCGCGGCCGAGGGCGCGCAACAGATCGGCGTCCAGGGGGTTGCGCGCGGTGCGCTGCGCCTCGCGCAGCTCCAGGCGGGGCGGGTCGGCGGTGGTGGGCGGGATCGGGTCGGGCTCGGCCGGGGGTTCGTTCGTGCGGATTTCCATCCGCGGGTCGGGGCGGACGGTGGGGTGGTCGGTGCCGACTTCGCGCCGCTCCGGCCGGGCGGTTCCTGGGATCTCCGTCCGCGCGGGTTCGTTCGTGCGGGTCTCGGGGAGGTGGCGGGCGGCCTCGGCCACGAGGCGCCGGTGGCGGGAAAGCGCGTCCTGGGCGCGGCGCACGGCGAGCGCGGCCTGGGCGCGGTAGCGCAGCAGCACGGCGAGGCTCGCGCGGTGGGCCGGCTCGGCGAGATCCGAGCCGCAGCTGCGGCCCGCATCGGCCGGGGCGATGTCGGCCAGGATCTCGGCCTCCAGGCGGTCGGCGCGCAGTTCGCGCCAGAGGGCGGCGACGATCGCCTCGACCAGCTCGCGCTCGACGGCGTCGGCCGGGCGGTAGGCGCGGCGGGCGGCGCGCGCGAGGGCGGCGAATTCGGCCGGGTCCTCGTGCGGGAGGAGGGCGAAGTGGCGGGCGCGCAGGCCGTGCCGGGTGGCATTGAGCGCGCTCCTGGCCTTGCCTTCGGCGGTCCGGGGGCCGGCGCGGCGGGCGGCGGGAGCGGCGGGACGGGGTGTGGCGGGCATGGTGGCTCTCGGCGGTGCCCGGCTGCGGGTCCGGGCGTCTTCCCGGACCATTAACCTAGGACGCGGGCGAAGTCAAGGTCATCGTTCCCAAGACTGATCTCCCAGCGTTCCCGCATCCCCGACGGAACCCCGTCCGCACGGTCTCCCTGCCCGGCGCGGGGCGGGGCGGCATTTCCTCCTCGTCGGGGCGGGGTGCCCGCGGCATTCCGGAGGTCCGGCATTCCGCGAGGGGGGCGTCCCGATCCCTTCCGTGTCGGGGCGGAGGAGCAGACTTGACGCAATCTCCCGCATCGACCCGGCGCCGTTCGTCTCGATCCCTTCTTCGTCAGGGCGGAGGAGCGGAGCTGATGAGCGCCGCCGGCGTCGCGGCCGGCGCGACGTCTTAATCCCTTCTTCGTCAGGGCAGAGTGCTGGAGAGCGCGAGGGCGAGGCGTGGAT
>JBBIIE010000401.1:0-1500 GCA_037446605.1 Geminicoccaceae bacterium | reverse complement strand
GCCGCTCCCGGCAGGCTCGCCGGGCCGGCCCGGCGGACCCGCCCCGAGGCGCGCAGCGTCCACTCCGGGGCGCCGTCGCGGGTGCGGCTGTGGATCGTGATCCGCCCGCGCTCGGGGTCGAGGGCGGTCTCGACCAGCTCGGAACGCTCCGGGTCGAGGAACATGCCCTCGTGCAGGAGCACGCCCTCGAGCTCGATCGGCCCGTCGCCGAGCGCGTCGCGGGCGGCGGCGAGCAGCAGCTCGAGGTAGCCCGCCGCCGGGAACAGCACCGAGCCGTCGACCCGGTGGTCCTTCAGGAAGGCGTGGCTCGCGAGGTCGAGCTCGACCCGCCAGCGCGGCTGCGGGCCCGTGACCCGCTCGCCGAGCAGCGGGTGGACCGGCGCCTCGTGCAGCATCGCCCGGGCCTCCTCGCAGGGCGCCCAGAAGCTCTTCCGCTCGAAGGGATGGAGCGGCAGGTCGACGAGCCGCCGGCCGTCCCCGAGCACGCCCCGCCAGTCGACCGGCTGGCCGGCCACCCAGAGGGAGGCGAGCGCCGCCAGGAGCGTGTCGAGCTCGCCCTGCTCGCGGTGCAGCGAGGACTGCACGAGGCCCTGCACGCCGCGCTGCGCGAGGCAGGCGTTCAAGGGTCCGGCGAGGGTGACGTGCGGGCCGAGCTCGAGGAAGGCCTCGAAGCCGCGCCCGACGGCGTGGCCCATGGCCGGCTCGAACAGCACCGGCTCGCGCACGTTGCGCCACCAGTAGTGGGCATCGAGCGCCCGGCCGTCGATCTCGGCCCCGGTCACGGTCGAGACGATCGGCAGCCGGGCGGGGCCAGGGCGGAGCCCGGCGAGGGCGGCGAGGAACGGCTCCCGGATCGGCTCCATGAGCGCCGTGTGGTAGGCCGCCTGGAGCTTGAGCAGGCGGGCGAAGGTGCCGGGCCGCTCGGCCTCGACCGTGGCGAGCAGCGCCTCGAGCGCCGGCCGCGGGCCGCCGAGCGTGGTCATGGTCGGGCCGTTGACCGCGGCGACCTCGACCCCCGTCGCCTCCGGCCGCTCCAGGAACGGGCGCAGCTCGGCCACCGCGAGGCCGAGGGCGGCCATCGCACCGGTGCCTTCCAGGGCCTGCTGCAGCCGGCCGCGGTGGAAGATCAACGCGGCCGCGTCCTCGAGCGGGAGGGCGCCCGCGACATGGGCGGCGGCGACCTCGCCGAAGCTGTGGCCGAGCACCATCGCCGGCTCGACGCCCCAGGCCCGCCAGCGCGCCGCGAGGCCGATCTGGACGGCGAAGATGGTGGGCTGGGTGACCTCGGTCTCGTCGACCCGCGAGGCCTCCCGGGGCCGCGCCAGCTCGGCGATCGGAGACCAGCCGGCGATCCGCTCGAAGACCGCATCGAAGGCCTCGACCTCGGCGCGGAACACGGGGTCCCGGGCCAGGAGCTCGCGGCCCATCGCCCACCACTGCCCGCCCTGGCCGGTGAAGACGAAGACCAGCGGCCGGGCGGGCCCGCGCCGGCCGGTGAGC
>JBBIIE010000400.1:0-1507 GCA_037446605.1 Geminicoccaceae bacterium | reverse complement strand
CTGCCCCGAGAGCTTCGCCGCGGCGCTGCTCGAGCGCGTCCTCGCAGGCCTCGGCCGGGCCGGGCACGAGGTCGACCTGCTCGACCTCTACGCCAGCGGCTTCGACCCGGTGATGGGTGCCGAGGAGCGCCGCCGCTACCACGATCCGGGCGTCAACGAGGTCCCGGTCGCCGAGCATCTGGAGCGGCTGCGCCGGGCCGAGGCGCTGGTGCTCGTCTATCCCACCTGGTGGTACGGGCCGCCGGCACTCCTCAAGGGCTGGCTCGACCGGGTCTGGGTGCCGCACGCCACCTTCACCCTGCCCGAGCCCGGCCGGCCGATCGGCCGGGTCCTCACCAACATCCGCCTGATCGCGGCGGTCAGCACGCTGGGCTCGCCCTGGTGGTGGTGGACCTTCCTCGGCCAGCCCGGCCGCCGGCAGATCCTGACCGGCCTCAAGGTGATCTGCCACCCGCGCTGCCGGACCCTGTGGATGGCGCTCCACTGCATGGACACGGTGAGCGAGGACCGCCGCCGCGCCTTCCTCTCGGCCGTCGAGGCCCGCTTCGCGCGGCTCTGAGCGTGGGGTTCCGCGCGCCCGCCCGGCCGGCTAGCCTCGCACGCGGAGGTGCGCCACGTGCCGAGCCTGCTCGAGGTCGAGGATCTCGCGGTCGCCTTCCGCGACGAGGCCGGCCCGGTGCCGGTACTGGACGGCGTCGGTCTCACCCTCGAGGCGGGCGCCACGCTCGGCCTCGTCGGCGAATCGGGCTGCGGCAAGAGCGTGACGGCGCTCGCGCTCATGGGCCTCCTGCCGCGCCCGCAGGCGCGCGTCACGGCCGGCCGGATCCGCTTCGAGGGCCGCGACCTCCTGGCCCTGCCCGAGCGCGAGCTGCGCGCGCTGCGCGGCAGCCGGATGGCGATGATCTTCCAGGAGCCGATGACCTCGCTGAACCCGGTGCTCTCGATCGGCGAGCAGCTCGTCGAGGTGATCCGCTACCACCGCGCGATGCCGGCCCGGGCCGCGCGCGAGCTCGCCCGCGAGACGCTTGCCCGGGTCCGCATCCCGGAGCCCGCCCGCCGTCTGGATCAGTACCCGCACGAGCTCTCGGGCGGCATGCGCCAGCGGGTCATGATCGCCATGGCGCTCGTCAACCGGCCGGCGCTGCTCGTCGCCGACGAGCCCACGACCGCGCTCGATGTCACCATCCAGGCGCAGATCCTGGAGCTGATCCGCACGCTCCAGGCCGAGACCGGCACCGCCGTGCTGCTGATCACCCACGATCTGGGCGTCGTCGCCGAGACCGCCCGCGAGGTCGCGGTCATGTACGCCGGCCGGATCGTCGAGCGGGCCCCCGTGCTCGACCTGTTCGAGGACCCGCAGCACCCCTACACGATCGGCCTCATGGGCTCGATCCCGCGCCTGGACGAGCGCCGCGACCGGCTCTCGGTGATCCCGGGCAGCGTGCCCGGCCCGCGCGCCTGGGGCCCGGGCTGCCGCTTCGCCGGGCGCTGCCCGCTCGCGGACGCG
>JBBIIE010000399.1:0-1572 GCA_037446605.1 Geminicoccaceae bacterium | reverse complement strand
GAGCTGTCGCGCGCCCGCGACGCCGAGGCGGCCGGGCGCGGTCTGGCCGAGGCCGAGGCGCAGCGGCTGCTCGCGCGGCTGCAGGCGCTCGGCGGCCAGCTCACCCTGCTCGAGCAGACGCTGGCCGGCAAGCAGGCCGAGATCGATCGCCAGGGTGCGCGCATCGCCGACCTCGGCCAGCGGCTCAACCAGGCGCTCGCCAGCCAGGTCCAGGAGCTCGCCCAGTACCGCTCCGACTTCTTCGGGCGGCTGCGCCGGGTGCTCGGTGAGCGCGAGGACGTGCGGATCGTGGGCGACCGCTTCGTGTTCCAGTCCGAGGTGCTGTTCGGCTCGGCCGAGGCCGAGCTCGGTCCGGGCGGCCAGGCCGAGCTCGCCAAGCTCGCCCAGACGCTCCGCCAGCTGGCCGCCGAGATCCCGCCCGAGCTGCCCTGGGTGCTGCAGGTCGACGGACACACCGACCGCCGCCCGATCGCCACCGCGCGCTTCCCGTCCAACTGGGAGCTGTCGACGGCGCGCGCCATCTCGGTGGTCCGCCAGCTGATGGCGCAGGGGATCCCGGCCGAACGGCTGGCGGCGCGCGGCTTCGGCGAGTTCCAGCCGCTCGACCCCGGCGACGGCGAGGAGGCGTGGCGGCGCAACCGTAGGATCGAGCTCAAGCTCACCACGCGCTGAGGCGACGCCGGCGCGGCGTTGCAATTCGCGCGCGACCGTGCACTCTGCGCGCCGGGGCGGCGAGCCACGCTTCGGGTCCGAGAATGCGCGAGAACGAGCCGGCGACGCGGCCAGACCCGCGGGCCGGCGTACCCGGCACCATCGTCTTCGACCGGATGGCGGCCACGCTCGAGCGGAGCGGTCGGCTGCACCGCATCTGGGCGCTGCTGCTCGCCGCCGCGGGCGCGGCGCTGCTCGGCTGGGGACTGGCCGGCGGTGGCCCGGCGCCGCTCGCCGCGGGTGCCGTGGCGCTGGCCGTTGCGCTCCTCCCCTGGCTCGCGGCGCGCGAGCTGGCCGAGCGCTCGGAGGGGCTCCTCGTGCTCGGCGAGGAGTGGGCGGAACCGGGCCCGAGAGACATCGTGGCGCGTCGCCGGGCCGGGTTGATCGACCTGGTCGAGCGACTGTACGCGCTGGAGCGGAGGCGCTGACGCCATGGCCCTGGACCCGAGGATCGCCGAACTCGAGGAGCATCTGGCCGGCTGGGAGCGACGCCGCCGCTGGCGTACCGGTCTCGCCACCCTCGTTCCGGTCGGTGTCGCCGCCGGGCTCGGTTGGCTCGCCCAGGACCGGATCGGGCGCAGCGAGGCCGAGCTCGGCCGGACGCTCGACCGACTGGAGGTGACGGCACCCGGCAGCGGAGGCATGCCGGCACGACTGGCTGCGCTCGAGGGCGAGCTGCGCGCGCTCCGCCCGCTCCCGGCCGAACTCGCCCGCCAGGAGGCGGGTCGCCAGGAAGTGGCGGCCCGGTTGGAACAGGCGGACCAGGAGCGGCGCACGCTCGCGGCGCGCCTCGCCGAGGCCGAGGCCGCCCTCGCCGCGGCGCGGAACGAGGCCGGGCAGGCCGCCGCCCGCGCGGACGCG
>JBBIIE010000398.1:0-1589 GCA_037446605.1 Geminicoccaceae bacterium | reverse complement strand
CACGCTCGCCAGGTTGGCCGTGCCGGTGGGCACGATCAGGACCTCGGCCATCGCCCGCCCCCGCGCCCCGATCCCGGGCCGGCCGGGCTCAGAGCACCCCCTTGGTGCTCGGCACCTCGGCCGAGCCGTCCCTGGATATCGCCTGGCGCAGCGCCAGGGCCAGCGCCTTGAAGGCCGCCTCGACGCGGTGGTGGTCGTTCAGGCCGCGCTCCACGTCGAGGTGCAGCGCCATCCGCCCGGCGATCGCGAAGGAGTGGAAGAAGTGGGTGAGGCTCTCGCTCGCGACCTCGCCGATCCGCTCGCGCGCGAGCCCGAGCCCGATCTCCGGCGCCGGCCGGCCGGACAGGTCGACCACGGCGCGCGCCAGCGCCTCGTCGAGCGGCGCGAAGGCGAAGCCGAAGCGGCGGATGCCGCGCCGCTCGCCGAGCGCCGCATCGAGGGCGGCGCCGAGCGCCAGCGCGCAGTCCTCGACCGTGTGGTGGTCGTCGACCTCGAGGTCGCCCTCGCAGGCGAGCTCGAGGTCGAGCCGGGCGTGGTGGGCGAGCTGGGCCAGCATGTGGTCGAGGAAGCCCAGGCCGGTGGCGACCTCGCAGCGCCCGCTGCCGTCCAGCACCAGGGCCACCTTGACGGCGGTCTCGGCGGTGCGCCGCTCGAGCGTCCCCGTGCGCTCGGCCCCTGTCCCGCTCACCTGCTCCCTCCCCTGCCCCACCCGGCCGTCAGACGACGATCTGGGCGATGTCGAAGACCACGATGTCGGTGCCGCCACGCTCCTTGATCGCGCGGATCAGCTCCGGGAGCTGGGCGCGCGGCACCGCCGCCTTGACCGCGAACCCGGCCTCGTGGTGGAGCGGGGCGATGGTCGGCTCGCGCATGCAGGGCAGCACCTCGACCAGCCGCTCGAGATGCTCGCGGGCGACGTTGACCTCGACCATGACCCGCTTCCTGGCATCCAGCACCGAGCGGACCAGGAGGGTCAGGTGCTCGATCAGCGGCCGCTTGGCCGGGTCGTCGAGCGCGCGCGGGTTGGCGTAGAGCCGGGTCGAGCTGCGCATCACCTGGTCGACCACGACGAGCCCGTTGGCCCGCAGCGTGGCGCCGGTAGCACTGTTGTCGACGATGCAGTCGGCGTCCTCGGGCGGGAACACCTCGGTCGCCCCGTAGGAGCGCACGATCCTGGCCTCCAGGCCGGACCGTGCCAGCCATTGCGCGGTCAGCCGCTCGTACTCGGTCGCGACCACGAAGGGCCGTGCCGGCAGGCGGCCGTCGACCAGCACGGAGGGGGCGGCGGCGACCACGATGGTGACCGGATCGAGCCCGGTGTCGACGAGCTCGACCAGATCGGCCTCGAGTTCGGCGACCCAGTCGGCGCCGGCGAAGCCCAGATCGCGCGAGCCGAGGTGCAGCATCTCGACGATGTTCTGCGGCTTCAACAGCTTGGCCTCGAAGCCGGCGAGCGAGAGCGTGGGCCGGTAGCCGCGCCGGTCGAAGGTCAGCCGGATGCCGGCGTCGCCGAGCAGCGCGAGCACGTTGTCCTGCATGCGGCCCTTCGGCAGGGCCAGATGGACGGGCGCGGGCGGGGCGGCGGGCGG
>JBBIIE010000397.1:0-1605 GCA_037446605.1 Geminicoccaceae bacterium | reverse complement strand
CGGCCCTGGGCGGCGACGCCGGATCCTCGGGCCGCTCGCGCACCGACCAGGCGATCGCGGCGAAGCAGCCGACGGCGATCACCGCCGAGAGCAGGCGGGCGATCGGCAGGGCCGGCCCGCGGCGTCGCGCCGGCGCGCTCATCGGAGTTCGATCTCGCCGTCGATGCGGACGTCGAGGCCGGCGGCCGGGATCCGCAGCCGGACCTCGGCCGCCACCCGGTCCACCCCGGCCAGCCGGCCGTCGGCGGCGGCGGCGCGGATCGCCTGCTCGATCTCGCGCTGGCCGGTCACGCCCACCTTCTTGAGGAACTTGCGGAGGCTCATGTTGAGCACGTCCTCGTTCACGGCGGATCCTCCGCGGCGCGCCGCCCGGGCTCGGCGAGCGGCAGGTTGACGAGCAGGTTCTGCGGCTTCAAGCGCACCCGGCCGGCGCTGTCCATGGCCAGCCCGAGATGCACCGGCCGGCCGCGCAGCGGCGCCAGGACCACCTCGGGGTCGCGGAACTCGAGCCGGAACAGCGCCAGGAGCCGGGCGAGCCGCTCCTCGCCGACCTCCTCGCCGGCCCAGAGCGCGTTCAGGATCGCGCTCGCCTCGACATCCAGGCCGACGTGCCAGGACCAGCGCTCGTCGCGGATCCGCTGCACCGGCTCGATCCGCACGGCGATCCCGAGCAGGTGCGCGGTCCAGGCCTCGAGTACGCGGGCGAGGCCGTCCAGGCCGGGGCGGCCGAAGCCGAGGTCGAGGACGGTGTCGAACCGGTCGCTGCGCGCCCAGTAGGACCCGGCGTTGGCCTCGCCCAGCACCTCGAGCTCGACGGAGGCGAGCGGTGCCCCCGCCTCGACCAGGAGCCCGCCCAGCCGGCCGAGGCCGCCGGTGCGCGCCCGGAGCTCGACCGTCTCCTCGTCGGCGAGCAGCACGGCACCCTCGCGCAGGGCGGCCTTCTGGCTGCGGAACAGGCACTCGGCGGCGCGCGCCCGGAACGGGTCGCGGCCGGGCTCGAGGATGCCGCGCAGGAGCGCGTGCGCGAGCTGGTCGACGAGGAGCGCCGGGAACGGCACGCGCTCGGCCCGGAACAGCGCCAGATAGGCCTCCTCCAGGCTGGCATGGGCGAGCAGGTGGTCGCGGAAGGCGGCGAACAGGGTCCAGTTCTCGCGCGCGTCCGGATCCTCGACGGCGAGCAGGGCCACGGGCGTGATCGGCCGGCGCGGCGAATGCAGGAGGGCCGCGTGCAGCGCCCGCTCGCCCGGCCCCGCCTCCTCGGGCGGGACCAGCTCCGGCCGACCGAGCCAGGCGGCCAGGAAGGCATCGGTCACGCGGTGCCGGCCGGAGGGCGTGCGCGCCAGCCGATGCCAGCCCGAGCTCGCCCAGAAGTCGGGCGTTGCGGCGGCAGGCCCGCCCGGCTCAGCCATCGCCCGCGGCCGGTCCGTCGGGCACGATCGCCCAGATCCGCGCGTGCTGGCCGGGCTGCGCCGGCTCGACCCGGCGCAGCCGCTCGCGCAGCTCCCCGCTGCGCGGATCGAGGCTCCGCTCGACGGCGAGCAGCGCCCCCTCGGGCAGACCCCGGGCGAGCTCGGCCGATTCGGGGAGGAGCGCCTCGGCCGCGGC
>JBBIIE010000396.1:0-1605 GCA_037446605.1 Geminicoccaceae bacterium | reverse complement strand
TCCAGCCGGTCGAGCCCGGCGAGGCGGGCGGCGTGCACGCGCGTCTCGCCGGCCGCCCGGGCGCGCCGCTCGGCCGCGTCGCGCAGTCGCTTGGCGGCCGAGATCCGGGTCAGCACCGGCTCGCGCGCGACCAGCTCCTCGAGCGCCACCCGCGCCTCGGGGTCCCAGGCCAGCTGCTCGCCGAGCCGCGCCGGCGTCGCCTCGGCGCGGTCGAGCTCGCTGCCGAGCGGCAGGACGTGGAAGAGCGCGTCGAACAGCGCGTTGCAGACCTCCTGCACGAGCCAGGTGGCGCCGGCGTAGCCCATGAAGGGCGTGCCGGTGTGGCGGCGGATCACGGTGCCCGGGAAGGAGGCCGGGAGGTAGACGCAGCGCGCCCCGACCTCGGCCGCGTACATGCGCTCGTTGCAGCTGCCGAAGAGCACGAGCGGGGTGCGCTCCTGGACCAGGCGGCGGACCGCGGCGTTGTCGGTCTTGCCGCCCGGCACGCGCTGCACCGCGAAGCTGCAGGGCAGCCCGAGCTCGTCCTCGAGGAAGCGGCGGACCCCGCGCGCATAGGTGGCGCCCGCCACGATCCCGAAGGAGGCGGTCGCGAAGAAGTCCTGGGTGACCGACCGCCAGAGGTCCCAGAGCGGCTTCAGGGTGGTGTGCCGCTCGCGGGCGATGAACGGCTCGGGATCGAGGCCCAGGAGCCCGCCCAGCGCGCGCAGGAACCGGGTGGTGCCGTGCAGGCCGAAGGGGGCCGCGAGCCAGGGCCGGCCGAGCGCCTCGCACAGGGTGCGGCCGAACTCGCGGTAGAGGCAGATGTTGACCTCGGCCCGGGCGAGCTTCGCCACGTCGTCGAGATGGCTGCCGAGCGGGAAGACGAGGTTCACCTCGGCGCCGATCCCCTCGACCAGCCGGCGCACCTCGGCGAGGTCGGAGGGCATGTTGAAGGTGCCGTAGGTGGCGCCCAGGATGTTGACCCTGGGCTTCTCGCCGGGGGCGCGTGCCAGCGGGGCGACCTTGCCGCCCCTGGGGCCGAACTCGCTCCACAGCCAGTAGAGCGCCCGGTCGGCCGCCTGCCACTGGTCCTCGTCGATGGTGCGCGGCAGGAAGCGGCGCAGGTCCACCCCCTCGGCGGTGAGCCCGCCGCCGATCATCTCGGCGATCGAGCCGGTGACCGCGACCCCCGGGCGGGACGGATCGAGCACGCCCCCGGCCCGCCGCATCGCCGCCTCGGTGCCGTGCTGGCCGAGCTCCTCCTCGCCGAGCCCGGTCACGACGATCGGGAGTTCGTGCGGCGGCAGGGCGTCGGTGTAGTGCAGGACCGAGGTGACCGGCAGGTTCTCGCAGCCCACCGGGCCGTCGATCACCACCTGCAGGCCCTTGATCGCGGTGAAGACGTAGACCGCTCCCCAGTAGCCACCGGCCCGGTCGTGGTCGAGGATCAGCATCGGGCCGGCTCCTCGACCGACCGGCGCCGGTCGACGACCGGGATCGCCCGGCGGCGCGCCGGCCGCGGCTCGGGCGGGCTCGGCCAGACCCCGGCCGCCTCGCCCGCGCCCACCCCCTCGAAGAAGCCGCGCAGGGCCGCGAAGCGCTCGCGCCGGGCGAGGGCACCGTCGA
>JBBIIE010000395.1:0-1632 GCA_037446605.1 Geminicoccaceae bacterium | reverse complement strand
CCTGGTCGCGGGCGCGCTCGTGGTCGGGCTCGCCCTGGCGGGTGGGTCGGCCGCGGCCGCGCCCGACTGGACCCTGGTCCCCGAGGCCAGCCGGCTCGGCTTCACCGCGCGGCAGGGCGCGCAGCCGATCGAGGGCGGCTTCGCCCGCTGGACCGCCCGGATCCGCTTCGATCCGGCCGATCTGCCGGGCTCGGCGGTCGAGGTGGTGGTCGATCTGACGAGCGTGGCCACCGGCGATCCGGCCCGCGACAAGCAGGCGCAGGCGGCCGAGTTCTTCGACAGCGCGCGCACGCCCGAGGCGCGCTACCGCAGCCGCGCCTTCAGGGCGCTCGGCGGCGACCGCTTCGAGGTCGAGGCCGAGCTCACGATGAAGGGGGTGACCCGGCCGCTCACCCACACCGTGCGGATCGCCGTCGAGGGCGACCGGGCCACGGCCGAGGGCGAGGTGGCGCTGCGCCGGCGCGACTTCGGCTTCGGCTCCGGCATGTTCGACAGCGAACAGATCCTCGGCGCCGAGATCCTGCTCCGCTTCAGCCTCCGGGCGATGCGCCCGTGAGCTGGCGGAGCAGCGCCCGGGGCTGGGGTCGGACCGCCCGCCTGCTGCACTGGGCGACCGCGCTCCTGGTCGTGGCGCAATGGTCGCTCGGCCAGTACATGACCGGGCTCGGGCCCGAGGCGGTGGCCGAGAAGTTCGTCCTCTACCAGCGCCACAAGTCGCTCGGCGCGGTGATCCTCCTGCTCACGCTCGCCCGCCTCCTCTGGCGGCGGATCGACCGCGAGCGGCCGCCGCCCGAGCCGGGCACGCCGTCCTGGCAGCGGCTCGCCGCGGCCACCACCCACGGCCTGCTCTACCTCCTCCTGCTGCTCATGCCGGTCACGGGCTTCCTCGCCGGGGCCGCCTCGCCGCTCGGCATCCCGACCGTGCTGTTCGGCGTCCTGCCGGTGCCGCACCCGATCGGCCCCGATCCCGCCCTCGAGGCCGCCTTCATCCTGGCGCACCGGGTGCAGGGCTGGGCGATCGCGGCGCTGGTGGCGCTGCACGTGGCCGCCGCGCTCGTGCATCATTGGATTGATCGGGACCGCACGCTCGTCCGTATGATCCGCGGCGCCTGAGCACGGGCGGGGGGAGTTCTCCTGTCCACGGACCCCGTGCTAGAAAGCGCCCGGGGTGCGAGCGCTCGAGCGGAAGCCCGGACCAGCGGGTCGGTTGCGACCCGGTGGCGGGCCCGGCGGGGAGACCTGGAAGAGCCATGACGACGCCAGCCCATCGTGGTGCTGCGTGACCCCCACCCAGCGGGCCTCGCGCGCCCGGGTGGTGGCCGCCGAGCGGGTCTTGAGCGGCGGCGGCACCTGCCTCGTTCTGGACTCCGATGACGCGATCGTGATCCACGCGGTCGAGCCGCTCGACGAGCCGGGGCTCGCCGCCTTTCTCGCGGGCGAGGGGGCGGGCGCGCTGCTGATCACCGGGACCCGTGCCCAGGCGCTCGGGCTGGCCGTCCCGGCGGCGAGCTGCGCCGTGCTCGAGCTCGGCCCGGGCGTGGCGCTCGCCGGTCTGTCGGGCCTGGTCGGGCCGGGCCTGCCCGCGACCGGCCGCGGCCTGCCCGAGGGCTGCTGGCTGCGGCTCGGCTCGCG
>JBBIIE010000394.1:0-1653 GCA_037446605.1 Geminicoccaceae bacterium | reverse complement strand
GTGCGAGCTTCATATCCTAAGACAGGAAAAAAGACAAGATCCGCGCCGCGGCCCTCGCCTCGGCCGGAGAGGGCTGCGTGCGGCCGGCTGGGCGGCCCGCGCGGCACCGCCTAGAGTGCGGCCGAACCGAGCCGGGGAGGAGGCGATGGCAGGCAGCGGGCGGATCGCGATCGTGACGGGGGCGGGCAGCGGGGTCGGGCGGGCGGCGGCACTCGCCCTCGCGGCCGACGGCTGGAGCGTGGCCTTGGCCGGCCGGCGCAAGGACCAGCTCGACGAGACGGCCGGGCTCGCCAAGGGTGCGACGACGCTGGTCGTGCCGACCGATGTCACCGATCCCGCCTCGGTCGAGGCGCTGTTCGCCGAGGTCGAGGCGCGCTTCGGCCGGCTCGATCTCCTGTTCAACAATGCCGGGGTGGGTGCACCCGCCGTGCCGCTCGAGGACCTGCCGCTCGCCGAGTGGCGCAAGGTGGTCGAGACCAACCTCAACGGCATGTTCTACTGCATCCAGCAGGCCTTCCGGATCATGAAGGACCAGGACCCGCGCGGCGGGCGGATCATCAACAACGGCTCGATCTCGGCCTACGCGCCGCGGCCGAACTCGATCGCCTACACCTCCACCAAGCACAGCGTGACCGGGCTCACGCGGTCCGCCTCGCTCGACGGCCGCAAGTACGACATCGCGGTCGGCCAGATCGACATCGGCAACGCCGAGACGCCGATGGCCTCGCGGATGAAGGACGGCGTGCCGCAGGCCGACGGCTCGATCCGCCCCGAGCCGTTGATGCCGGTCGAGAGCGTCGGCCGGGCGGTGGCGTTCATGGCGAGCTTCGGGCTCGACAGCAACGTCCAGTTCCTGACCATCATGGCGACCAAGATGCCCTATATCGGGCGCGGCTGAGCGGCGGAGGGCCGCCCTGCTCTCCTACCGGCACGGCTTCCACGCCGGCGGCTTCGCCGACGTGCTGAAGCACGTGGTGCTGCTCGCGACGCTCGACCGCCTGTTGGCCCGGCCCGAGCCGCTCCTGGTGGTCGATCTCATGGCCGGGGCCGGGGTCTACGAGCTGGACTCGCCCATGGCGCGCAGGACCGGCGAGGCGCGCGAGGGGATCGGCCGGCTGCTCCTGGCGGCCGACCCGCCCGCGCTCGCCCTCCCGCTCCTGCAGGCGGTGCGCGCGCTCGATCCCGCCGGCCGGCTCTATCCGGGCTCGCCCGAGCTCGCCCGCGCGCGGCTGCGGCCGGGCGACCGGCTCGTGCTGGTCGAGCTGCACCCGACCGACCACGCGACGCTCGCCGCGCGCTACGGCGGGCAGGAGGGGATCGAGGTGCGGCGCGAGGACGGGATCCGGCTCTTGGCGCGCAGCCTGCCGCCGCCCCGGCGGCGGGCGCTCGTGCTGGTCGATCCGAGCTACGAGCTGGCGGAGGAGGAGGAGCGGGTGGCGGCGGCCCTGGAGGCGGCGCTCGCCCGCGCGCCCACGGCCGTGCACATGGTGTGGTACCCGGTGCTGGAGCGGGCGCGCTGCGAGGCGTTCCTCCTGCGGCTGGCGGCCGCCGGGATGGGCGGGGCGCTCCGGGTCGAGCTCGGCCGGCTGCCGGACGGGGCGGCGCGCGGGCTCACGGCCTCGGGGCTGCTCCTGGCCAACGCGCCCCGGGGCC
>JBBIIE010000393.1:0-1698 GCA_037446605.1 Geminicoccaceae bacterium | reverse complement strand
ATCCGCCCGCGCGGCTCGCGGTCGCCGCGGAACTCGCGGTCGCGCCGCGACCGCTCGTCGCGGCTCGCCTTGGCGAGCATCACCGGGCTCGGCCCGTCCTCGAGCCGGTCGACCCGCACCGTGAGGTAGCGCAGCACGTCCTCGTTGATGCGCTCGGTGCGCTCGAGCTCGGTCACCGCCGCCGGCGGCGCATCGAGGTTGAAGTGGAGATAGTGGCCCTTGCGGTTCTTCTTCACCCGGTAGGCCAGGTTGCGCAGACCCCAGTACTCGGTCTTGGTCACCTTGCCGCCCTGCTCGGCGATCTGCTGGGCGATCGTCTCGCCGAGCGTCTGCGCCTGCTGCGAGGTGAGGTCCGGACGTGCGATCAGCGTGTGCTCGTAGAAAGGCATGGACGCTCCCGACGGTCTCGAAACGCACGAACGGAGCGCCGACCCGGGTCGCCGCTCCGTCCGATCGGAGCACCGCGCCTCGAGGCCGTGGCAGGTCGTCCCGCCCCGCGCGGTGGCGGCGCGACTATACAGGCCGCGGGTCGCGGCGCAAGGCCGGTTGCCGACCGTGGCGTGACGGCTCCTTGACAGGCGCCGGCGGCTCGCTACTTGCGCGTCGACCGCAGCCCGCCTCGGGATCACCACCTTGACTCGTGCCGCCGCCGTGTTCCCCGGCCAGGGCTCGCAGTGCGTGGGCATGGGCCGGGCGCTCGCCGTCGCTTCGCCGGCCGCACGCCGCGTCTTCGAGGAGGTCGACGAGGCGCTCGGCGAGCGGCTCTCGGCCCTCGCCTTCGGGGGCCCGATCGAGACCCTCACCCTCACCCGCAACGCCCAGCCGGCGCTGCTCGCCACATCCATCGCCGCGCTCAGGGCCCTCGAGGAGCGGCTCGGCCGGCCGCTCGCCCCCGGGCTCGCCTGCGTCGCCGGCCACTCGCTCGGCGAGTACTCGGCGCTGGTCGCAGCCGGTGCGCTCGATCTGGCCGACGCCGCGCGGCTGCTGCGGCTGCGCGGCGAGGCGATGCAGCGCGCCACCCCGCCCGGGACCGGCGCCATGGCGGCGATCCTCGGCCTCGAGGCCGCGGTCGTGGTGACCGTGGCGGCCGAGGCGGCGCAGGGCCGGGTCTGCCAGCTCGCCAACGACAATGCCGAGGGCCAGGCGGTGGTGAGCGGCCACGCCGATGCGGTCGAGCGCGCGGTGGCGCTGGCCAGGGCGCAGGGCGCCAGGCGTGCCGTCCTGCTGCAGGTCTCGGCCCCCTTCCACTGCGCCCTCATGGCCCCGGCCGCGGCCGAGCTCGCCCCGGCGCTCCTGGCGACCCGCTTCCGCGCGCCCGCCGCCCCGCTCGTCGCCAACGTGACCGCCGAGCCGGTCACGGACGCGGAACTCTTCCCCGAGCTGCTCACCCGCCAGGTCACCGGCCGGGTGCGCTGGCGCGAGAGCATGGCGGCCATGGCCCGGCTCGGAGTCGACCTCGTGCTCGAGCTCGGCGCGGGCAAGGTGCTCGCCGGGCTCGCGCGGCGCGGTGTCCCGGGTGCCCAGGTGATGGCGCTCGGCGAGCCGGGCGAGCTCGACGCCGCGGCCGCGGTTTTGGCCGGCTGAGGCGGGCGGCCATGTTCGATCTGTCCGGCAAGGTGGCGCTCGTGACCGGTGCCTCGGGCGGGATCGGCTCGGCGGTGGCGCGCGGCCTGCACCGGGCCGGTGCCACGGTGGTGC
>JBBIIE010000392.1:0-1701 GCA_037446605.1 Geminicoccaceae bacterium | reverse complement strand
GCCGCCCGGCGCAGCTCGGCGAGGGCGGCCGCCACGGCGCGGGCGTCACGCGCGGCGCGGTGCGCCTCGAGGCGGGCGACCTGCTCGGCCTCGGCGGCGGGATCGACGGCGAGGAAGCCGCCGCCGCCCTCGGTCAGGGGCGAAGGCTCGCCCTCGGTGAAGCAGTTGACGCCCACCACCTTCTGCTCACCGGCGGCGATCGCCGCCACACGTTTCGTGTTGGATTCGACCAGCCGGGCCTTCATGTAGCCGCTCTCGACCGCGGCCATCGCGCCGCCCATGGCGAGCACCCGCTCGAGCTCGGCGCGCGCCTCCCGGGCGAGCTCCTCGACCTTGGCGGCGACCACGGGCGAGCCGTCGAACAGGTCGTCGAACTCCAACAGATCGGTCTCGTAGGCCAGGATCTGCTGCAGCCGCAGCGACCATTGCTGGTCGAAGGGGCGCGGCAGGCCGAGCGCCTCGTTCCAGGCCGGCAGCTGCAGCGCCCGGCAGCGGGCCCGCTTGGAGAGCGTCACGCCGAGCGCCTCCAGGAGGATGCGGTAGACGTTGTTCTCCGGCTGCTGCTCGGTGAGGCCGAGCGAGTTGACCTGCACGCCGTAGCGGAACAGCCGGTGCTTGGGGTCGGAGACGCCGTAGCGGGTGCGCGTGAGCTCGTCCCAGAGCTCGGCGAAGGCGCGCATCTTGCACATCTCGCCGACGAAGCGGATGCCGGCGTTGACGAAGAAGGAGATGCGCCCGACCACGCGCGGCAGCTCCTCGGCCGCCACCTCGGCCGAGGCGGCGAGCGCGTCGAGCACCGCGAGCGCGGTGGCGAGCGCGTAGGCGATCTCCTGCACCGGCGTGGCGCCGGCCTCCTGCAGGTGGTAGCTGCACACGTTGATCGGGTTCCAGCGCGGCATCTCGCGCGCGGTGAAGGCGATCAGGTCGGTGGTCAGCCTGAGCGAGGGGGCGGGCGGGAAGATGTAGGTGCCGCGCGCCAGGTACTCCTTGACGATGTCGTTCTGCACCGTGCCCTGCAGCAGCCGGCGGTCGGCTCCCTGACGCTCGGCCACCGCGACGTAGAGGGCGAGCAGCCAGACGGCGGTGGCGTTGATGGTCATCGAGGTGTTCATCCGCTCGAGCGGAATGCCCTCGAACAACACCTCCATGTCGGCGATCGAGCCGACCGGCACGCCGACCTTGCCGACCTCGCCCTTGGCCAAGGGGTGGTCGGCGTCGTAGCCGGTCTGGGTCGGCAGGTCGAAGGCCACCGACAGGCCGGTCTGGCCCTTCGCCAGGTTCCGGCGGAACAGCGCGTTGCTGGCGGCGGCCGAGCTGTGCCCGGCATAGGTGCGGAACAGCCAGGGCGGATCGGGCCGGCGGGCGGGCTCGGACATGGCGGCGACCTCCCGGCGGGCGCCGGCCGCCCCCAACACCTCCGGGCTCCGACGCGCGCATCTCCGGACCGCTAACACATCGTGCTGCGCCGCGTCAAACACGAAAACTCGTTGACGCCCATCACCTCACGTGTCAGCCTGCAGCCGTTCGGGCAGCGGGGGAACCATGAGCAGGCAACAGGTCGAGCGGGTCATCGCTAGGTTCGGCTCGCAGCAGCGTGTCGCCGAACTCCTCGGCATCTGGCAGACGGCGATCTCGGGCTGGGTGCGGCGCGGCGCCATCCCCGCCCGCCGCCAGGAGGAGCTGCTCGCCGTCGCCCGCCGC
>JBBIIE010000391.1:0-1707 GCA_037446605.1 Geminicoccaceae bacterium | reverse complement strand
CATGAGGACGATCCGCACGGTCGGCATCGTCGGCACCGGGACGATGGGCACCGGCATCGCGACGAACCTCGCCCAGCACGGCATCGCCGTGCGCCTGCTCGACGCCCGCCCGCAGGCGGCCGAGGCAGCGATCGCCTCGGCGCGGACCTTCTACGCGCGCGCCGTCGAGCGCGGCCGGATGGACGCCGCTGCCGCCGAGGCGGCGGCCGGGCGGCTGGCCGTGGCCGGCCGGCTCGAGGATCTGCGCGGCTGCGATCTCGTGATCGAGGCCGTGTTCGAGGACTTCGCGCTCAAGGCCGAGCTGTTCGGCCGGCTCGGCGGCGTCCTGCCGACGGACACCCTGGTCGCCACCAACACGAGCTGTCTGCGGGTGAGCGAGCTCGCCCGCCACATCGCGGCACCCGGGCGCTTCCTCGGGCTGCACTACTTCAGCCCGGCGCAGGTCAACCCGATCGTCGAGGTGGTGCGCGGCGAGGCGAGCGAGCCCGCCACCGTCGAGGCCGGGCTCGCCTTCTGCCGCGCCACCGGCAAGCAGCCGATCACCTGCCGGGACTCCTACGGCTTCGCCGTCAACCGGTTCTTCTGCCCCTACACCAACGAGGCCTGCCGGCTGGTGGACGAGGGCTTCGCCACGGCCGAGATCGACCTCGTGGCCGGGGAGGCGGTGGGTGCCGCGGCCGGCCCGTTCCGGGTGCAGAACCTGATCAAGCCGCGCATCAACCTGCACGCCATCCGCAACCTGGCGCCGCTCGGCCCGTTCTACGCCCCGGCCCGGAGCCTGATCGAGGTCGGCGAGGCGGATCGGCCCTGGGAGATCGGCGAGGCCGGCGAGCCGTCGGCCGAACGGCGCGCGCGGATCCGCGACCGGCTCAGGCTGGGTGTGTTCCTGCCGGTGCTGCAGGAGCTCGACGAGGCGGTGGCGAGCCCCGCCGACATCGACCTCGGCGCGCGCGAGGCGCTCAGGTTCGCCAACCCGCCCTGCGCGCTCATGGACCAGCTCGGCCGGGCCGAGGTCGAGCGGATCGTCGCCCCGGCACTCGCCCGCTTCGGGCTCGCCCGGCCGGCGGCGCTCGACCGCGTCGGGCGGCTCCTGGGCTGAGCCGGTGGCCGGCCGGGCCGCTCCGGGCCACGGCACGGTCGAACCGGACCGGATCCTCGATCTCGCCCTCGACCTCGCCGAGGAGGTTGGATTCGAGCGGCTGCGGCTGAGCGCGGTGGCGGAGCGCGCCGGGCTGCCGCCGGCCGAGGTCGCGCGGCTCTTTCCCGACACCAACGCCGTGGCCGACGCGTGGTTCGCCCGGGCGCTCGCGGCGGTCTGGGCGACCCCGGAGGAGCAGCTCGCCGATCCGGACCCGGCCGTCCGGCTGGAGCGCGCGATCCTGCGCTGGCTCGACGCGTTGGCGCCGCGCCGGGCACTGACCGGCCGGATGCTCGCGGCCAAGCTCTGGCCTTCGCACCCGCACCACTGGGTGCCGATGGTCTTCGACCTCTCGCGCCTCGTGCACGCCTTCCTCGACGTGGCCCGGGTGCCCGGGGAGGGCGCCGAGCGCGCCGCCCAGGAGATCGGCGCCACGGCGCTCGTTCTCGGCACGCTGGCCCTCTGGCTGGTCGACCCGAGCCCCGGCCGGCAGGCGGCGCGGAGCGCCCTGCAGCGCGGCCTCGCGCTCGGCGTCGGCCTGCTCCGCCCGCTCGGCGCGCGGCGCCCGG
>JBBIIE010000390.1:0-1713 GCA_037446605.1 Geminicoccaceae bacterium | reverse complement strand
CCGCGGGCACGCTCGGCGGCACGGCCCTCGGCCGCCTGGAGCGCCGCGTCGGCGCGCTGTGCCAGGCCCTCGAGCGCGGCCGGGAAGCCGGTCACCGCCTCGCTCTTGAGGTCGACCGCGCGCAGCCGGTCGGCGAGCTCGCCGCGCGCCCGGTCGAGCTCGGCGAGCTTCTGCGCGAGGCCGCCGAGCTCGCCCGCCTGGCGGGCCAGGTCCTGCTCCAGCCGGCCGAGCCGGGCGAGCTCCTGGCGCGCGCCGGCGATCGCCTCCTTGGTCGTGGCGAGCTCGCCCGCGAGCGCATCCAGCCGGTCGAGCCGCTGGGCGCTCGTGGCGAGCTCGGCCAGGCGCTGCTCCAGCCCGCCGATCCGGCCGACCTGCGCCTCCAGACCGGCGAGGCCGGCGACCCGCTGCTCCAGCGGCTCGAGCCGGGCCAGCCGGTCGGGCACGCCTTCCAGTCCCTGGAGCTTGCCCTCGACCGCGGCGAGCCGGTCGAGCTGCGCCTCGAGCCCGGCCAGCCGGCCGATCTGCTGCTCGAGCGCGGCGAGGCGGTGGGTCTCGGCGGTGCGGTCGAGCGCCGGGCGCAGCCAGGCCCAGGAGAGTGCCGCGACCAGCGCGGCGCCGATCACCCCGCCGACCACCGCGGCGGTCAGCACCCGCCGCCGTCGTCCCGGCGGACCCGCCTCGGGCGCGGCCGCGACCGCTCCGGCGGCCGAAGGTTCGCTGCTCTCGGCCATCTGCCCGCCTCCGCTTCGACCGCACGCCGATCGGCCCGGGCGCGCTCCCCTCAGCGCCCGCGCGCGAACCGCCCGCGGTCGGGTACGATCCCGTGCTGCGCTATCATCGCCGCCGCCAGATCTTCAAGGCAGGCGAGCAGCGCCGTTTGGTCGCGTCGCTGGGCCACCTCGACCGAGCGCCAGGGCAGCCCGCGCACCTCGGCCGCGATCGCCTCCGACAGGCAGACCGCGCCGACGTGCGCCAGATGGCCGGAAAGGCCGTCGCGCTCGACCAGGCGGGCGAACACCTGCGCGGTGCGCGGCGAGTAGAACAGCACCGCGTCGAGCTCCTGGGCCTCGAGCGCCTGCACGGTGCGCGGCGCCAGCCGTGCCGCCGCCTCGGTGCGGTAGACCACGAGCCGCTCGTAGCGGTAGCCGGCCGCGACCAGCGCCGCCTCGAGCCCGTCGCGGACCTCCTCGCCGCAGACGTGCAGGATGGTCCCGGCCTCGGGCGCGATGCGCTCGCGGACCCGCCCGGCGAGCTCGACACCGTCGCCGCCCGCGGTCACGACGCTCGGGCAGCCGGCGGCGATCGCCGCCTGGGCGGTGGCCTGGCCGACCGCCAGGATGGGCAGCCGGCGCAACGGGTCGTCGAGCCCGGGCAGCGCGTTGGCGCTGGTCAGCACGACCGCCGCCACACCCTCGCCGGTGACCGGGTCGTGCGGCACGTGACGGACCGAGAGCATCGGGTCGATCAGGACCCGGTGCCCCTTGGAATGCAACATTCGTGCCGTCGCCAGTGATTGCTGGCGCGGTCGGGTGAGCAGGATGCGCATGGTGGGTGAGAGTAGCAGCCGAGGCGCCGCCGCGGCCAGCCCTTTCCGCCCCCTCAGCCGGAAGCCCAGCCCTGCCCGGCGCGCAGCAGCTCGCGGCCCGCCTCGCGGCCGAGCCGCTCCGCCTCGGCGACCGGACCACGCAGCGACACCCGGGCGATCGGAAGAGC
>JBBIIE010000389.1:0-1736 GCA_037446605.1 Geminicoccaceae bacterium | reverse complement strand
AAGGTCTCGCTCGAGGCCAAGGACCCGCGCACCGCCGAGCACGTCAAGCGCCTCACGCCGCGGATCATGGACGGCTTCCAGCTCTACCTGCGGGCGCTCGACGCCGACGAGATCCAGGGCTCGAACGGCATGCTGACGCTCAAGGAGGAGCTGTTGGCGCGGATCAACCAGGCGATCGCGCCGAGCCGGATCAACGACGTCCTCTTCAAGGAGATCCTGGTCCAGTAGGGGCCGGTCGGAGGCGGGAGGAGCGGGCCGGGCCATGGCCGGGAACGCGCATTTGGACGAGGCCGAGGCGGATCTGGGCCTCGACTGGGGCGAGGCCACACGGCCGGCCGGGGATGCCGCGGCCGACATTGCAGGGCCGGCGGCGGAGCCGATCGTCGACCGGGCCGAGCTCGACCAGCTGCTCGCAGGCAGCGGTCGGCGCCGGCCGGGCATCCTGGGCGTGGTCGAGGGCGCCGCGGTCACCTACGAGCGGCTGCCCATGCTCGAGGTGGTGTTCGACCGGCTGCAGCGGCTGTTGACCTCGAGCCTGCGCAGCCTGACCTCGGAGAACCCCGAGGTCCGCCTCGAGGGGATCACCGCGCAGCGTCTGGGCGATTTTCTGGCCGGGTTGGCGCGACCGGCGACGATCGCCGTGCTCCGCGCCGTCGAGTGGGACAATCTCGGGCTCGTCAGCATCGACGGCGACCTGCTCTACGCTCTGGTCGACCTCCTCCTGGGCGGTCGGCGCGTCGGCCGCACCCTGCGGGTCGAGGGCCGGTCCTGCACCAGCATCGAGGCGGCGCTGGTCGAGCGCTTCGCGCGGCTCGTGCTCGCCGATCTGGCGCAGGCCTTCCAGCCGATCGCTCCGGTCCAGCTCCGTCTGGAGCGGATCGAGACCGACCCGCGCTTCGCCGCCATCACCCGCCCCGGCAATGCCTGCGTGCTGCTCCGGCTGAGGATCGCGTTCGAGGAGCGCGGCGGGTCGCTCGCCTTCCTGCTGCCCCATGCGACGCTGGAGCCGGTACGCGAGATCCTCCTGCAGATGTTCATGGGCGAGCGGCTCGGCCGCGACACCATCTGGGAGCAGCATCTCGCGCGCGAGATCGGGTTCGCCGAGGTCGACCTCGAGGCGGTGCTCGACGAGCAGCTCGTGCCCCTCGAGCGGGTCCTCGCGCTCAGGGTCGGCAGCGTGCTGCCGCTCGCGGCGGCGCCGGACTCGCCGGTCGTGCTGCGCTGCGGCGGCGTGCCGATGCTCAGAGGGCGGCTCGGGCGGGTGGGCGACCGCGTCTCCATCCGGATCGAGGAGCGCGTCGGTCGCGAGGGGGAGGGCTGACATGGTCGGCACGACGATCGACGTCCTGATGATCCTGCTCCTGGGCGCCACCTCGCTCTGGTGCGTGCGGGTGCACCGCCGCCTGGTCGCGCTGCGTGCCGGCCAGGGCGAGATCTCCGCCTTCGTCGAGGCGCTCGCGGCGGCCACGGCGCGCGCCGAGCAGGCGGTGCGCGACCTGCGCGCCGCGGCCGGTGAGACGGTCACGGCCCAGGAGGCCCAGGAGACGGCGCTCAAGGCGCGCCGCGACGAGCTGGCGCGGATGCTCGACGGGGCGCAGCGCATGAGCCGACGGCTCGAGGATGCGCTCGGCCAGGGGGCGCGTCTGGTGGCCGAGCTCAAGACCCGGCAGGACATCCAGGCGGCGCGGGCGATGTCGGCGCAGCCGGCCGACGCGGACCCGCTCCCCGCCGCGGAG
>JBBIIE010000388.1:0-1737 GCA_037446605.1 Geminicoccaceae bacterium | reverse complement strand
AGAGCGGAGCGAGAGCGAAGGCGGGGGTGGGGGGATGCCATGCGGCGGGGGGCGGGGCGAGCGGCGGGCGGCGGCGCATATTGCATTTACTTACCCTTTCTTTTTAAAGTTAAAGAGTGTGTGTGTAGCGGCGCAGTCAGCGGCGCAGAGCAATCACAATTACAATAACTGTAATTACTGCCGTGCCAAAATAGTTGTCATCACTGGCCGCAATCGCGGAGATTGCGGCCAGTGCAACTTCCTGCAAAACATCCTTGTCTCTCTTCCGCCGCGTAGATTTTTTTCCAGCAGTTGAGACAGACCCAGTAACGGGTGATTTGACCATTACCCTGACATTTTACTAAACGTAAAACGTCAATCTGCTCATCACAAACATCACACGGGAACGCGCAAAGCGCGTAAGGATAATCAGTGTTCATGCGAATCTGCCTTTTCACAAACATTTACAACCACAGTTGTTACAGCCGTCAAAATCAGCGGCTCTCGTATTGTCCCACTTACAGCCAGGCTGTGAGTGGGCTTCGATTGTGCCGCCTTGCACCCAGCAGGCGAAACACAACCAAAGGTAACGTTTGGCGATACGCCCTTTGGTTGTGTCCCACTCTTCCCACTTGAAAAGTCGCAATGGGACGGTCTTTCCACAACCTTCGCACTTCATTGCAAACCTACCTTTCGCAAACCTACCCGTCCGTCAGAAACAACAAACTCGGCGCGGCGGGCGGAATGTTTGAGCAAATACCTTTTGGCAGTCTCAACCGAAATGTTCAACTCAAAGGCGGCTTCCGCCAAGACTTCGCCTACTGACGGGTTACTTCCGCACTCCATAACAAACTCACTGACCAACTTCACGAACTCTTGTTCTGCCCGACTGTTGAATTCGGTAAGGTCTAACGCCTTCAGCGTGTTCAACTCACGAACACGGTCAGGCGCGGGGACAGGCACGACTAGCACGTCAACCTGTGCGTTTCCTGTGCCTTTAATCGGAATCAGTTTTTTGTGTCTTTTCATGTTTGCTCCTTACGCGCCTAACACCGCTTACACCTGACGCCGCTACGCGGCGCAGGTGAAGCCAACGTTAGGCGGGCGAATATAGGTTAACAATACCAAATAGACATACATTTTGACTTTACACTTTTGCTAGCCGGCCTTACAAAACTGACAGTGAAAGCCGAAACATTTTTGTTTTGGCGGCAAAGCCGCCTAATTGTCGAACAGCGCGGCGAGCGGCGAAGCGGAAGGCGAAGCCCGCCCGCCGAAGGCGTGGCGAGGGAGGGCTTCGGAACGAAGCCCGACCTTGAAGCGAGCCGCCGCCGTGCTACGACCGCTTATGACACAAAGGCGGGCTTTCGCCCGCCAGGTCAATTATGCTGTTGTGCTAGTCGGTCAAGGGCGGCTAAACGTGGCGGACAATCGCCGCCACAGCCGCCCTTGACCTAACCGTCAATGTACCTTGCTAAAAGCCGCCGAGCAGTGCTAGCACTGCGACCGCCGCAAGGCAGGCGTAGCCGAAGGCAAGCCGTTAGCCGCCATAGGCGGCGTAGCCGTCAAAGCCCCGCCCCCCAAGAGCATGAAAATACTACCGCTTTGCCGAAGCGGAGCAGAGCGAGAGCGGAGCGAGAGCGAAGGCGGGGGTGGGGGGATGCCATGCGGCGGGGGGCGGGGCGAGCGGCGGGCGGCGGCGCATATTGCATTTACTTACCCTTTCTTTTTAAAGTTAAAGAGTGTGTGTGTGTGTAG
>JBBIIE010000387.1:0-1745 GCA_037446605.1 Geminicoccaceae bacterium | reverse complement strand
GTGGCCAGCCGGACGGTGCCCGGGCCCGGGCCGGCGCGGCGGCCGCTCCGCGCGTAGGCGGCATAGGCCTCGGCGGCGCGGCCGGGCGCGCGGTTGAGGAGGAGCTGCACCTCCGTGTGCTCGGTGATCAGCGCGATCGCCCGGTCGACCGCCTGGCGGGGCGTGGTCTGGGCGGCCACCACGAGCACCGTCTGGCCGGCCAGGTGGGCGAGCGCCTGGGCCTCGCTGCTGGCGAGCAGCGGCGGCGTGTCGATCACCAGGACCAGCCCGGGATCGGCGGCGAGCACGGCGTCGAGCAGGGCGCGCATGCGGCGGCTGGTGAGGAGCTCGGTGAAGCGCGGGTCGGGCTCGCCGGGCGGCGCCACGACGAGCCGCTCGAGGCTGGTCCGCCGCAGCACCGTCGCCGGGTCGACCGGGTTCGGTCCGAGCAGCTCGGCGAGGCCGGGGCTGCGCGGCAGGCCGAGCGCGTCGACCGCCTCGGCCTTGATCGGGTCGGCATCCAGCAGGAGGACGCGCGCGTCGCGCTCGAGGCTCAGGCTCAGGGCGAGGTTGACGGCGAGGAAGGTCTTGCCCTCGCCGGCCAGGGCGCTGGTCACCGCGACGATGCGCTCGCGCGGCGGGGCGCCCGGGGCGAGCGCCCGCTCGAGCAGGGTGCGCTTGACCAGCCGCAGCTCCTCGCCGAGGCCGGTGCGCCCGCCCTCGGGATCGAGGAACCCGCGGGCGAGCAGGCGCGCCCGGTCGAGGGTGTGGCGGTCCGCGCCGCCCGGGGGTGCCGCCGGCCTCACGTGGCGCCGCTCCCGGCGAGCCGCTCGGCCACGAGCGTGCGCAGCGGCGTCGTGAGCTGCAGCCGCTCGGCCACCGCCACGCCCAGGACCAGGGCCAGGAGCAGGCCGACCGCGGCGGCGAAGACCACGTCGCCGCGCCGCCGCCGGGCGCGGGCGGCCGGGGTCAGGACCTCGCTCACCGCGCCCAGCACCCTGAGCGGATAGGTCGCCTGCAGCTTGCGGACGCTGTCGAACGGGTCGGCCACGAGCCCGCGCAGCATCACGAGCCCGACGCCCAGACCGCCGGCCAGGAGCGGCACGGCGGCGAGCAGCAGCAGCCGCGGCGGGCTCGCCGGCACGAGCGGCAGGGCCGGCGGCTCGACCACCCGGAAGCTGACCCGGTCGGTGCGGGTGTCGACCTCGGCCGCGATCCGCGCCGCCTCGCGCCGGTTGAGCAGCTCGTCGTAGTTGCGCTTGATCACCTCGTAGTCGCGGGTCAGCCGCTTGAGCTCGGCCTCGGTCTCGGGGATCGTGCGGCCCTGCGCGAGCAGCCCGGCGAGCTGCGTCTCGGCGCGCGCGAGCCGGCTCGCATGGTTGGCGATCTCGGCCTCCTTCTGGGCGATGCGTACGCGGATCTGCTCGTAGACCGGGTTGGAGACGGTGGTCGCGACCGTGCCGTCGCCGGCGCCCACGCCGCGCCCCTCGAGGGCGGCGATCGCCTCCTCGGTGGCGAGCACGTCGGGATGGCGCTCGGTGAAGCGGGCGCGCAGCTCGATCAGCCGGCGGCGCAGCGCCGCCAGCTCCTCGGCCGAGCGGCGGCCCTCGCCCGACCCGCTCACCGCCGCACGCGCGGCGCTCACCGTCGCCGGGACCCCGGCGAGCTGACGCTGCAAGGCCACCTGCTCGGCGCGCGCCGCATCCAGCTCGCGCTGCGCCTCGGCGATCTGCCGGCGCGCCTCCTGCAGGCTCACGAAGTAGCCC
>JBBIIE010000386.1:0-1751 GCA_037446605.1 Geminicoccaceae bacterium | reverse complement strand
CGCGCCGGCCAAGCGGGCGAGCGCCGCGGCGTCGCCGGCCCGGCCGTGGCCGAAGCGGAAGTCGGCGCCGGTGGCGACCGCGCGCGCGCCGAGCCGCTCGACCAGGACCTCGCCGACGAAGGCCTCGGGCGAGAGGCGGGCGAGGGTGCGGTCGAACGGCAGCACCACCAGGAGCTCGACCCCGAGCGCCGCCAGGAGCTCGGCCTTGGCGCGGAACGGGGTCAGTCGCAGCGGTGCGCTGGTCGGGCTCAGGACCTCGCGCGGATGCGGCTCGAAGGTGACCACGCCGAGCCCGCCGCCGGCGGCCGCGGCGAGCGTGCGGGCCGCCTCGACGACCGCCCGATGGCCCTGATGCACCCCGTCGAAATTGCCGATCGCCACGGCGGCCCCACGGGCCGCCGCCGGCAGCACCGCGAACCGTCGGACCACGCGCATGGCGCGCCTTGTTCCACGCGCGCCCGGGGCTGTAAAGCGGACGCCCTGGCGCAGCGCCGCCGCGCCGCTCCCTGGCCTACTCGGCGGCGGCCTGCTGCGGCCGGCGCGGCACCATGATCACCGCCTCGCCGGTCACCACGTCGCGGCCGGCCACCTTGCAGACCGTCTCCATCGTCACCCGCCGCCGCTCGAGGTCGACGCTCTTGACGGTGACCACGGCGCGCACCGTCTCGCCGGCTCGGACGGGGGCCAGGAACTTCATCGTCTGGCTCAGATAGACCGCACCCGGCCCGGGCAGCTTGGTGCCGATCGCGGTCGAGATCAGGCTCGCGGTCAACAGGCCGTGCGCGATCCGCCCCTTGAAGACGGTACCGCCGGCGAACTCCTCGTTCAGGTGGACCGGGTTGGTGTCGCCCGACACGCCGGCGAACATGAGGATGTCGGCGTCCGTGATGGTCTTGCCGAACACGGCGCTCATGCCGGGTTGCAGATCCTCGAGGTAGAGGCCGTGCTCCATCGTCCAGGCTCCCGCGGCCGAGCCGGTCCGCGCCGGCGGATCGTGCGATGCAGCATGAAGCTGCTGCGGCGCGGGAGCAAGTGCCGAGAGGCCACGGTCGGGGCATGCGGCAACGAGCGTCATGGTCCCTCCTCGGGCGACCGCGCGGCTGCGCGCCGGGGCCCTGGGCAAGGCTAGGGGCGGATCGTAAAGATCCGGTTGACGACCGCGGCGGAGGCGAGATGGACGCGCTCACGGCGATCCTCGGGCGGCGCACGGTGCCGCCGGCGCGCATGACGGGGCCGGGCCCCGACGAGGCCGCGCTCGAGCGCCTGCTGGCGGCGGCGGCGGCGGCGCCCGACCACGGCCGGCTGCGCCCCTGGCGCTTCCTCCTGGTGCAGGGCGAGGCGCGGCGGGCGCTGGGTGAGCTGATCGCGGCCTCGCTGCGCGCCGAGCAGCCGGACCTCGACCCGGCCGAGCTCGATCGCCAGCGCGAAGCGCCGCTGCGCGCGCCGCTGATCGTCGTGGCGGCCGCACTCCTCGAGCCGCGCCATCCGAAGATCCCCGAGATCGAGCAGGTGGCCGCCGCCGCGGCGGCGATCCAGAACCTCCTGCTCGCGGCGCACGCGCTCGGCTTCGCCGCCAAGTGGGCGACCGGCCGGCCGGCCTACAGCGAGGGCGTGCGCCTGGGGGTCGGGCTGCGGCCGCAGGACCGCATCCTGGGCATCCTCTATCTGGGCAGCCCCGGCCCGGGCGAGCTGCCGCCGGTCGACCGGGCGCCGCCGGCCGACCGGGTGGTGCGCTGGGGCGAGGGGGGCTG
>JBBIIE010000385.1:0-1784 GCA_037446605.1 Geminicoccaceae bacterium | reverse complement strand
CGGCCGGTCGGCGGCGCCGGCGTGCCGAGCGGCGCGCGGCCCCGCCGGGAGGGAGCCGACGTCGCCCGGAGGGGCCGCGGCCGTCTAGCCCTGACCGCCCCTCCCCTCGCGGCCGGCGAGCCACTGCCGGTAGGTCCGGCGCACGAGCTCGAAGCGGTCGCGGGTGCGGCAGTAGAGATTGCCGAACAGTCGCCCGACCGGCCGCCAGCGTTCGAGGTCGAGGCGCAGCGTCGCCGGGTCGAGCAGGCCGTCGCGCACCTGGATGGCGCCGATCCGGCCGACCACGAGCTCGCGCCCGCCACCCGGCAGGAGGGTCACGAGCTTGGTGCACTCGAGCGCAGCCGGCGCCTCGGCGAGCCGGCCGGGCCGCACCGTGGTGCTCGGTGCGAGCGTCAGGCCGGCCATCTCGACCTCGGAGATCTCGGGCGGGAAGTCGACCGCGCAGATGTTCATCCGCTCGGCCAGGTCCTCGTCGACCAGGTTGACGACGAACTCCCCGGTCGCCTCGATGTTCCGCCCGGTGTCCTTCTGCACGGGCCCCTCGCGACGCTCGATGCCGAGCACGACGAGCGCCGGGTCCTGGCTGAACAGGTTGAAGAAGCTGTAGGGTGCGGCGTTGGTCACGCCGTCCGGACCCAGGCTCGTCACGAGCGCGATCGGCCGCGGCACGACGAGCGCGGTCAGGAGCTTGTAGCGCTGCGCGCGGTCGAGCTGGTCGAGCAGGAGCTGCACGGGGTGACCTTTCGCTGGAGGCGGCGGCGTCGCCCGCGGCCGTGGGCTCAGCCGTGGACCCGGGCGAGGCAGCGTTCGAGCCGGGCCAGCAGCAGCTCGACCTCGGCGCGGGCCTCGGGGGAGAGCCGGGGTGCCGGCGGGCGGACGAAGGGATCCGCGAGCGCCCCGCGCCGGTGCAGGATCCACTTGCGCACCACGAGGCCGATCCCGGGCTGCTGCTCGTAGCGCAGGAGCGGCAGGTGGAGGTCGAACAGGTCGAGCGCGGCCTCGCTCCGGCCGGCATCCGCGAGCCGGCAGACGTCGACCAGCATCTCCGGGAAGGCGAAGCCGGTCATCGCCCCGTCGGCACCGCGGCCGAGCTCGAGCGGCAGGAACAGACCACCGTTGCCGACCAGGATGCCGAGCCGGCGCGCGCCCTTCGCCTCCTGCGCACGCAGCGCCGTGATCTTGTCGAGCCCCGGCCAGTCCTCGTGCTTCAAGGTGACCATCGCCGGGCAGGCCTCGGCGATCCGGCGGATCAGCGCGGCACCCATGGGCGGCCCACCGGCCAGGGGGAAATCCTGCAGCACCCAGGGAATGGTCCCGAGCGCCCGGTCGAGCTCGGCGCACCAGGCGAGCACCGCCTCGTCGCCCCGGAGATTGCCGGGCGGGGCCACCATCACGGCCGCGGCACCCGCGTCGGCCACGGCGTGGGCGAGCTCGCCGATCTGCGCGAAGCCCGGTGCCGTGGCACCCACCACCACCGGCGCCCGGCCCGCCACGCGGGTCAGCACCCGGCGCGCGAAGGCCAGCTGCTCGGCGGTGGTGAGCTTGGCCGCCTCGCCCATCTGGCCGAGGATGGTGAGCCCGGCCACGCCCTTGCCGAGGTACCACTCGACCAGCCGGTCGGCGGCCTCGAGGTCGAGCGCGCCGCGGGCGTCGAACGGTGTGGCCGCGATCACGAGGACGCCGCGCTCGCGGCCGGTCAGCGAGGCCATCGCCTCCCCCTCAGCCGGGCTCGGAGCGCGGCCGCGCCGGGTCGAGCGGCAGCGGCACCACCTTGCGGCGCGCCG
>JBBIIE010000384.1:0-1798 GCA_037446605.1 Geminicoccaceae bacterium | reverse complement strand
GGGGCCGGAGCGCGGACCTCTGCACCGGTGCCGTTCGCCACGGCCGGCGGCGGCAGCAGCGGCGGTGCGACCGCGGCCACGGCCGGCGGCGGTGGCTGCGGCACGGTGATCGGGGCGAGCTCGGTCGGTGTCGGCCGGGGCGCGGCGTGGCGCACCTCGCGCGGCCGCTGCGGCTCGATCATGAGGAGCAGCAGCAGGAGGCCGAATCCGGCGAGGAGGCCGAGGCGGACGAGCCGTCGCGTGCGGCGCCGCGAGCGACGCCGGCGCGGGCGACGCGGTTCGGTCGGCCACGCCGGGCGGCGCGCGCGCGGATCGGTCCCGGGCAAGCTCTCCTCCGGCGTCGGGCGGCGACCTTGACGGGACCCGGAGCCTCGGGTTTCCTCCCGCGGCTCCCAGGCACCCCGCGCCGGGCATCGCCCATGCTGCTGTTGCTCGACAACTACGACAGCTTCACCTGGAATCTCTACCACTATCTGGGCGAGCAGGGCGCGCGGATCGAGGTGGTCCGTAACGACGTGCTCACCGTGCAGGAGGCGCTCGCCCGGGCGCCCGAGGCGATCGTGATCTCGCCCGGGCCGTGCGATCCGGAGCGCGCCGGCATCTCCCTGCCGCTGATCCGCGCCGCCGCCGGACGCTGCCCGATCCTGGGCGTGTGCCTCGGCCACCAGGCGATCGCCCAGGCCTTCGGCGGGCGGGTGATCCGCGCCCCGGTGCCGATGCACGGCAAGATCAGCCGCATCGAGCACGACGGCAGCGGCATCCTGGCCGGCCTGCCCTCGCCGTTCGAGGCGACCCGCTACCACTCCTTGTGCGCCGATCCCGCGGCCGTTCCGGGCGAGCTCGTGGTGAACGCGCGCAGCGAGGAGGGCGTGATCATGGGGCTGCGCCACCGCACCCTGCCGATCCACGGGGTGCAGTTCCACCCCGAGAGCATCGAGACCAAGGTCGGCAGGCGGCTGCTGCGCAACTTCCTCGACCTCTGCCGCGCGCCGCTCGCCGCATGACCGCCGACCTGCAGCGCTTCAAGCAGCTCCTGGCCGTGGTGGCGGACGGCCGACCGCTCGCCTTCGACGAGGCCCGCGAGGCCTTCGCCATCATGATGGCCGGCGACGCCACGCCGGCGCAGATGGCGGGCTTCCTCATGGGCCTGCGGGTGCGCGGCGAGACGGTCGAGGAGATCGCCGCGGGCGCCACCGTGATGCGCGAGCGGATGGTGCGCGTACGCGCCCCCGACGGCGCGATCGACACCTGCGGGACCGGCGGCGACGGCGCCGGCACCTACAACATCTCGACCGCGGCGGCGCTGGTCGTGGCGGGCTGCGGCGTGCCCGTGGCCAAGCACGGCAACCGCGGCCTGTCCTCGCGCTCCGGCTCCTCCGACGTGCTGCAGGCGCTCGGCGTCGACATCGACGCCCCCGTCCCGGTCATCGAGGAGGCGATCGCCGGCGCCGGCATCGGCTTCATGATGGCGCCGCGCCATCACGGCGCCATGCGCCACGTCGCCGGCCCGCGCCTCGAGCTCGGCACCCGCACGATCTTCAACCTCCTGGGCCCGCTCGCCAACCCGGCCGGGGTCGGGCGCCAGCTCGTGGGCGTGTTCGCCGCCCGCTGGGTCGAGCCCCTGGCGCGCGTGCTCGGCCGGCTCGGCGCCGAGCGCGCCTGGGTGGTGCACGGCTCGGACGGGCTCGACGAGCTCACCACGACCGGGCCGAGCCTGGTCGCCGAGTGGCACCTGGGCGAGGTGCGCACCTTCGAGGTCGGGCCGGAGGATGCGGGCCTGCCGCGCGGCCGCCCCGAG
>JBBIIE010000383.1:0-1824 GCA_037446605.1 Geminicoccaceae bacterium | reverse complement strand
CGCGCCGGAGCGCCCGCAGCAGCGCCTCGGCCGTGCCCGCCTCGGCCCCGAGGGCGAGCCCGGCGGCGATCGCGGCGAGGATCCCGCCCGCACCCTGCGGCGCCGACCGGCCGGACAGGACCAGCACCCGCACCGTGCCGAGACGGGCGGCGAGGAGCGCTCCGAGCAGCGTCTTGCCGGTCCCGGCCGCACCCGTCAGCACGACCGCGCCCTCGCCCCGGCGCAGCCCCTGGGCGAGGTGGTCCAGGGCGGCGCGGTGGCCGGCGCTCGGGAAGTGGAAGTCGGGATCGGGGGCGATCCCGAACGGCCGGCCGGCGAGCCCGTAGAAGGCCCTGTACATCGCCGCCTCAGAGCTCCTTGACGGCGCGCAGGAAGATCGTGCTGGCGGTCACGTCGGCGTCACCCGAGGCGTAGCGGCGCAGGAAGTCGTAGCCGAGCTCGATGCGCGTCCCCTGCCCGATCCGCCGCCGCCAGATGAGCGTGGCGGCGAGGTCGTCGGCGGTGGTCTCGTCCTCGTCGACGCGCCGCTTGTCGTAGGCGAGGCGCAGCTCGAGCTGGTGACGGCGGTCGAGATCGCGGACCAGCCCGAGCTCGATGCCGCCCTCGACGTTGCTGTTGCCGCCGGCCTCGGGGCGGGAGGCCTGCAGATAGCCGGCCACGACCGCCACCGTGCGCCCGCGCTCGTGGGTGAGCGTGAGCCGGCCGCGCTTGACCTCGTTGACCTCGTCCTCGACCGAGATGCTGCCGCGCGGGGTCAGCTCGCGCAGCAGCCGGGCGCGCTCGCGGGCATCGACGTCGTCCGGCTCCTCGCTCTCCCCGCGGATCAGTCGCTCGGGGTCGGTCAGTGCCGTGCGGACATCGTCGAAGCGGGTGCGCAGCCCCTGCTCGTAGAAGGCCCGCAGGCGGGTGCGCGGCGCCACCTCCAGGTCGAGCCGGGCGTCGACCGTGGTCTCACCGTACACCTGGCCCGCGGTCGCGCGCAGCCGCCCGCCTGCGCCCAGCCGCTGCTCGACGCCGAGCCGCCAGTAGGGTGCGCCGCCGCCGCCGTCGCCGAGGGTCTCGTCCGACAGGTAGGACCAGCCGGCCCCGCCCAGCAGCGCCGTGGTACCCGACACCGGCACGCTCAGATCGAGCGTGGCGAGCGCGGTGTCGCTCTGCCGGGCGGGCGCGTTGAAGGAGCGGCCGACGTCGACGTGGTCGGCGGCCAACGCCGCGGTCCAGCCGATCCGCTCGACCCCGGCCGGCCGGCTCACGAGCGCGATCCCGGTGTGGGCGCGCGCATCCGCGAGGTCGGAATCGTCGAGATAGGAGACCTCGGTGTAGCGGTAGCGCAGCGTCCCCTGGCCGAGCTCGCCGAGCGGCCGGGTCAGGAACGGGCTGAGCGTCCCCGACAGCCGGGTGGTCCGCTCCTCCAGGTCGTTGAACTCCGAGCGTGGCCGCAGCTCGCGGCCGCTCTCGAACACGTCGCCGACGTCGCCGGCCAGATCGAGGTAGAGGCTGTCCTCGACCAGCGTGGCGCGCGCCGTGGCGTCGAGGGTGTGGCGCAGGTCGGTGCCCGAGCTGGTCTCGAGGAACAGGAGCTGCTTGGCGACGTAGTCGACCCGGCCACGCACCGCGCCGCGGTCGCCCTCCAGGCGCAACCCGGCGCCGACCACGGTCACGGCGTCGCTCTGCGCCTGATCGTCCGGCTGCAGCTTGACGTTGTCGGTGACCGCGGTGCCGAGCTCGATGCGCGGCACGAGCTGCCAGTTGCCGAGCGCCACCGGCGGTGCCAGCAGCGCCAGCCAGCCGGCGGCGGCCCCGGCACCGGTGGCGAGCCGGACG
>JBBIIE010000382.1:0-1839 GCA_037446605.1 Geminicoccaceae bacterium | reverse complement strand
TCGCCGACGCGCCGCAGCGCGAGCTCGGCGCGCCGGTGGGCGGCGAGCGGGCGCCGCGCTTCCAGCTCGCCCTCGCGGCGGCCCTGGGCCTGCTCGCCCTGGCCGCGCTGCGCGGCCGGGCCGAGGGTGCGCGGCCGTGAGCCGTGCCCGCCGCGCCCGCGCCGGGCTCTGCGTCGGCCTGCTCGGCCTCCTGCCCGGCTCCGATCCGCTCCCGACGGCGGCCGAGCGGGTCGAGGAGGGCAACGCGCTCTGGGCCGCGGGCGACCCTGCGGGCGCCCTCGAGCGCTACGAGGCGGCCGAGCGCCTCGTTCCCGGCCGGCCCGAGATCGCCTTCGACCGCGCCACCGCGCTCGTCCGCCTGGGCCGCCACGAGGCGGCGCTCGAGGCCTACATGGCCGCCCTCGGCGGCGAGGATGCCGGGCTGCGCAGCGCCGCCCGCTACGGCATCGGCGTCATCCATCTCGAGCGGGCGCTCGACCCGTCGACCGCGAAGGGCGAGGCCGGCTGGCAGGCGCGCGCGGCGATCCGCTACCTTCGGGAGAGCCTGGAGCTCGACCGCTCGCGCGTCGATGCACGCCACAATCTGGAGCTCGCGCATCGGCTCCTGCGCGCCCTCGAGGCCGAGCGGGGGCAGCCGGAGCCGCGCGGCGACCTGCCCGACAAGCGGCTCACCCATCGCCGCGGCCAGGCGCTCCAGGACCTCGTCCAGGACCAGGCCGGCGAGCAGAACGCGCCGGCCGACCAGCTCCAGGACCATCGCCCGCAGGCGAGCGACCAGACCCCGGAGAACTTCAGCGCCCGGCCGTCGGAGGGACGGCGCAACGACCGCAACCTGCCGGTGGCGATGGACCCGCGGGCGGCGGCCGAGCTGATCGAGAAGCTGCTCGAATCGATGCGCAGGGACCAGGCCTGGCGGACCGAGATGCGCCGTGCCGCCCTGCGCGAACCGGGCGAGCGCGAGCCGTGGTGAGCGCTCCCGCCACGCCCGCCGCGGGCGAGCTCCCCCTGGCCGGCGCCCGTCGGCTCCTGATCCGCACCCGTCGGCTGGTCGACGGCCTCCTGGCCGGCCACTACCACAGCGTCTTCAAGGGCGGCGGCGTCGAGTTCGCCGAGGTCCGCGAATACGTGCCCGGCGACGACGTCCGCGCGATCGACTGGAACGTCACGGCGCGGATGGGGGTGCCCTTCGTCAAGCGGCACGTGGAGGAGCGCGAGCTCACCGTCCTCCTCCTGGTCGACACCAGCGCCTCGGGCCGCTTCGGCAGCGCCACCCGCCTCAAGACCCAGCTCGCCGCCGCGCTCGCCGCCCTGCTCGCGGCCAGCGCCGTGCGCAACGGCGATCGGGTGGGCCTGCTCCTGTTCAGCGACCGGGTCGAGCGCTTCGTCCCGCCGCAGCGCGACCGGCACGCCACGCTGCGCGTGATCCGCGACCTGCTCGACGCCCCGGTCGGCCGGCCGCGGACCGATCTGGTCCCGGCCCTCGAGCATCTCGACCGGGTCGTGCGCCGCCGCGCCGTGGTGTTCCTGCTCTCCGACTTCGAGGCCACGGGCTGGGCCGACGCGCTGCGCCGCGCGCACCGCCGCCACGACGTCGTCCCGGTCTGCCTCGGCGACCGGCGCGAGCGCGAGCTGCCCGATGTCGGCCTCCTGGCGCTCCGCGACCTCGAGACCGGCCGCGAGGTCCTCCTCGACACCGCCGATCCGCGCGTCCGGCGCGCCTTCGCCGAGCGGCGGGCGCGGGTCGTGGCGGAGCGGCGGCGGATCCTGGCCGGGCTCGGGATCGAGGCGATCGAGATCGACACCGCCGAGGATCCGGTCGGGCCGCTGCTGCGCTTCTTC
>JBBIIE010000381.1:0-1845 GCA_037446605.1 Geminicoccaceae bacterium | reverse complement strand
TCTGATGGCCGACGGCGAGGCGGTCGGCGAGGCCGGGCTGGCGCTCCTCGAGCGGCTGGCCGCCGCCCCGCCGGAGGAGCGCCGGGTGCGCGTGCCGACCGTGACCGACCCGCGCGGGGTCGATCCGGCCGCCTGCGCCTGGCTGCGCCAGCCGGAGCTCGCACCGCCGCGCGAAGCGCGCATCGTCCGCGCGCTCGAGGCCCTGGGCGTGCTGTTGACCAACACCTGCGTGCCCTACCAGGTGGTCGCCCCGCCGGTGGCGGGCGAGCATCTGGCGATGGGCGACACGGGCTCGGCCATCTACGCCAACAGCGTGCTGGGTGCCCGGACCAACTTCGAGGGCGGGGTGGCCGCACTCTGGGCCGGGCTCACCGGCCGGGTGCCGCGCTACGGCATGCACCTCGACCGGCACCGCCGCGGCACGTGGCTGTTCGAGATCGACCTCGAGCCCGGCGACTGGGCCGAGTGGGGGGCGATCGGCGCGCTCGTCGGCCGCCGCATGCGCAACTACCTCGAGGTGCCGGTGCTGACCGGCCTCACGGTCCGGCCGGGCTCCGACGAGCTCAAGCATCTGGGCGCCGCGCTGGCGTCCTTCGGCTCGACGCCGCTCTTCCACCTCGTCGGCACCACGCCCGAGGCGCCGGACCTGGCGGCGGTGTTCGACGGACCGCCGCCGGCGGCGGTCCGGCTCGGCCGGGCCGACCTCGAGGAGTTCTTCGCCGGGTTCCGCCGCGGCGTCGACGGCGTCGACCTCGTGGTCTTCGCCGCCCCGCAGCTCTCGCTGCTCGAGGTCGAGCGGATCGCCGGCCTGCTCGACGGCCGCCGCGTCGACCCGGCCGTGGCGCTGCTCCTCGCTCTGCCGCCCGCGGTCGCCGCGGAGGCGCGCCGGCTGGGGCTCGCCGGGCGGCTCGAGGGGGCCGGCGCCCGGATCCTCGAGGGCGTCTGCTTCTACCAGATGTACGCACGGGAGATGGGGGTGGCGATGGGCTGGCGGCGGCTCGTCACCAACTCGGCCAAGCTCGTCAACATCATCCAGGGCTACGGCTACCAGCCCGTGCTGCAGCCGACCGAGGCCTGCCTGGAGGCGGCCTGCACCGGGCGCCTGCCGTGAGGGAGCTGCGCGGCCATCCGGGCATCGGCCCGCCGGCGCGCGGCCGTGCGCTCGTGGCCAGGGACGGGTTCTCGGCGCGCTACGACCTGGACCGCGAGGCCGGCCGGTTCTCGCGCCCCGCGCACCGCCTGTACGGGCAGAGCTATGTCGGCCGGGTGCTGGTCCTGGACCAGGCCAAGGGCGGAGTGGCGAGCGCCTGGATGCTGCAGGAGATGGTGGCTTGCGGGCGGGCGCCGGCGGCACTCCTGCTGAACGCCGCCAACCCGGTCCTCGCCCAGGGGGCGGCGCTGGCCGGCCTGCCGCTGATCGACCGCTTCCCGCTCGACGTCACGGCGGCGATCCCGGACGGCGCGCTCGTCGAGGTCGAGCCCCTGACCGGGACGGTACGCCTGCTCGACGGCTGAGCCGCTCAGCCGCGCCGCAGGAAGGTCGGCAGGAGCCGGTCGCGCAGCCTCCGGCCGTAGGCGCTCAGATCGAGCGGACCGCGGGCGCCCGGCGGCTCGGCGAGGTAGCCGACCCGGACCGCGGCCGCCCCCTCGCCCGCGGGCGGACCGGCCGCGGGGGCGGCGAGCCGGTCGGCGAGCCCGAGCGAGCGCGCGAGCCAGGCGGCGAGCGCGCGCAGCTCCAGGTCCTCGGGCGAGCCCGGAGCGGCCCGGCCGACCGGCAGGCCCTGCGCGAACGCCCGCTCGTGGCCGGGGCGCAGCCGCAGCGGCGGGGCGAGCGGGAGGGGGCTA
>JBBIIE010000380.1:0-1850 GCA_037446605.1 Geminicoccaceae bacterium | reverse complement strand
CGGCGAGCCGGTCGACCGCGCGCGCCGCGGCCTGGCGCACGGTGCGCGCGCGCAGGTCGGCGGGGCGCAGGCCGAGCGCGGTCACCGCACGCACGACCGCGCGGCGCTCGACCGCCGCCCGCCAGGAGGCGCGCAGCGCGGCGAAGCGGCCGGCCGCCACCGCCTCGTCGACGAGTGCCGCCAGGTCCTGGTGGCGGCGGTGCAGCGGCAGGAGCTGGCCGAGCGCCCGACCGTGCCCGTCGAGGAAGGCGACCGGCACGCCGACGGCGAGGCAGGCGGGGAGCGTCTCGGCGGCGAAGGTCACGGGCCCGCGCACGCTGATCCGCGACAGGCGACGCAGCGGCAGCCGCAGATCGGCCGCCCCGGCGCGGCGCACCAGCAGCGACGGCCCGTCGAGCGCCACGAGCAGCGGCGTCGCGACGGCGTCCAGATGCACGGGGATCAGCAAGCGAGCCACTCCGGCCGCGGCCGCGCGCGCAGCTCGCGCACGAGGCCGGCGGCCATCCGGCGGAGGAGCCTCGGAAGGGCGGCGAGCTCGGCCTCGTAGGCCGTGTAGAAGACCTCGCGGCCGGCCTTGCCGAGGAGGCAGCCCTCGGCCGTCGCGCGCGCGTGCTCGGGCCGGAGCCTGCCCTCGGCGAAGAGCCGCCGGACGAAGCGGTCGACGTGGCAGCGCACGGGCTCGACCAGATCGCAGGCGAGCGCCGGCCGGCCGGGCACGGGCGCGTGCAGGAAGCCGAGCATCGGATCGAGCCCCACGAGCTGGGCCCGGCGCGCGGCCTCGTGCGTGGCGAGCGCGTAGCCGAGCGACAGGCAGGCGTTGACCGGGTCCCTGGGCGGGCGGCGGTTGCGGCCGGTGAAGCCGAGCGAGGCCGGCAGGACCGCGGCCAGGCCCTGGAAGAAGGCGGCCGCGGCCGTCCCCTCGAGCCCGAGGAGACCCGCGGGCTCGGCCGCCTCCGCGAGCTTGCCGCGGGTGGCCTCGAGCAGCCCGCGCGCGGCCTCGAGCAGACGGCGCTGGTCGGGCCGTTCCTCGAGGAACTCGCCCAGGAGGCGGAGCTGGCCCGCGAGCTTCGCGTCCAGCAGCCGACGGGCGTAGGCGCGACGCGCCGCCGGATCGCGCACGAGCTCGAGCTGGGCGATCCTGATCGCGACGTCGGCGTGCGGCCGACCGAGCAGGGTCGCCGTGGGCTCGCTCCGCCGACCCGAGAGCACCACCAGACCGACGTCGTGGTCGTGCAGGGCGGCGAGGAGCCCGGTCGCGAGCCTGGCCGCGCCGCGCACCACCACCCGCTCGAGCCCGCAGAGCGGCACCCGCGTCGGCCGCTCGCCCGGCACGCGCACGAGCAGCGCACCGCCGTCGTGGTCGAGGACGGCGTTCTTGCGGTCGAGATAGAGCGTGCGCACCCCGCACCTCCTCAGCCGACGTAGAGATAGCGCGGATCGCGCGGCTTCTGCGCGATGCCGAGCGTGCGCACCCCGGCCGAGAGGTCGGGACGCAGGATGAGGAGCGAATCCTCGCCGCGGTCGATCACCGCCACGAGCTCGCGCTCCAGCCGGGCGAGCTCGCCCGCGGTGAGCCAGCACTCGTGCACCGACCTCTGCCCGCCCGTGCTCCACGCCTTCACCACCGCGAGCGTGCGCGCGAGCCGCCGCGGACAACGCACGTCGTAGCAGACGAGATGGAGGAGACGCCTGGCCATGCGCGGACCCGATCCGCAAGGAACCGCACCGAGCCTGGCACGGCCGCGCGCCGGGCGGCGCGGGAACAAGCTTGTCGGCCCGGGCCGGGGGCGGGCGGCGAGGCGCGGAGAGGAGAGCTGCGGGGTGGGACCCTGCGGTCCCTCCCCGCACCC
>JBBIIE010000379.1:0-1903 GCA_037446605.1 Geminicoccaceae bacterium | reverse complement strand
GCATCGGGACGGCGGGGTCGCGCTCGGGGAGAGGGGGCCGGCCGACCCGGGGCCGGCCGGGCCGGTCCGCGCCGGCCGCTCAGGCGGCCTTGAGGAGGACGCTCTCCAGGCGCCGGCTGGCCTCGGCCTCGTCGATGCGCTCGATGGCCGCGACCTCGCGCGCCAGCCGCTCGAGGGCGGCGCGGTACATCTGCCGCTCGCTGTAGGACTGCTCGGCGTCCTCGGCGCGGTGCAGCTCGCGCACCACCTCGGCGATCGCCACCGGGTCGCCGGAGTTGATCTTGGCCTCGTACTCCTGCGCCCGGCGGCTCCACATGACGTTGCGGCGCGGCCGCGTGCGCACCTTGAGGGCGTCCATGGCCGACTGGATCTTCTCGCGCGAGGACAGCTTGCGCATGCCCGACTTCTGCGCCTTGTCGACCGGCACGCGCAGGATCAGCCGCTCGTTCTCGAACGAGACGACGTACATCTCGAGCTCGATGCCGGCGATGATCTGCGTCTCCACGCCGTGAGCGTCCACCACCCCGTGCGACGGATAGACGATGTAGTCGCCGCCGGCGAAGGTCAGCTTCTTGGTGGCCATGAGGCATGTTCTCCCAGCATTGCCCCCGCCCGAGTGCCCGCCCTGGCCCTCGTGGCCGGGTCGCGCGCACACGCCGTCGCCGCGGCACGACCCGCGACGCCCCTGCCTCGACCGGAGGTCGACAGGTGGGACCGACGATCCGCCTTCCCGCTCAAAGACGTGTCGGATTTATCACAAATCGTGTCCGGTTTCCAGAGGCGAGGCGCGCCGGCTATCGCCGCACCCCGCCTCCGTCCCGGCTCAGCTGCCCTCGCCCGGCGCCTCGCTGAAGAACCGCTCGTACTTGCCGGGCATGTCCTTGTACGCGTCGGCGTCGGGCGGCGGCTCGCGCTTGCGCGTGATGTTCGGCCAAGTGGCCGAGAACTTGCGGTTGAGGTCGAGCCACTTCTCGGCTTCGTCCTCGGTGTCCGGGAGGATCGCCTCGGCCGGGCATTCCGGCTCGCACACCCCGCAGTCGATGCACTCGTCGGGGTTGATGACGAGCATGTTCTCGCCCTCGTAGAAGCAGTCCACGGGGCACACCTCGACGCAGTCCATGTACTTGCATCGGATGCACGCCTCGGTGACCACGTAGGTCATCGGCCACTCCACTCGGCTCCACCGCCGCCCGGTGGGCACGCGGCGGGGAACATAATGCCGCACCCGCGGCCCGGCCAGGGGCCGCCGCGGCCCTCAGCGCCGACCGAACAGGCGCTCGATGTCGGCGAGCCCGAGCGCGATCCAGGTCGGCCGGCCGTGGTTGCATTGGCCGGAGTTGGGCGTCCGCTCCATGAGACGCAACAGCGCATCCATCTCGGCGAGGCTCAGCCGCCGGCCGGCGCGCACGCTGCCGTGGCAGGCCACGGTCGCGGCCACCCGGCCGATCGCCGCCTCGAGGCCGCTGCTCGTGCCGAGCGTCGCCAGCTCGCGGGCGAGCGCCACGACGAGCTCGCGCGGGGGCGCCTCGCCGAGCAGCGCCGGGACCTCGCGGACCAGCACGGCGGCCGGCCCGAAGGGCTCGACCAGCAGTCCCAGCCGGAGCAGCTCCGCCGCCCGTTCGAGCAGCGCCGCGTGCTCGGCCGGGCCGAGCTCGACCACCTCGGGCAGGAGGAGGGCCTGGCGGGCGACGCCCGTGCCCGCGAGCTGCGCCTTGAGCCGCTCCAGCACGATCCGCTCGTGCGCCGCGTGCTGGTCGACGATGACCAGACCGTCGCGCGTCTGCGCCAGGATGTAGCTGTCGTGCAACTGGGCCCGGGCGGCGCCGAGCGGATGCGCCTCGGCGGCCGGCTCCGCCTCGCGGGCGGCGCCCGGCGGGGCGGCCGGCGGCAGCTCGGCGAGCGG
>JBBIIE010000378.1:0-1926 GCA_037446605.1 Geminicoccaceae bacterium | reverse complement strand
GCGCCCACCGAGGGATCGGGGGCCGCGGCGGGCGGGTGGCGGCCGCCCGCTCCGGGGCCGGCCCCGACGGACGCTGCGACGGCGCGCTCGACGACCCGAGAGCAGTGGGCCGCAGGAGGAGGGCCGACCCGAGCGCGGGCGGCCGGTGGCGAGCGGCCCGCGACCCCTTCCAGCCCACCGGGGTGCCGCGGCTGCGGCCGTGCGCCGCCCCGAGGCGGGCGGAGATCCTGGTCCATGACACTACGCATGCTGATCGACGCGGCCCACAGCGAGGAGACCCGCGTCGTGGTGGCCGACGACGGCAAGCTCGTCGACTTCGACTTCGAGAGCGCCACCAAGCGGCAGATCAAGGGCAACATCTATCTCGCCAAGGTGACCCGGGTGGAGCCGTCGCTGCAGGCCGCGTTCGTCGAGTACGGCGGCAACCGACACGGCTTCCTGCCCTTCAGCGAGATCCACCCCGACTACTACCAGATCCCGCAGGCCGACCGCGAGATGCTGGAGCGGCTGGAGCGCGAGGCGCAGCTGCGCCACGCCGAGCCCGAGCCCGAGGCCCCGGGCGAGCGCGGGCAGGGCGAGCGCGGCGAGGGCGAGCGTGGCGGGGGCGAGCGTGGCGAGGGCGAGCGGGCCGCCGAGGAGCGCGGCAACGGCGAGGCCGCGCCCGAGGCACCGCAGTCGGTCACCCAGGATGCCGAGGAGGAGACCGCCGACGTCGTCGACGAGCTCGCCCGGCGGCGCGCCCGGCTGCTGCGCTCCTACAAGATCCAGGAGGTCATCAAGCGCCGCCAGATCCTGCTCGTGCAGGTGGTCAAGGAGGAGCGCGGCAGCAAGGGGGCGGCGCTCACCACGTACCTCTCGCTCGCCGGCCGCTACTGCGTGTTGATGCCGAACACGCCGCGCGGCGGCGGCATCAGCCGCAAGATCATGAGCAACGAGGACCGCCGCCGCCTCAAGAGCATCGCCGGCGAGCTCGACGTGCCGCAGGGCATGGGGCTCATCATCCGCACCGCCGGGGCCGAGCGCAGCCGGGCGGAGATCAAGCGGGACTACGAGTACCTGCTGCGCCTTTGGAACGAGATCCGCGAGACCACGCTCAAGAGCATCGCGCCGTGCCTGATCCACGAGGAGGGTGATCTCGTGCGGAGGGCGCTGCGCGACCTCTACACGCGCGAGATCGAGGAGGTGCTGATCGAGGGCGAGGCGGCGTACCGCACCGCCAAGCGCTTCATGCAGATGCTGATGCCGAGCCGGGCCCGGCAGATCAAGCTGTACGAGGACGAGGTCCCGCTCTTCTACCGCTTCCAGATCGAGGACCAGCTCGACCGGATGTACCGGCCGGTGGTGACGCTCCCCTCGGGCGGCTCGATCGTGATCCACACCACCGAGGCCCTGACCGCGATCGACGTGAACTCCGGCCGCTCGACGCGCGAGCGGCACATCGACGAGACGGCGCTCAAGACCAACCTCGAGGCGGCCGAGGAGATCGCCCGCCAGCTCCGCCTGCGCGACCTGGCCGGGCTCATCGTCATCGACTTCATCGACATGGCCGAGAACCGCCACCAGCGGACGGTCGAGAAGCGGCTCAAGGACGCGCTCAAGGCCGACCGGGCGCGCATCCAGATCGGCCGGATCAGCATGTTCGGTCTGCTCGAGCTGTCCCGCCAGCGGCTGCGGCCGTCGCTGCAGGAGCTCTCGACCCAGCTCTGCGCGCACTGCGAGGGCATGGGCGTGGTGCGCTCGACCGAGTCCTGCGCGCTGCAGGCGCTCAGGCTCATCCAGGACGCCGGCATCAAGCGCGAGGCCAGGGTCCTCAAGGTGCAGCTGCCGCTCGAGGTGGCCTTCTATCTGTTGAACAGGAAGCGCGAGCTGCTCGTCCGCCTGGAGCAGCGCTACGACCTGCGCGTCGACGTGCAGCCGACCGACAAG
>JBBIIE010000377.1:0-1965 GCA_037446605.1 Geminicoccaceae bacterium | reverse complement strand
GCAGCACGCCCTGCTCCAGGCTCTCGAGGCCGTGCGAGCCGAACCACCAGCGATAGACCAGCGCCGGCATGCCCATGGTGACCACGATGCGCGCCGAGCGGCCGGCGAGGCGGCCCCGCGATCGGCCGCGCGCGGCCTCGCCCTGCCAGGCGAAGCCCGGGCGCAGGGTCTGCTCCAGCCAGCCCTTGGTGAGCGCCGGGAGCGTGCCGAGCCAGAGCGGGAAGACGAGCACGAGATGGTCGGCGGCGCGCAGCGCCTCCTGGCTCGCGCGCAGCCCGGCCGGCGCCTCGCCCCGCTCGAAGTCGGCCTTGCTGCGCAGGAGCGGGAAGTCGAGCCCGGCGAGCGCCAGTTCCTCGACCGCATGGCCGGCCTCGCGCGCTCCCCGCGCGTAGGCCAGCGCGAGCGCCGCGCGGAACCGCCCGGGGTCGCCGTCCGGGTGGCCGTTGACGACCAGGACCTTTCGACCCACCGCCGGGCACCCCGCTCAGAGCGCGAGGTCGCGCAGGAAGGCGCGCAGCGCCGCCTCGGCGCCCACGACCGCCGCGCGGGCGCGGTCGAGCTCGCCCGCGAGCGCCTCGAGCCGGTCCTCGCTGCGCGACAGGCTCGCCAGATAGCGGCGGGCGAGGTCGCTCTGCGTCGGCACCGCGGCCAGGTTGCCCCTGAGCCGCTCCTGCTCGGCCACGAGCCCCGCCCGCTCCTCGTCGAGCCGGTCGCGCGCGGCCCCGGCCTCGTCGAGCGCCGCCTTGAGCCGGGCGATCTCGGCCATCGCCCGGCGCAGCGGCTCGGGCACCTCGCGGCCGGCGAAGAGGGCGGCGAGCCGGTCGGGCTCCGTGTCGAGGAGCTCCAGGCGCTCCTGCTCGGGCCGCTCGAGGAGGATCTCGAGCTCGAGCGTCGCGCCCGGCGCCACGGCGCGCTCGAACCGCCAGAAGCGCTCGGCCTCGGCCGTGGCGGCCGGGCTCGCGAGGCGGAAGCCCGGCGTTTTGGGGTGCTCCAGGACGAGCGTGCGGCCCTCTCCGGGCGGCGCGCGCAGCCGATAGCGGGTCGCCCGCCGCTCGACCCGCTCCAGGGTGAGCACGCCGTCCGCGACCTTGGCGCTCGTGAGCCGGTCCTCCCGGCCGGGCTCGACCGCGAGCGTCACCCGGCTGTCGACGGCGAAGGGGACGAGCCGGCTCTCGCCCGGCGGCAGCCGGCCGAGCTCGGCATCGCCGCGGAACTCCATCCGGCCGTCCTCGGCGCGGGCGAAGACCGTGAGGATGCCGGCGGGCAGGGTGCTCGGGCCGTCGTTGGCGATCCGCACCGCGAGGAGCGGGCGGAGCGGGCCGCGGTCGGCCTGGAGGAGGGTGATCCGCTCGACCGGCAGGGCCCGATCGAGCACCGGCAGAAGCGCCGTGCTCCGGTCCGGGACCGAGACCCTGCCCGGCAGGCGGAAGACGGTGGCGGCCGCATTCTCGACCGTCACGGCCGCCTCGACCTCGGCGAACGTCTCGGCCGGTGCGGCGTAGAGGACCGGACCGGCCGGGGCATCCGCGGCGCGGGCGCGGGCGCGCGGCGGAGCCGCCGCCGCCGCCGCGGGCAGCGCCCCCTCGTCGACCCGCGGGCGGATCCCCTCGGGCAGCGGGATCGGCGCCTCGGGCCGATCCGCCCAGACGAGCCTCGAGAGCGCCTGGCGGAGCGTGACCGGGGCGCCCGCCAGGAGCGCGAGCTCGACCTCCTGCCAATCGCGGCCGGTGCGGTTGTCGACCACCGCCCAACCCTGGAGCCGGGCCTCGCCTTCGCCGAGCAGGGCGCGGTAGGACATCTTCCAGACCGGAGCCTCGGCGAGCCAGGCGACCCGCACTCGCCGCTCGCCCGGCCCCTCGAGGCGCAGCCGGACCCGCCGTTCGGCCGGCTCGCGGGCCGCGGCCAGCCGCTCGAGCGCGGTGCCGAGCACGGCGGCGAGCGCCGGGTCGAGGATGCGGATCGATC
>JBBIIE010000376.1:0-1986 GCA_037446605.1 Geminicoccaceae bacterium | reverse complement strand
CGCCCTCGAGGCCCAAGGCCGCGCCGAGCGCCTCCGGCCGGCAGCGCCGGTCGCCCGCCACCAGGGCCAGCACCGGCCGCCCGCCGACCAGGAACAGGAGCGACTTGACGATCTGCCCGACCTCGACGCCGAGCGCCCGGGCTGCGTCCTCGGCGGTCCGCGCGGTCGCCTCGAGCGCCACCGGCCGGGCCGCCGCGCCGAGCGCTTCGAGCGCCAGGGCCACGCGGCGCACCGAGGCGCCCAGGAGCACGCCCGTGCTCAAAGCGGCGGCAGGGCGATCGTGGCGCCCGTGGCCGGCACGTCGTAGCCGCGCCGCACCGCCGGCCGCTCGGCGATCGCCCGGTACCAGCGCGCCACGTTCGGGTACTCGGCCCAGTCGATCCGCTGCCACTCCCAGCGCGCGATCCAGGGGAACGTGGCGATGTCGGCGATCGTGTAGTCGCGCCCGGCGAGGTAGGGCTCCGCGCCGAGCCTGCGGTTCATGACCCCGTAGAGCCGCTTGGCCTCGGCGTGGTAGCGCTCCTCGGCATAGGGCGCCTTGCCCGGGTTGAAGCGCAGGAAGTGGTGCACCTGGCCGAGCATCGGCCCGACCGACGCCATCTGGAAGAACAGCCACTCGAGCGTCGCGATCCGCCTCGGCCGGTCGAGCGGCAGCAGCCGCGCCGCCTTTTCCGCCAGATAGATCAGGATGGCGCCCGATTCGAACACGCTCTGCCCGTTGGCGCGGTCGACGATCGCCGGGATCTTGTTGTTCGGGCTGATCCTGAGGAAGGCGGGCTCGAACTGCTGGTTCTTGTTGATGTCGACCGGATGCACCGTGTAGGGCAGACCACATTCCTCGAGCATGATCGAGATCTTGCGGCCGTTCGGCGTCGACCAGGTGTGGAGATCGATCATCGGGCGCTCCGCGGCTCCTGCGTGGCGGCCTCCTAGCAGCCGCTGCCGCCGCCGCGAAGGCCGGCCCGCGCATGCCGCCGCTTCCCGGGCGGCCGCGGCCGTGGCACCTCGGGCGCCGGTGCGGACGGGAGGTCGACCATGCACGAGGCGGTGCTGCACGGGATCGCGGGCGCCTACGAGGGCGAGGTGCGCGAACAGCTCGCCACCCCTGGCGGCTGACCGTGCTGCCGGAGGAGGCGGGCCCGGCCGCCGTGGCCGCCGCCTTCGGCCGGGCGCACGCCGTGGTGCTCACCCGCTTCGACCGCTCGATGCCGCTCGGCCCGGAGGTCCGCCTCGTCCAGGTGGGCGGCGCCGGGCTGGATGCGGTCGACCTCGCCGCGATTCCGCCGCGCATCGCGGTCTGCAACGCCTTCGGCCACGAGGACGGGATGGCCGAGTACGTGCTGCTGTCGATCCTCGCCTGGCGGCACCGCCTGCTCGAGATGGCGGCGAGCTTCAAAGCGGGCTCCTGGCGCTTCTCCGGCCACATCGGCGACCCGCCGCACGAGGAGGTGGCCGGCGCCACGCTCGGCATCCTGGGCCTCGGCCGGATCGGCCGTGCCGTGGCGGTCCGCGCCCGGGCGCTCGGGCTGCGCGTGCTGGCCTGCAACCGCTCGCCCGTTCCCGGGGCGCCGGTCGACGAGCTCCTGCCCTGGAGCCGGCTCGACGAGATGCTGCCGCGGGTCGACTTCCTCGTCCTCACCTGCGCGCTCGACGAGAGCACGCGCGGCCTGATCGACGCCCGCCGCCTCTCGCTCCTGCATCCCGAGGCGGTGCTGGTCAACGTCGCGCGCGGCCCGGTCTGCGTCGAGGCCGACCTGTTCGAGGCCTTGCGCACGCGGCGGATCGGCGGGGCGGTGCTCGATGTCTGGTGGCGCTACCCGAGCCCCAGGGACCCGGCCCCGCGGCCCTCCGCCTTCCCCTTCCACGAGCTCGACAACGTGCTCATGACCCCGCACGCCTCGGGCTGGACGCGCGGCCTGTTCCGCCGGCGCGGCGGGCAGATCGCCCGCAATCTCGACGCCCTTGCGACCGGGGCGCCGCTGATCA
>JBBIIE010000375.1:0-1987 GCA_037446605.1 Geminicoccaceae bacterium | reverse complement strand
AGGGCGAGACCATCCTGGACGCGGCCCACGCGCCGCGGTTCGATCCGGTGGCCGACGGCTCGATCTGCGCCTCGACCATGCCCTGCCGCGGCCGCAGACGGCCCTCCCGTCGCTGCCGGACCCCGAGCCCGCGCCACCGCCACCCGGACCCGGCCCGCGCGCCGGCCTGTCGCTCGAGCTGCAGCGCGCCCGGGGCCGTGGCCGTGATGCGGCCGATCCCGCGGCCGAGGCGGCGGAGCGCGACGCGCTCGCCGACCGGTTGGAGCGGCTCGGCATCGAGGAGCTGATGATCCGGCTGACGCGGCCGCTCTGAGCGCCCCGTCCGGCGGCACCGCTCCCTGCCCGGCCCGCTCCCTCCTCAGAAGGACGAGCCGGGCTGCTGCAGGAAGGCCAGCTCCTCCGCCGTGCTCGCCCGGCCGAGCACGGCGTTGCGGTGCGGGAAGCGGCCGAAGCGGCGGATCACGTCGCGGTGGCGGACCGCGTAGCGGAACGCCTCGCCGCCGAGCGCCCGGCACAGCTCGACCGCGCGCTCCTGGTCGGCCGGATCCTCGCTGTGCTCGAACGGCAGATAGAGGAAGAGTCGGACCCGCTCCGGCAAGGCCAGGTGGTGGCCGAGCGCCAGCGCCCGGCGCGCCACCTCGCGCGCCTTGGCATCGCAGGCGAACGCCCGCGGCGTGCCGCGGTGGATGTTGCGCGGCAGCTGGTCGACCAGGATCGCGAGCGCCAGCGCGCCCTCGGGCGTCCCGAGCCAGTCGTCGAAGGCCCCGCCCGCGGCGCGGTCGGCGAGCGCGCCGAAGCGTAGGGCGAGCATCCGGTCGAAGGCCGCATCGGGACGGAACCAGCGCGGCTCGGTCTCCGGGGCGAGCCACGTCTCGAGCACCGCCCGCGCCTCCGGGGCGAGGGACGGGGTCGCGCCCGCGGGCGGTGCTCCCGCCGTCGCCACGCTCAGTTCTCGGGGATCGCGCGGAGGCCGTCGCGGACCGAGGCCGCCTCGGCCACCAGCGCCTCGCTCGCCGCCCGGAGCTGGGCGAGCTGCTGCTCGGCGACCGCCTTGAGGCGCGCCTCGATGGCGTTCACGCTCTCGGCGAGCGGTCGCCGGTCGGCGATCTGCGCCTCCAGCCGCTCGAGCTCGGCACGCCGCTCGGCGAGCCGCTCCTCGGTGGCGGCGAGCTCGCCCCGGGCCCGTTCCAGGTTCGCCTCGGTCTCGGCGAGCGTGGCCTGGACCGCGCCGAGCTGCTGGTCGACCGCCTGCTTGCGCCGCTCGGCCTCGGCGCGGTCCTGGCCCAGCCGCTCGATCTCGCGCCGCTGCCGGGCGAGCCGCTCCTCGGCCTCGGCCAGCTCCTGCCGGCGCAGCGCCAGGGTGCGGGTGGTCTCGGCGAGCTGCGCCTCGAGCTCGCCGCGGCGCTCGCCGATCGCCACCAGATCGCCGTGCGCCTGGCGCTCGGCGGCGAGCGTCTGCGAGACGCGGTTGAGCTGCTCGGCGGTCTGCTGCGCCTGGGTGCGCGACTGCATGAGCTGGTCGCGCAGCCGCATCTCGGCACCGGCCGCCTCCTCGGCCCGGCGGCGGAGCGCCGAACGCGCCCCGAGCCACAGCCCGAAGCCCAGGAGCACGAGCAGCACGAGGCCGCCGGCCACGCCCTGGGCGATCGGTGGCAGTGCCAGCAGCTCCTGCATCACGGCGTCCCCCTCCCGGATGGCCGGCGCGGCGCCGGCGCGGTGCGTTCCCCGGCGCGCAGCTCTAGCAGCAGCCGGCGGGCGGGGGCGAGACGCAAATCGCCGCCGGGTCGGCCGCGCACCCGGTTGCGCCGGGCGTACGTTCACCCTCCCCGTTAAGGGAATCTTCGCACTGTCCTGCCAGAAGCTCGGGCCGATCGCGTCCTCGGGAGCGCTGCGATGGCGCAGGCCACCTCCACCGTCCCTCGCCCGCCGGGCCGAAGCCGGCCGGGCGTGCTCCGCCGCGACGGGCCGGATCGCGCGCGATGAGCGG
>JBBIIE010000374.1:0-1989 GCA_037446605.1 Geminicoccaceae bacterium | reverse complement strand
CGATCCTGGCCGGGCTCGACGCGATCGCCCGCGAGATCGAGGAAGGCCGTTTCCACTTCGACCCGAAGCTCGAGGACATCCACCTCAACATCGAGGCCCGGCTCACCGAGCGGATCGGCGAAGCCGGCCGCCGGCTGCACACCGCCCGTTCGCGCAACGATCAGGTCGCGACCGACATGCGGCTCTGGGTACGCGGCGCCATGGACCGCGCGGACCAGCTCCTGCGCGCGCTGCAGACGGTGCTGATCGACAAGGCCGAACGGCACGCCGCCGACGTCATGCCCGGCTTCACCCATCTCCAGGCGGCTCAGCCCGTCACCCTCGGCCACCATCTCTTGGCCTATGTCGAGATGTTCGGCCGCGACCGCGACCGCTTCGCCGGCGCCCGGCGGCGCCTCGACGAGTGCCCGCTGGGAGCCGCCGCTCTCGCCGGGACGAGCTTCCCGATCGATCGCGAGGCCACGGCGCGCGCACTCGGCTTCGAGCGGCCGATGGCCAATTCGATCGACGCCGTTTCCGACCGCGACTTCGCCCTCGATTACCTCTCGGCGGCCGCGATCTGCGCCGTCCACCTCTCGCGGCTCGCCGAAGAGCTCGTGCTCTGGGCCACCCCGCAATTCGGCTTCGTCGTCCTGCCCGAGGCCTTCACCTCGGGCAGCTCGATCATGCCGCAGAAGCGCAACCCCGACGCGGCCGAGCTCGTGCGCGGCAAGAGCGGGCGGGTGATCGGCCATCTCGTGGCCCTGCTGACCGTCCTCAAGGGCCTGCCGCTCGCCTATTCGAAGGACATGCAGGAGGACAAGGAGGGCCTGTTCGACGCCGTCGACACACTCGAGCTCTGCCTCGCCGCCACCGCGGCCATGCTCGAGGGTGCGCGCTTCGACGTGGCCCGGCTGCGCGCCGCGGCCGGTCTCGGTCACACGACCGCGACCGACCTCGCCGATTGGCTCGTGCGGGTGAAGGGGGTGCCGTTCCGCGAGGCGCACGGGATCGCCGCCCGCGCCGTGCGCCGGGCGGAGGAGCGGGGCTGCCAGCTCGACGAGCTCGAGGACGCCGAGCTCGCGGCGATCGATCCACGGCTGGAGCCCGCCGTCCGCGAGGTCCTGGGCGTCGACCGGTCGGTGGCGAGCCGGACGAGCTTCGGCGGGACCGCACCCGTGCGGGTGCGCGAGGCGGTGGCCGCCGCCCGGGCGCGCTTCCTGGGTGCGCAGCCGTGAGCCGACGTCGCCTGCTCGCCGTCCTCCTGGCGCTCGCGCCCGTGGGCTGCGGCCGGCGCGGCCAGCTCCGTCTGCCGCGCGCGCAGGACGGGGACGCGGGTGCGGCACCCACCCCGGCGACACCGGCCGCGCCCGGCTCGAGGCAGCGCCGCTCGCCCGCTCCGCTCGGCCTCGAGACGGGCTGACACCTCGGGTTCGTTCCATCGATTCGCTCACGATTCGCTCAGAGGCCCGATCCGCTTTCCTGCATCCCGAGCCCGGCATGCGCCGGGACCGGGACGCCGAGCTCGCCTGCGTGCCGCCGCCAGGCCAGGGCGGCGCGGCGGGCGCGGCCGGCGCCGTGATGGGCCTCGGCCTCCTGGCCGAGCCGCACGAGCAGCGCGTGGAAGGCGGGATCGCGGCCGGCGGGCGGGTCCGGCGGCGCCCCGGGTGTGGCCCCTTCGTCGGCGGGCGCGGCCGGCGGCGCCGGCGGGTCGATGCGCCCGGCGAAGGCCGGATGGTCCAGGCCCGGGTCGAGCCCGGCGCGGCGGAAATGGTCGAGCACGCGCGCCTCCTCGGCCGGATCGTCGAGCCGGGTGAGCTCCTCGAGCACCCGCCAGCGGTCGGCCGGGCAGACCCACGCGGCGTCGAGCGCGGCGAGCGGCCGCCGGCCGGTGCCGGGCGGCACCACCCAGGTCTCGTAGCCGAGCGAATCCCACTCCGCCCGCTCCTCGGGGGTGAGGCCGGCGAGCGTGCGGGCGAGCCGCGCCTCGTCCGTCTCCGGCAGCGGCGG
>JBBIIE010000373.1:0-1998 GCA_037446605.1 Geminicoccaceae bacterium | reverse complement strand
CCGGCCCGGCGGGCCCGCCCCTGCCCGCGAGCCCGGCCTCCCCGATCCGCCCCGACCCACCCGTCGGCCGCACCCCCCGCGGCCCACCCGGCTGAGCAAACCCGACGAACGAACCCGACGGACGGAGCCGACGAACCGGGCGGGGCGTCAGCCGAGCTCGACGACCTTCCCGGGGTTGAGGATCCCGTTCGGGTCGAGGGCGCGCTTGAGGGTGCGCATCAGGGCGATCTCCTCGGCACTGCGGGCATGCCCGAGCCAGGGGCGCTTCAAGGTGCCGATGCCGTGCTCGGCCGAGATCGTCCCGCCGTGCGCGCGCACGAGCCCGTAGAGGAGCTCGGTGACCTCCTCGTAGGGCTGCCGGGGGACGGCGGGCACGTGGACGACGACGTGGAGGTTCGAATCCCCGAGATGGCCGAAGAAGACCGCGACGGTGCCGGCGAAGCGGGCCACCAGCGCCGCCTCGGCCTCGCGCGCGAAGGCCTCGGTGCGGTCGATCGGCAGGCCCAGATCGTAGCCGAAATGCGGCCCGATGATCCGGCCCCACTCGGCCACCGCGTCGCGGATCGCCCAGAAGGCGCGGACATCCGCCCGGCTCTGCGCGACCGCCGCATCGGCGAGGATGCCCTTTTCCAGCATCCGCTCGAGGAAGGCCTCGACGCGTGGGGCGTCGAACCGCTCCTCGGTCCCCTGCACCTCGAGGAGGACGTAATAGCCGTGCCGACCCGCGAGTGGCGCGCGGACACCGGAAGCGCACTCGACGATCAGATCGTAGAAGCGCGGCCACATGACCTCGAAGGCGGAAAGCAGCGGCCCGAGCCCGGCGCGCGCTTCCTCGAGGAGCCGCACCACCGCGGCGAAGTCGGGGAGCCCGCAGAAGGCCGCCGTGGTCCAGGCCGGCAACGGCCAGAGGCGCAGCACGGCCCGGGTGATCACACCCAGCGTCCCCTCCGTGCCGAGGAAGAATTGCTTCCAGTCGTAGCCGGCATTGTTCTTGAGCATCTTGTTGAGGTTCGAGACGATCGTGCCGTCGGCGAGCACGACCTCGAGCCCGAGCACCATCTCGCGCGCCATGCCGTAGCGGATCACCCGGTTGCCGCCGGCGTTCGTCGCGAGATTGCCGCCGATCGCGCAGGAGCCGCGCGCGCCGAGATCGAGCGGCAGGAGGAAGCCCGCTCCTTCGGCGGCCCGCTGCACGGTCTCGAGCGGCGTGCCCGAGCGGATCGTCATGGTCGCCATGGCCCGGTCGATCTCCTCGACGCCCGTGAGCCGCTCGAGCGAGAGGGCGACCGAGTCGGGCGTCGGGCGGGCGCCGCCGCAGAGGCCCGTGAGCCCGCCTTGCGGGACGACCGGCACGCCGGCCGCGTGGCAGGTCCGCAGCACCGAGGCGACCTCGGCCGCATCGCGCGGCCGCACGAGGGCCAGAGGCCGGACCGGCTCGAGCCCGCTCCAGTCCGTGCGGTTGCGCTCCGGTACCTCCTCGCCCACGAACACCGCGCCGGGTCCGAGGGCCCGCTCGAGCGCCGCCACGACGTCCATCACCCCTCCCGCGAGCCGTCGGCGCGGCGATCCAGCACGCCGCCGCGGCCGGCGTCCAGAGCGCGGGGGCAGGGCCGTCACGCGTCGAGACGAATGGTGCGCGTTGCCGCCCCCGGGTCGTTTCGATAGACCGACATGGTCGACCGACCGGGAGGGCACCGATGGACCGACCGCGCCGTTGCGCCGCCCTGTTCTCGCTCCTTGCGGGGCTCCTGCTCGGATGGGCCCCGACCACCCGCGCCGGCCTCCTAGAAGGCGTGGCAGCCTACGCGCGTGGCGATTACGCCGCCGCGGCGCGCGAGTTCCGCGCGGCCGCCGAGCTCGGCGTTGCCGAGGCGATGTTCAATCTCGGCCTGCTCTACGAGCAGGGAAAGGGCGTGCCGCAGGATTTCGCCGAAGCCGCGCGCTGGTACCGAAAAGCCGCCGAGCTCGGCCACGCCGGGGCGATGTCGAATCTCGGCG
>JBBIIE010000372.1:0-2024 GCA_037446605.1 Geminicoccaceae bacterium | reverse complement strand
GCACGGCGCGCGGCCCGACGGCCCCGGGCCTGGGCGCGTCGTCGGGCGGCGGGGTCGAGGGATCGGGCGCGGCCTCCGCCACGGGCTCGGCCTCCTGGCGGGCGGCCTGCCCGCGCAGCCGGGCGGCGAGCCATTCGAGCCGGTCGGGGTTGAGGCCGGATGCCGGCAGTGGCTGCGGCCGGTGATCGCGCAGCTCGACCAGGTCGCGCTCGACCAGCTCGCGGTCCTTGGCGAGGCGCGCGCGGTAGCGGCAGAGCGCGGCGAGCGAGGGCAGCCCGGCCGGGACGGCCCCCTCGAGACAGCCGCGCAGCAGCCGCTCCTCGAGGGCGGCGAGCGTGGCGCCGCGCCAGACGAACCCCACGATCGCATCGGCGGCCGCCCGCTCGGGCTCGTCGAGCGGGCAGAGCCGGGCGTGCCAGCCGCGCCGCAGCCGCTCGAAGCCGGGCCGTTCGCCTGCAGGGAGCTGGTCGAGCAGATCCTGCTGGCCCGCGCTCGGCGGGGTCGTGCGCGCGCCGCGCACCGCCTCCGCGGCGTTGCTCGGCGGGGGGGCGGCGGTGGCGAAGAGGGCGGCTGCGGGCACGGCAGGCTCCTCCGATCGTGATCCCTGAATAGGATCATGAACCCAATGCCTGCGACTGTCAACCCCTGCCGCTCAGGTCGGCGTCTCGTCGGTGGTGGCGATGCCGGCTTCGCGGCGGCGCACCAGGCTGAACAACGGGCCGGCCGAGAACAACAGCCCGGCCACGACCGGGGCCGCCCATTTCCAGAAGGCGAGGTCGAACGGGTCGAGCCAGCCCTGCAGCGCGGCGCCGGCGACGAGCGCGGCGAGCAGGATCGCCATCGCCGCGGTCGAGCCCGGGAAGTCGCGCACCAGCGAGAGCATGTAGAGGAAGACGACGAGCACCACGGCTCCGGCGATGAGCGCGATGCCGGGCTGGGTGGGCGCGATCCCGGCGATCCAGCCGGCGACCGACCAGACCGGGTTGAAGACGAGGAGCGTGACCGCGACCCGCCAGGCGACGCTCAGGAGGATGCTCGAGGAGGAACGCATGCGCTCACCCGCGCGGGCTTTTGGGCCGGCCCCGCCCACGGGCGAGTTGCCCGCGGCCGCTGCGGCCGTCAAGCCGGCCGGCCGCTGCAGGCCAGGGGTGGCGGGCGGGCCATGGACGCGCGGCGGTACGCTTGCTAGCGGCCGGGGCGAGGTGGTGCCGGACGGCCGGCGGCGCCGGGTGCGGGGAGGGAGCGATGCGGCTGTTCGATCTCTCGGGCAGGGTTGCGATCGTCACGGGCGGCAACGGGGGCATCGGCCTCGGCATGGCCAAGGGGCTCGCCGAGGCCGGGGCGGCGGTGGCGGTGGCCGGCCGCAACGAGGCCAAGAACGCGGAAGCGGTGGCCGAACTCGCCCGGCTCGGGGCGCGCGCGATCGCCGTCCCGGTCGAGATCACGAGCGAGGAGTCGTGCCGGGCGATGGTCGCCCGCACGGTGCGCGAGCTCGGCCGGCTCGACATCCTCGTGAACAATGCCGGCACGAACATCCGCAAGCGCCCGGAGGAGTACAGCCTCGCCGAGTGGCACACCATCCTCGAGACCAACCTCACCTCGGCCTTCGTCTGCTCGCAGGCGGCCTATCCGGAGATGAAGAGGGCGGGCGGCGGCAAGATCGTCAACATCGGCTCGATGATGTCGATCTTCGGCGCCTCCTTCACGACCCCCTACGCCGCCAGCAAGGGCGGCATCGTGCAGATGACCAAGGCCATGGCCTGCGCCTGGGCGCAGGACAACATCCAGGTCAACGCCGTGCTCCCGGGCTGGATCGACACGGCCTTGACCCGCCAGGCGCGGGCGCAGATCCAGGAGCTGCAGGAGAAGGTGGTGGCCAGGACGCCGGCCGGGCGCTGGGGCGTGCCCGAGGACTTCGCCGGGATCGCGGTGTTCCTGTGCTCGTCGGCCTCGGACTTCCTCACCGGCACGGCCATTCCGGTCGACGGCGGCTATTCGGTGCAGGGGGCGGCCTGCTCGGCCAG
>JBBIIE010000371.1:0-2045 GCA_037446605.1 Geminicoccaceae bacterium | reverse complement strand
CTCGCGGTTGCACGGTCCATCACCGGCCTCCACCAAAGGTCGTGTCGACCGAGTTCCACCTCGCCTCATAGTCGGGCGGGCGACGGTTCCGCAAGCAGCCGGCCGGGGCCCGCTTGACCCGCCCGCGCCGCCTGCCGCATGCGGGGCCGGTCGCCACGTCCGCACCGCGCGTGCGAGGGAGGGCAGCATGCGCAGCGCCAGCCGCTATCGCGAGGAGGGCATCTTCGGCGCCGGCCTCGACCGCAGCACGGCCAACCACGCGCCCCTGACCCCGGTCCTGTTCCTCGAGCGGACCGCGGCCGTCCGCCCGGACGCGCTCGCCGTGCTGCACGGGCGGATCCGCCGCGACTACGCCACGCTCCGGGCGCGCTGTCGGCGGCTCGCCGCGGCGCTGGTCGGGCGCGGCGTGCGGCCGGGGGCGACCGTGGCGGTCATGGCGCCCAACGTGCCCGAGCTGCTCGAGGCACATTTCGGCGTGCCGATGGCCGGGGCCGTACTGAACGCCCTCAACACGCGTCTCGATCCGGGCACCATCGCCTTCATCCTGGAGCATGGGGAAGCCGACGTCCTGCTGACGGACACCGAATACGCGCCCATCGTTAAGGAAGCGTTGCTGCGCTGCGCCCGCCGACCGCTCGTGGTCGACATCGCCGATCCCGAGGGCCCGGGCGGCGAGCGGCTGGGTGCCCTCGACTACGAGGCGCTGCTCGCCGAGGGCGATCCGGACTTCGCCCCGCTCCTACCCGAGGACGAGTGGCAGGCGATCGCCCTCAACTACACCTCGGGCACCACCGGCAACCCCAAGGGCGTGGTGTACCACCACCGCGGCGCCTACCTGAACGCGATCGGCAACGTCCTGGTCTGGAGCCTGCCCAAGGCGCCCGTCTATCTCTGGACGCTGCCGATGTTCCACTGCAACGGCTGGTGCTTCCCCTGGACGGTCACGCTCCAGGCCGGGGTGCACGTGTGCCTGCGCAGGGTATCCTCGGAGACCATCTTCGCCGCCCTCGCCGAGCACGGCGTGACGCATCTCTGCGGCGCGCCCGTGGTCATGGGGATGCTCGTGAACGCGCCTCCCGAGGCGCGCCGGCCGTTCGCGCAGAAGGTCGCCATGATGACCGCCGCGGCGGCGCCGCCCGCAGCCGTGCTCGAGCGCATGGCGGCGCTCGGCATCGAGGTCACCCACGTCTACGGGCTGACCGAGGTCTACGGCCCGGCCGTGGTGTGCGAGCCGCAGCCGGCCTGGGCCGGGCTGGATGCGCGCGGCCGCGCCGAGAAGCTCGCCCGCCAGGGGGTGCGCTACCCCGTGCTGGAAGGCCTCGACGTGCTCGACCCGGCGACGCTGGCGCCGGTCCCGCGCGACGGGACCACCCTCGGCGAGGTGATGTTCCAGGGCAACATCGTGATGCGCGGCTACCTCAAGAACCCGACCGCCACGCAGGAGGCGCTCGCCGGCGGCTGGTTCCACTCGGGCGACCTCGCCGTGGTGCACCCGGACGGCTATCTGGAGATCAAGGACCGCTCCAAGGACATCATCATCACCGGCGGCGAGAACGTCTCCTCGATCGAGGTCGAGGGGGCCCTCTACCGCCACCCCGACGTCCTCGAGGCGGCCGTGGTGGCGCGGCCCGACGAGAAGTGGGGCGAGCAGGTCTGCGCCTTCGTCGCCCTCCGGGAGGGCTCGACGACCACCGCCGAGGACCTGGTCGCGCACTGCCGGGCCGAGATCGCCCACTACAAGGTGCCGCGGACGATCGTGTTCGGTCCGCTGCCCAAGACCTCGACCGGCAAGATCCAGAAGTTCCTCCTGCGCGAGCGTGCCCGGACGCTCTGAGCGGCCGACCGCGGCCGTGCCTTGAGCGGCAGCCGATTGTGGATTATCATCCTAGCATGTGGTCGATGATCCTGGAAACGGCTCCGGTCGCCCGCGCACGCGGCTCCCGAGCCGTGCCGGCGCGGCCGGCGCCGCGGCACGACGGTCCCGAGCCCGCTCGCGGCGCATCGCGCACCGTGGCACGAGGGTCCCGAGCCCGACCGAGCGACCC
>JBBIIE010000370.1:0-2092 GCA_037446605.1 Geminicoccaceae bacterium | reverse complement strand
CTCGTTGCCCGAGGACAGTCGCACCGCGAGCGTCGGATCGGCGCTCCGACAATGCTCCGCGGCCGCGAGAAGTGAACAGCGGAATGCGGGGCGATATCGGAAGGCACCTCGGGTCCGACGATTGCCGAGACGCAGTTCCGCCTCGGGGTCCGGACAGCGGATCTCGAGCAGCCGCGGATCGCCCGGCTGAACGACGATCGCCTCAACCGGGTCGAGGATCTGCCGAGCCACACGGCCGTCCGGATCGCGCCGCTCGACCAGCGCGACGGGATCCGGTGCCGGCAGCCGAAGTTCGATGCGGTCTCCTCCGACATCGAAAGCGAGAACCGCTTCGAGATACCGTTCGTCGCGACGCAGGGCCACGCCGTCACGGTCGATCAGAAAATGTCGGCTCCCCCGCGGACAGAGGTTCTCGGGCGGCGGCCCGTGGAAGCGACCCTCCGCGGCCGCCTCCAGGCGATTCCAGACGAGGAACGATGCGCGCGCGAGCGCGCGCCGCTCGCCAGCTCGCACCAAGGCCAACCGGCAACGCATCAGTCGCGCCGGCTCGACTGCCATGGCCGGCTCGAGCCTCGCCTCGGCCACGCCTTCCTCGAAGCGGAGCGGCAACCTCCCTCGTTCGGTACCGTCGATTTCGACCAGGATCTCGTAGGATCCCCGATCATTCTCGGCGCGGTGCCGGATCCGGACTCCGGGCTCCGGCCCCGCGTGGACGACTTCGCCCCCGAGTGCCATGAAGGCGGGCCGCCCGACGAGCTCGATACGCGGTCGCTCGAGCGGCTCGAGCTCCACCCCGAGGGCACCTCGGCGGAGACGGATTCGCTCATCGTCCAGAGCGAGTTCGGCGACGCGGAGCCATCCGTCGAACGTCTCGGCCGGACCCTCGGGCGTGGTGAAGCGACCCGCTGCGACCGCCAGCAGCCGGCCGGCCGGCACCGCACATCGCGCGGCCGGGTCCGAGAAGGCGACCCTTCTCACGAGCTTCCCCGCCGGCAGCGAGAAGAGGAGGAGCTCGCTGCCGTCGTTTGCCGGGAGCGCGAGGATCCCCTCGCGCGTCGGGCCGTCACCTTCGAGCACCCAACGGACCTCGCCCCGAAGTCCGCACCCCGTGGCGAGTTCCGCGAGAAACACCTCCTCTTCCGCTCCCGACGCCTCGAGACCGAAGCTGCGGCCGCCGGCTTCGAGCCGGATCCGGCCCCTCGTCGGGCGTGGCATCCGGATGGCGAGCCCACCTTCGGCCCATACCAAGGTCGGTGAACCGGTCGAGCCGACAGGTTCCGGGAGAGCCTCCAGACGCTCTCGCAACACTTCCACGAACGCGGGATCGGCGGGATCCTCCCGGCCGAGACGCACCGCGATCCAGCGCCGCAGGTACCAGGACGTCGGGTCGGCCTCGAGGACGCGGGCGAGACGCGGATTGGTCGGTCGCAGTCGCTCGGCCACGGCTGCGGTGAAGCGTTGGCAGGCGGGATCGTCGTCGAGGTCCGGTAATCCTTCCGCCCGCTCGACCTCGAGACAGCGCCGAACGAGGACGTCGAGCTGGTGGAGGGGGGCACCGGCCTGAACAACAATGCGGTCGACGTGGCTGCCTGCCACGCTGCGCGCGAGGTCGAGCTTGGCGCAGGCCCAGGTGAACAGTTCCGCCAGCGTCGCTCGCTCGTCGCCGCGCACCACCCGCCCAAAGAGCTCGTCCAGAAGACTCCAGAAGCGGTGATCGTCCTCCTCGCCGTAACGATCGCGCACATGGGATGCGATCCAAGCAGCGGTGAGGGCGGGCCATTTCCAGAGCAACCCGCGTAGCGAGCGGAGGAGATTGGACCGGTCGAGCCGTGCCGCGAGCGCCTCTCGGGCTGGAATGGGGCAGGGATGGTGGCCGAGGAAAGGAGCAGCCTCGACCGCGGCGAGACTGCCGCGGAGCGCGTGTTCGAAATCATCGAGGGTCGGCGTTCGATCCGCGTTCAAACCCTCCGGCCCGCATTCGCGCCGCTCTGAATCGCAAGTATTACAATCGCGATCGAAATCGAGCGTCAACCACCACCGCGCTTCGCAGCCCCTCAGAGAATCTCCTCGGGCAGGACGAAGGGGCCGAGGC
>JBBIIE010000369.1:0-2093 GCA_037446605.1 Geminicoccaceae bacterium | reverse complement strand
GATGGCCTGCCTGCGCACGCTGCGCGCCGGCGGCGAGGCCGGGATCCTCACCCGGCACAGCCTGTCGGAACGGCGAGGGCAGCCACTCCGGCTCCTGGTGGTCGACGACAACGCCCTCAACTGCAGATTGCTGGCGGTGCTGCTGGAGCGCGCCGGACACACCGTGGTGACGGTGCAGAGCGGTGCCGCCGCCCTGGAGCGGCTCGCCGCCGAGTCCTTCGACCTCGTGCTCATGGACATGCAGATGCCCGGGCTCGACGGGCTCGAGACGACGCGCCGGATCCGTGCCATGGCCGATCCGGCGCGCGCCGCCACACCGGTCGTGGCGGTCACCGCCAACGCCATGGCCGACGACGAGCGGCGCTGCCGCGCCGCCGGCATGGACGGCTACCTGACCAAGCCGATCGACGGGGCGAGCCTGTTGGCGACGGTCGACCGGCACCTGCGCACGGATCGCGCGAGGAGAGAGTGACCTTGAGGTTCATCAACCAAAAATATATACTCGGTCGCGTCGTCGAGCGCGACCAAGGATGGCCCAAGCCCTCGCCGAGGCACCAGCGACGGGAGAACGAGCCATGGCTCGGAGGAGGATAGGGATCGCGGCGGCGCTGCTCGCAGCGCTGCTCGGTGGCGCCCGCCCGGCGGGTGGGGCGACCGATACCGGGACGCTCAACGTCACCGCCACGGTGACCTCCAACTGCGCGCTGTCGGGCGGCACGATGGCCTTCGGCACCTACATCTCGGGGCAGACCACCAACCTCGACGTGCAGGGCTCGATCAACTACGTCAACTGCCCGGTCGGCACGCTGACCTTCGAGCTGGACAACGGCGCGAATGCCAGCGGCTCGCAGCGCCGCATGAAGTCCGGCTCGAACTTCCTCAACTACCAGCTCTACAAGACCAGCGGCCGCACCAGCATCTGGGGCACCGGCGCCGACGCCAACCAGGTCCAGCTCCTGCAGGGCGGCAACGGCAGCGTGGTGGTCTACGGCCGCATCCCCTCGGGCCAGGCGGTGGCGCCGGGCAGCTACAGCGACACCGTCACGATCACGCTGACCTTCTGAGATGGCGCTCCTCGTCCCCCTCCGGCTGCTGCTCGTGGTCCTGGCCGTGATCGTCCCCGGCTGGACGGCCGCCCGCGGTGCGACCCTGGGCGTGTCGCCGACCCGGATCGAGCTCGCACCCGGGCGGGCGGCCGCGGTCGTGACCCTGACCAACAGCGGCGAGGCACCGCTCCTCCTCCAGATCGAGACCTTCGCCTGGCGGGCGAGCCCGTCCACCGCCGACCTGGAGCCCACCCGCGAGCTCGTGGCGGTCCCGCCGCTCCTGCGCCTCGCCCCGGGCGACCGGCAGATCGTCCGCGTGGCGCGGCGCGGCGACGCCGCACCGGCGGTCGAGGAAAGCTTCCGCCTGCTGGTCACCGAGGTCCCCTCGGGCGAGGCCGCCGCGGGCGGCGTGCGGCTCGCCCTGCGCATGAGCCTGCCGGTGTTCGTGACGCCGCCCGGCGCGCGCGCCGAGCCGCGCTGGACGATCGAGCGCGGCGCCACGGGGCCGAGCCTCGTGGTCGCCAACCGCGGCCGCGCGCACCTGCACATCCGCCGGATCGAGGTCCTGGCGGCGGCGCGCCCGATCGGCCTCGGCGACGGCCCGGTCTACGTGCTGGCCGGCCGCGAGCACCGCTTCTCGCTGGCCGGCGCCCGCCTCGAGGGAGCGCGCGCCCTTTCGATCCACGCCGAGACGAACCTTGGCGACCTCGACCTCGTCGTTCCCGTTCAGGGCGGCTAGCCTCTGCGGCGCGGCCGGCCTGCTCGCCGTCTGGTCCGGGCTCCTGGCCGGGGGGCCCGAGCAGGGCCTGGAGCTCGTCACCGGCGCGCAGCCCGCGGCCGACGCCCGCCTCCTGCGGCTGATGGTGGCCTCCCGCCAGGGCCCGGCGGTGCTCCCCCTGCCGGCCCGCTCCGACCCGCGGCCGTTCCCCGCCGAGGCCGAGCTGGCGCAGCTCCTGGCCGAGCCGGCGCGCAGCTCCGACGCCACCCCGCCACCGCCCGCGCCGGCGGCCGGGCCGGAAGCGGTGCCGCGGCCCGCCCCGACCGCCG
>JBBIIE010000368.1:0-2138 GCA_037446605.1 Geminicoccaceae bacterium | reverse complement strand
GGTCGCGGCGCGCGGCCGGTCGGGCTCCAGCAGGAGCGCCAGCGCCAGCCGGTCGGCGCGGTCGGCGAGCACCAGGAGGCCGTCCTCGACGCCGCGCGCGGCGTGCGCCCGGGCGTGCACCAGCGGGTCGCGCTCGCGGTCGACCAGGACGAGCGTGTAGGGCGGGGGCAGGACCGGAAGCGCCACACCGTCTCCCCGACCGGCCGGGACCGGCGACGGCAGGAGCTAGGCGGCGCCCGGCAGCCTGTCCAGCCCGACGCGGTCGCTCAGGCGGGCGGGTCGCGGGGCGCCGGCGCCGTGCTCTCCCAGCTCCGCCCGGCCGCCACCACGCAGCCCGTGCCGTCGGGGGTGACGCTCAGGATGGTCCAGGTGCCCGAACGCGGCGAGCTGAACACCTGCAGCAGGTGCCCGTTGCTCTGCAGCCCGGTCGAGACCGGAACCTCCTCGTAGCGGGCACCGAGCTGGCGGACCAGCTCCTTGTAGTCGTGGCAGAGCATCCGCGCCACGCCGGACGGCACCTGGGCCGACGCCGGCGGGGCGCCGCAGAGGAGCAGGGCCAGCGCGATCACCGAGCCGCAACGCACCATGACGGCCACTCCAGCCGATCGAACCGGCCGATCCGGTCCGACCGCCGCCCATTCCACCACCGCTTCCCTAAGCTTCGGTTAACGGGGCTGCATCGCTGCCGCTGGCCCGCCGGCCCGCGCCGGCCTAGGGAACACCCGGACGAGGGAGGAGCCCGCATGCCCGCGACCGATCCGGCCCTGTTCTCGGCGAGCGAGCTGGTCCGTCACTTCCGCCGGCGCACACTCTCGCCCGTCGAGGTGGCGCGGGCCTGCCTCGCCCGGATCGACCGCTTCGACCGCGAGGTGGGCGCCTTCGCGCTGGTCGACGCCGAGGGCGCGCTCCTGGCGGCGCGGGCGAGCGAGGAGCGCTGGCGCGCGGGCCGCCCGCTCGGCCCGATCGACGGCGTGCCCGCGACGGTCAAGGACCTCAACCTGATGAAGGACTTCCCGACCCGCCGCGGCAGCCGCACGACCGAGGGGGCCCCGCCCGATGCGGTCGATTCGCCGCCCGTCGCCCGGCTGCGCGAGGCGGGTGCGCCGATCCTCGGCAAGACCACGACCCCGGAGTTCGGCTGGAAGGGGGTCACCGACAATCCGCTCGGGCAGGTGGCCCGCAACCCCTGGGACACGAGCCGGACCGCCGGTGGCTCCTCCGGCGGGGCGGCGGTCGCGGCGGCCCTCGGCATGGGCGTGCTCCACCAGGGCTCGGACGGCGGTGGCTCGATCCGCATGCCGGGCGGGTTCACCGGCATCGTCGGCCTGAAGCCGACCTTCGGTCTCGTGCCGACCTGGCCGGCCTCGCCCTTCGGCACGGTGAGCCATGTCGGGCCCATGACCCGGACGGTGAGCGACGCCGCGCTCATGCTGAACCTGCTCGTGGGCCCCGACCGGCGCGACTGGTACGCCCTGCCGCGCCCCGGCACCGACTTCACGGTCGGGCTCGAGGGCGGGGTCCGCGGCCTTCGGATCCTGGCCAGCGTCGATCTCGGCCACGCCCGGGTCGATCCCGAGATCCGCGCCGGCTTCGCCGCGGCGGTCCAGGCGTTCGTCGAGCTCGGCGCGACGATCGTCGAGCGCGATCCCGGGATCGGCGACGCGGAGGCCATGTTCAAGCGGCACTGGTATGCGGCGGCCTCCTTCCTGGTCGGGCGGCTCCCGGCCGAGCGGCGCGGCTGGATCGACCCCGGCCTCGCCGAGATCGCCCTGGAGGGGGCGAGGGTGACCGCCACCCAGCTCCAGGAGCTCCAACTCGAGCGGGCGGCCTACGCCGAGCGGATCGAGGGACTGTTCGCCGAGGCCGACCTGCTCGTGACACCCACCCTGCCGATCCCGGCCTTCGCGGCCGGCCGCGAGGTGCCCGAGGGTGGGCCCTATCGGCGCTGGATCGAGTGGACGCCCTTCACCTGGCCGTTCAACCTCGGCCAGCAGCCGGCGATCACCGTACCTTGCGGCTTCACCGCGGCCGGCCTGCCGATCGGGCTGCAGATCGTCGGCCCCAAATATGCCGACGCGCTCGTGCTCCGGGCCGCCCGGGCCTTCGAGAGCGCCCGTCCGCAGCCGATGCCGTTCGAG
>JBBIIE010000367.1:0-2139 GCA_037446605.1 Geminicoccaceae bacterium | reverse complement strand
TCTGCGGGCGGTGCGGCCGAGCTGCAGCGGATCCGCGCCGAGCTCTACGCCCGCCTCGCCGCCGCCGACGGGCCGCGCGAGCGCGAGCTGAGCCCGGCCTGGCAGGGTGCCGCCGCCCGCCACGTGCCGCTCACCGAGCGGCTGCCGCTCTGGGTCGCGGGCGTGGCGGCCATGGGCCTCCTGGCGCTCGTCTACACCCTCCTGGCGCTGCGCCTGGGCGGCCTCGCCGAGCGGCTCGGGCCGGCCGTGGCGGGACTGCCGCCGCACCGCCCGGTCGAGCTCGTGCGCCAGGTCGAGGCGGCCCCGGTGCGCCCGCCGCCACCCCCGCCGCGGGTCGTGGCGACACCGCTCGCCGAGCGGCTGCGCACCTGCCTGCGCGCCGCCGGCGTCGGCCCCGAGGCGGTCGGCGAGGACCTCCAGAAGCTGCGCATCCGCCTGCCCAACGCCGGCCTGTTCGCCTCCGGCCGGGCCGAGCTCGATGCGGGCGTGCTGCCGCTGCTCGCCTGCCTCGGCCGCGAGCTCGCCCGGGAGCCGGGGCGCATCCTCGTGGTCGGCCACACCGACGACCGGCCGATCCGCACCGCCCGCTTCCCCTCCAACTGGGAGCTGTCGCGGGCCCGCGCCGAGGCGGTCCGCGCCGCGCTCGCCCCCGCATTTCCCGACCCCGCACGGCTCGCCGTCGACGGCCGCGCCGACACCGAGCCCGTGGCCTCGAACGCCGAGGAGGCGGGCCGCGCCCGCAACCGGCGGGTCGAGATCCTGCTGGTGCGGTGAGGGGCCGATGACCTTCCTGCGCACCCTCTGGTCGGTCGTGAGCGCGCGCTGGTTCCTGACCCTCCTGGGCGCCGCCCTGCTCGCCGCGCTGATCTGGCTCGCGGGCGATCTCCTGGCGCTGGGTGCGTGGCGGCCGCTCGCCGACGAGGTCGCCAAGCTCGTGGCGATCCTGGTGCTCGCGGTCCTCTGGGGTGCCTCCAACCTCTGGCACCAGCACAGGGCGCGCCGGCAGAACGCCCAGCTCGTCGAGGCGCTCGCCGCCCCGGCCGCGCGGCCCGATCCGGGCGAGGCCGAGCGCGCCGAGGTGGCGCGCCGCTTCACCGAGGCACTCGAGCGGCTCAAGGCCCGCCGCCTGGGCGGCAGGGGCCACCGCCGCTGGCTCTACGAATTGCCCTGGTACGTGATGATCGGCCCGCCCGGCTCGGGCAAGACCACGGCGCTCGTCCAGTCGGGGCTCTCCTTCCCGCTGGGTGCCCCGGACGATCTGCGCGGGGTGGGCGGCACCCGGCACTGCGACTGGCTGTTCACCGAGGAGGCGGTGCTGGTCGACACCGCCGGCCGCTACACCACCCAGGACAGCGACGCCGAGGTCGACGCCGCCGCCTGGGGCACGTTCCTCGAGCTTTTGAAGAAGCACCGCCCGCGCCAGCCCCTGAACGGCGTGCTGGTGGCCCTGCCGGTGACCGATCTCTTGGCCGGCGAGCGCGCCGGGCCGGACCATGCCCGGGCGATCCGCGCCCGGCTCGACGAGCTCGAGGCGCGGCTCGGGCTGCGCCTGCCGGTCTACCTGATCCTCACCAAGGCCGATCTCCTGGCCGGCTTCCAGGAGACGCTCGGCGAGCTCGCCGAGAGCGAGCGCGCCCAGGTCTGGGGTGTCACGCTGCCGGCCACGGCCGAGCGCGCGGCGACCCGCGCCGCCCTCGCCGAGGGCCTGGACGGGCTCGTGGCGCGGCTCGACCGGCTCGTGCCGGAGCGGCTCGCGGCCGAGCGCGACCTCGAGCGGCGCACCCGCATCCTGGGCTTCCCGGCCCAGCTCCAGGCGCTCCTGCCCGAGATCCTGCGCCTCGTCGACGGGCTCGCCGCCGGCCACGGCTGGGCCGAGGCACCCTTCCTGCGCGGCGTCTACCTGACCAGCGCCACCCAGGCGGGCACGCCCGTCGACCGGCTGGTGGCGGCGATCGCCCGCAGCGTCGGCCTGCCGCAGCCGGCGCTCGCGCCGCAGGCCGGCGACCGCAGCTTCTTCCTCACCCGCCTGCTCAAGGAGGTGGTGTTCGCCGAGGCGAGCCTCGTGCTCGCCGACCCGGCGCGCGAGCGGCGCGCGGCGCTGTTGCGCGGCGGCGCCCTCGCCGGCATCGCGCTCGCCGC
>JBBIIE010000366.1:0-2157 GCA_037446605.1 Geminicoccaceae bacterium | reverse complement strand
CCTCGAGGGCGATGCGGATCGCCTCGGCGCTGCTGTCGGCGACCCGTTCGGCGGCCAGTCGCCGGGTCAGCTCGGCGGCACTCGCCGCCGCCGCCTCGGGTTCGAGCCCGGCCGCCGCCAGATAGGCGGCGACCCGCTCGCGCGCGGCCTGCCAGCGGGCCACCCGGCGCGCCTCGGCGGCCTCGGCCGGTTCGATCGACGGGGCGTGCATCGACGGTCCTCGCGGGCTCCCCAGGGCCCTCAGCTCTTGTCCAGCCGGTAGATCCAGGTTTCGCTCGCCGGTCGGTCGCCGGCCACCAGCACGCAGCGCAGCTCGACCGGCCCGCTGCCGGACGGCTCGACCTCGAAGCCGACCCGCCAGGAGTTCCCCTGCGGCCCGTCGCGCACCACCACCGGGCCGAGCCTGGCGTTGGCGGCGCCGACCCGGGCCCTGAGTTCGGCCGCGGGCGGCCCGTCCTGCGGCCGCTCGAACTCGATCAGCACGCGGCGCAGCGCGCCGCCCGCGGTGCCGACCCGGGTCGTCCGGGTCCGCCCGACCGCGGGCTCGACCGGCGAGGCGAGCGACCAGACGAGGCCGTAGGCGAAGCGCAGCTCCTGGCCGGCGGTGACCGGCGCCTCGGGCGTCCAGAAGGCGACGATGTTGTCGCGCCGCTCGTCCTGGCTCGGCACCTCGATCAGGCGCACCGAGCCCTTGCCCCAGGTGCCGCGGGGCACCACCCAGAGGTTGGGGCGGGTCTCGAAGCGCGCGTCCAGGTCCTCGAAGGCGCGGAACTCGCGGGCCCGCTGCAACAGCCCGAAGCCGCGCGGGTTCTCGTCGACCAGCACCGAGAGGCGGAGCTCGGCGGGGTTGGCGACCGGCCGCCACAGGAGCTCGCCCGAGGCCGTCCACATGGCCAGCCCCTCGACGTCGTGGGCGGCCGGGCGGACGTCGTCGATGCCGGCCCGATCGTGTGCACCGAACTGGAACATGCCGCTCAGCGGCGCCATGCCGACCTGCTCGACCGGCGCCCGGAAGAACAGGTTGGCATCGACGTCGATGCGCGTCTGCTCGCGCACCACGACCTCGAAGCGGTAGGCGCCGGCCACGCTCGGGCTGTCGAGCAGCGCATAGAGGGTCAGCGGATCGAAGGGCTGCTGCGGGCGGACCAGGAAGAACTCGCGGAAGGCCGGGAACTCCTCGGGCCGGCCGAGGCCGGTGTTGAGCGCCAGCCCGCGCGCCCCGGCACCCATGCTGGTGCCGCGGCCGAGCGCGCGGAAGTAGCTGGCACCCAGGAAGGTCAACAGCGGCTCGGGCGGCTCGCCCGCGGCGCGCGGGAAGAGGATGGTGAAGCCGGCGACCCCGAGGCTCTCCGGCAGCCCCTGCCGGCCGGCCAGATCGCCGAGCTCGAACTGGTCGGGTGCGGCGTTCCAGGCGGTGGCCTGACCGTCCTCGACCAGATGCAGGAGCACCGGCTGGCGGTGGATCCACCCGGCCGGGTAGGGCTGCACCCGATAGGTCGGCCAGTCGCCCCAGATCAGCCGGTCGGGCCTGGGGCGGATCTTCCGCCAGGCCTCGGCGGCGAGCCCGGCCTGCCAGTCCGGCACCTCTCGGGCCGGCGCGAACGGCCGCGCCGCCAGGGCGCGGGTGCGCTCGATCAGCCGCTCGAAGGAGAAGGGCTGGCCGGCGCCGGCGGGTGCCGGGGTCTGCGCCCCGGCCCGACCCGCGGCCCAGCCGGCCGCCGCGAGGCCCAGGAGCGCGCGTCGACTCGTGCGAAGCTCAGCCATGCCGGTCCGCGACGCTCCTCCCCGAGCCGGTCCCCCCCGGACAACGGCTCCCGCCGCCGGGTCCCCCGCCGGCGGCAACCCCTATATGGCCCCGTCCACCGCGCGGCAGAAGAGCCGTCGCCACGGCGGCGCGGCGTCGTCGCTCCGCCTCAGAACCGGCAGCGGCCGGTGATCTCGAGTGCCGCCGGGCCTTCCAGGCGCAGTGCGTCGAGCACCAGCCGGGCCGAGGCCAGGTCGACGCAGCGCAGCACGAACCGCGGCTTCTGGTCCCGGTCCATGGTGATCGACACGACGTGCTCGGCACCCTGGGTCTTGTCGACCACCACGGTGGCGATGCGGTTGCGGTCGATCTGCAACAGCACGCCGCCGGCCTTGGTCGGCTCGACCGCCTGC
>JBBIIE010000365.1:0-2160 GCA_037446605.1 Geminicoccaceae bacterium | reverse complement strand
GCCTGGGCCCCGCTCGCCTGGGCGAGCAGGACGGGCGGTCCCGCGACCGCCGGGCCGGCGGCGGGAGCGGCCGCGGCTGGCGCCACGGCGACGGGAGCCACGGCTGCGGGCGGCGGGGCGGCCGGTGGGATCACGGGCGGTCTCCAGGACGAGGGGCCGGTACGCGATCGGGTAGCGTGAGCGGACGGTTTTGTTAACGCATAATTAGGGTATCCCGGCTCATCTTCCGTCTCAATCGCACGGGCGCAACGGTTGGTGTATCGGAGTGCGCATTAACGCTCCCGCGAACGAAGGGCACGCCGGATGATCCGCAAGACCATGCGCATCGGCGAGGTGCGCACCTCGATCAAGCTCGAGACCGAGTTCTGGAGCTATCTGAAGGAGGTCGCCGACGGTCGCGGGATCCGTCTGTCGGCGCTGGTGAACGACGTGGCGGCGGCGACCCCGGACCGCACCAACCTCGCCTCGACGCTGCGGACCTTCTCGTTGATCCACGCCCGGCTGCGCTCCAGCTCGCTGCAGGCCGAGCTCGACCGGCTGTCGCTCGCGGGCAACAGCAACGATCTCGTGCGCGTCCTCGAGGCCTGCCCGCTGCCGAGCCTCGTGCTCGATGCCGAGCGGCAGATCAAGCAGCTCAACCGCGCCTTCGCCCTGTGGCTCAACCTCGATGCCAAGGCGACGACCGGCAAGCGGCTGGACAACATCATGATCCTGCGCGGCCCGAGCATGAAGGAGATGTGGGCCAGCCTGATCGACGGGCGGCTCGGCCGGGCCGGCTTCAACGCCACCTACGTCTCGCCCGGCAAGGTGCGCACCTCGCAGGCGATCGCGCTGGCGCTGGGTGGCGGCCAGACGGACGTGCAGCGCCGCGGCTACGTGGTGATGTTCGAGACCCTGGCGGGTCGCACCTGAGCGGGCCCGGGGCCGGCGACCGATGCGCTCAGCGCGGCGCCCGCTTGGCCAGGATCCGCTGCAGGGTGCGGCGGTGCATGCCGAGCCGGCGCGCGGTCTCCGACACGTTGCGGTTGCACTGCTCGAACACCCGCTGGATGTGCTCCCAGCGCACCCGGTCGGCCGACATCGGCTGCTCGGACGGCCCCGAGGGCTCCTCGAGCTCGCCGCGCAGCGCCGCGACCACCGCCTCGGCGGCGACCGGCTTGGCGAGATAGTGGGCGACCCCGGCCTTGAGCGCGAGCACCGAGGAGGCGATGCTGTCGTAGCCGGTGAGCACGACGATGCGGCAGCCCGGGCGCAGCTCCTTCAACGTGTCGAGCAGCTGCAGGCCGTGCCCGTCCTCGAGGTTGAGGTCGAGCACGGCGCAGTCGGGCGGCGCCTCCGCCGCCACGCCGTAGGCTTCCTTGAGGCTCGCCGCGGCGGCCACCACGAAGCCCTCGCGTTCCAGCGCCCGCACCAGGTTGCGGCGCAGGGGCGCGTCGTCGTCGACCAGCAGGACCCGGGGCGCGGAGGTCCCGCCCGGGTTAACCATCGCCTGCCGCTCGCTCGCCATCGTGCTCGGCCTCCCCGACCGGTGGCGGCCCCGTCGACCGCCCGCTCACTCCTTGGGCGCGCGCTTGTTCAGGATCCGTTGCAGGGTGCGGCGGTGCATGCCGAGCCGGCGCGCGGTCTCCGAGACGTTCCGGTTGCACTGCTCGAACACGCGCTGGATGTGCTCCCAGCGCACCCGGTCGGCCGACATCGGGTTGGCGGGCGGCGGCGGCAGGCCGGAGCCGGTCGCCACCAGCGCGTCGATGACGTCGTCGGCGTCGACCGGCTTGGCCAGGTAGTCGATCGCCCCGGCCTTCACCGCCGCCACCGCGGTCGCGATGTTGCCGTAGCCGGTCAGGATCACCACCCGCGCCTGGGGGTGCAGCTCGCGCAGCTTCTTGACGAGGTCGATGCCGCTGCCGTCCTCGAGGCGCAGGTCGACGACCGCGTAGTCCGGGCGGATGGTGTGCGCGAGGCTGATCCCGGCCTTGAGGCTCTCGGCCGGGAACACGCGGAAGCCGCGCCGCTCCATGGCGCGCTGCAGGCTGCGCCGCAGCGGCGCGTCGTCGTCGACCAGCATGAGCACGGGCCCCTCGGCCGGCGCCGACCGCTCGCCCGCCCCGCCGCCCGCGGGCTCGAGGCTCATTGGTCCTGCTCCTCCTGCGCGCGCTCCAG
>JBBIIE010000364.1:0-2183 GCA_037446605.1 Geminicoccaceae bacterium | reverse complement strand
CCGTTCACCCTCGCGCGCGGGCGAGCGCGGCCGGGCGCGGCGCCGCCGGCTCGGCCAGCGGCACCGGCCGGCGCGGATGGCCGGGCAGTGCCTCGACCGAGCGGACGAACTCGCGGTCGGTGATCCAGCAGAGATAGAGCCGCTCGGGGCCGTTCTGCGGTGGGAAGAAGCCGTCCAGGCAGCACTCGACGTGGGTGTAGCCGTAGGACTCGGTCGGCACCGGCGTGACGTACAGGCTGTGCCGGACGAACCCGGTGTTGGCGACCACGCCGTGGTTGCGGAACGAGAGCGCGCGCGACAGCCGGGTCATCAGCATGGCGAGCCCCTGGCCGCGCCAGGCGGCGTCCACCCAGGTCGAGCCCGAATGGCTGATCGTCCCGGCGAGGCGCGCGCTCACCGGCAGGACCTCGATGCGCGCCGGCCCGCCGCGCCCGGCGAAGCCCCGGGCGTACCAGATCGTCCCGGTCGCGACCTCCTCCAGGAGGTCGTCGGTCTCGATCACCTTCTCGGCGCTGCAGGCGATCGAGCGGCCGCCCGGGTCCAGGAGGTGGACCCAGAAGTCGCGCCAGCCGAGCCGGCTGAGATCGGGGTCGAAGCTCGGGTTGACGAAGCTGCCGCGCGCCTGGAGGAACGCGGCCAGCCCGCGGAAGTCCTGCTCGATGACGAGCGTCAGCCCGAGCTCGGCGATCGTGCGGGTGAGCGCATCGACGCCCTGCTGGACGATGGCGAGCTCGCGCTCGGACAGCGGCATGAATGGGTCCTCCTCGACCGTCGGCCGCCGTCCGGTCGCTCGGCCCGCGGCCGCCTGCCTCTCCCGGCCCCACCTCCGGGCGGGGTCCGCCATGGGCTATAGGCGCGGGCCGGGCCGCGACCTGTGGCATTCCCCACAGACCGGCCCGGCGAAGGGCCCTAGGGACGGCCCCGCTGAGGGCTGAGACTTCCTTGCTCGGGCCCGCGCCCGCCGACCGGCAGGCGCGGGCCTTTCTTTCGCGGGCGACCGCCCGGGAGCGCGGCCGCGCTCAGCCCGGCGGCAGCGGGCAGGCGGCGGCGATCAGCCCCTCGGCGCGCAGCTCCTCCCAGAAGGCGCGCGGGATCGGGTGGCCGATCAGCCGCCGGTTCTCCGCCACCTCCTCCGGGCGGACCGCGCCCGGGACGATCGCCGCGACCCGGTCGAGGCCGAGGGGGAACTGGATCGCCGCCGCCTTGAGCGGCACGCCGTGGCGGGCGCAGACCGCCTCCAGCCGGCGCACCCGCTCCAGGATCTCGGGCGGGGCCGGCTTGTAGTCGTAGCGCGCCCCCGGCACCGCCCCGGTCGCCAGGATGCCGGAATTGTACGGCCCGCCGAGCAGGAAGGAGAACCCCTTGCGCGCGGCGAGCGGCAGGAGGTCGTCGAGGCCGCCCTGCTCCAGGAGGGTGTAGCGGCCGGCCAGCAGGAAGACGTCCGGATCGGCGTCGCGCGCCAGCCGCAGGCAGGGTCCGACGGCGTTGACCCCGAGCCCCAGCGCCCGCACCACGCCCTGCGCGCGCAGCTCGGCCAGCGCCCGCCAGCCGCCCGCCAGGAGCGCCCGGTAGCGCTCCTCGAAGATCTCGGGCGTCGGGCACCACCAGGGGTCGAGATCGTGCACGAGCGCGATGTCGATCCGCTCGATGCCGAGCCGCTGCAGGCTGTCCTCGATCGACCGGCGCACGCCGTCGGCCGAGTAGTCGAAGCGCCAGCGCATGTTGAGCCCGCCGGCCCACTGCCCGCGGTCGATGGTCGAAGGCTCGGCCGCCTCGAGGATCCGGCCGACCTTGGTCGAGAGCACGTAGTCGGCGCGCGGCTTCGTGCGCAGCACGTGGCCCATGCGGTGCTCGGACAGGCCGTGGCCGTAGAGCGGGGCGGTGTCGAACAGGCGGATGCCGGCCTCCCAGGCGGCCTCGACGGTGGCCGCGGCGCGCGGCTCGGGGATCCGCTCGTAGAGATCGCCCAAGGGTGCCCCGCCGAGCCCGAGCACGCTCACCCGAAGCCCGGTCCGTCCGATCTCGCGGGTCGCCAAGCCCTCGCCCATCCGCTCCGCCTCCCGACCGACCGCGGCCATCCTAGCCGCGCCCCGCGGTCGGGCCCAGGGGCCCGCGCGCGGTCGGGCCGTCCCCCCCCGGGCCGTGGCCGGCACCGGCATCGACCACACGGCGCCGGGCGCCTC
>JBBIIE010000363.1:0-2224 GCA_037446605.1 Geminicoccaceae bacterium | reverse complement strand
CAACGCGAGCCCGCCGCGGCCGCCACCGCGCGCGTCGAGCGTGCCGAGCAGCCGCTCGGCGGCGCTGTTGACGAAGGCCGGCGTACCGTCGGGGTCGAGGATCAGGATCGGATCGCCCGAGCTCTCGACCGCGGCGCGGATCCGCGCGAGTGCCGCACGCGACGCCCGCGCCTCGTCGCCGCGCAGCCGCTCGGCCTCGCGCACCGTCCGGCGCAGGGCCTCCATGGCGCGCGCCACCGTGCCGATCTCGTCGGTACGCTCGACCCCGGGCACGGGCACGCCGTGCTGGCCGCGGGCGAGCCGGCCGACCACCGCGGCCATGCGGTCGAGCTCGCGGCCGACCCGGCGGAAGCCGATGGCGATCGTGCCGAGGACCGTCGCCAGGACCGCGGCCAGGACCAGGGCCCGCTGCTCGACGCCGCCGCGCACCGCGGCCTCGACCCGGGCGGTCGAGACGAACAGCTCGAGCGCCCCGAGCGGCACCGGCTCCCCGTCCTGCCTGCGGACGATCGCGCGGCGCACCTGCAGGTCGCCCGCCGCCGGCGGCCGCCGGCCGCGGTGCCAGCGCAGCTCGCCCGCGGCATCGTAGAGGCGGGCGTCCGCCAGGTCCGGATCGAGCTCGAGCGCGGCGAACTGGGCCAGCGCCTTGTCGTCGTCGAAGTCCCACAGCGCGGTGGCGAGGGCATCCGCCTGGACGGTGGCGAGCAGCTCGACCCGGGCGCGCAGCTGCTCGCGCAGCTCCCCGCTCCGGCTACCGATCGAGATCGCCCCGTCCGCGACCAGCACGGCCGCCACGATCAGGCTCGAGAGCAGGAGGACGCGGCCGCGCAGGCCGAGGCGGCGCGCGCCCACCGGCCTTTCCGGCGGGTCGGGCGGGACGTCCACGGGTCGGGTCCTCAGCCGCCGGCCCCGGGCTCGGCCCGCCAGTCGACGAGGCCGTAGCGGGCGAGGATCCGGGCGAGCTCGCCGCTCGCGCGCAGCCGCCGGATCCCCTCGGCGAAGGCCTGCGCGTAGCCGGCGGCCTCGGGGCGTCGTGGCGAGAAGGCGAGGCCGATCGGCTGGCGCACGCCGAGCTCGACGAACTCCACCGCGTCGCCCAGGCCGAGCTCGCGGGCGTAGTGGGCCAGCACGGCGCGGTCGTCGAGCGCGCCGTCGATCCGCCCGGCCAGGAGCTTCCTCAGGTTCTGCACCGCCCCGTCGGTGCCCGACACCCACTGCACGCGGCGGGGGTCGCGCGCGTGCCGGCGCAGGTGATCCTCGACCGGACCGCCGAACTCGTAGCCCAGGATCGCGCCGATCACGCGTCCCTCGAGCGAGTCCGGCCCGGTGAAGGCGAACGCCTCGCCACGGCGGACCGCGATCACCGGCACGGCGACGCCGGCCGGCTCGTCCGGGAAGACGAGGTCGGGGGCATCCTCGACACCGGCACCCACGAGCCCGTCGACCTCGCCGCGGCGGACCGCCTCGATGGTCCGCTTCCAACCCAGCGTGCGGTAGTCGATGCGGTGGCCGAGCGCCTCGAACACGGCCCGCGCCAGCTCGATCAGGTAGCCGGGCCGCTCGGCCTCGGGCCGGCAGTTGTAGGGGCACCAGGGATCCGCCCTGAGGCTGATCGTGGCGGCGTGCGCGGCCGTGCCGGCGATCAGCCCGACGAGGAGGCCGAGCGCGGCCGTGGCACGTGCGAGGTTCGGCATGGCGGTCCACTCCGCTCGGCGACCCGTCGCCGCCGATCCTGGCCGCCCGGAGTGAACTCCTGGTTAACGCCCCGCCCGCCCGGGGGTACGCCCACCCGCTCCGGCCACGCGACGGTCGGCCCGATCCCTGCCAGCGTCGGCGCGCCAGCGAGGAGCGATGCGCGGAGCCGAGCCGAGCGATCCGCCGGACCGTCCCGTGGCCGGCCGGCTGGTGGCGGTCGGCGGGCTCAAGGGCGGCTGCGGCCGAACCACCCTGGCCGTGGGCCTGCTCGGCGCGCTGGCCGCGGCCGGGCACCGTACCCTGCTGCTCGACGCCGACCGCGCCGGAGCGGCGGCGGCCTGGCTCGGGCGCGGCCCGCTCGCTGCGATGGCGCTGGCCCGTCCGCTGGAGGGCCCCCAGGCGCTGCGCGGCTGGCTCGAGGAGCTCGCGGCGGCCCGCGCCGCGGCCGATCTGGTCCTGCTCGACCTGCCGCCGGCCGACCCCGTGCCGCTGGTCGCCTCGGCGCTCGCGGCCGACCTCGTGCTGCTGC
>JBBIIE010000362.1:0-2236 GCA_037446605.1 Geminicoccaceae bacterium | reverse complement strand
CGGCCTCGCGGTGCGCGCCGCCGGCCCCGGCGAGCGGGTCGAGCTGCACCTCCTGGCGCGGCCGCCCTCCTGAGCCCGGGCGGCCGCCGCCGCTCACTCGTCCTGGACGCAGCGCTGCTCCTGCACGCCGAGCCCGTCGATGCCGAGCCGCATCCGGTTGCCGGGCTTGAGGAACACCGGCTCCGGCTTGATCCCGAGCCCGACCCCCGGCGGGGTACCGGTCGAGATCACGTCGCCCGGATGGAGCGTGAAGAACTCCGAGAGATAGTGCACCAGGAAACGCACCCCGTAGACCATCGTGCGGGTGCTGCCGTTCTGGTAGCGGTGGCCGTCGACCTCGAGCCACATGCCGAGGTTCTGCGGATCGGCGATCTCGTCCTTGGTGACGAGCCAGGGGCCGATCGGCCCGAACGTGTCCGAGGACTTGCCCTTGGTCCAGGTGCCCGAGCGGTTGGCCTGCCAGTCGCGCTCGGAGACGTCGTTGACGATGCAGTAGCCCGCGACGTGGTCCATCGCCTGCGCCTCGGGGATGTAGCGGCCGGCCTTGCCGATCACCACGCCGAGCTCGACCTCCCAGTCGGTCTTCTTCGAGCCGCGCGGGATGCGCACGTCGTCGTAGGGGCCGCTGATGGCGCTCGTCGCCTTGAGGAACAGCACCGGCTCGGGCGGCACCTTGGCGCCGGTCTCGGCGGCGTGGTCGGAGTAGTTGAGGCCGATGCACATGAACTTGCCGACCCCGGCCACGCACGGGCCGATCCGGGGGTTCCCCTGGACCAGCGGCAGGGTCGAGGGATCCACGGCGCGGATCTTGGCGAGCCCCTCGGGCGAGATCGCCTTGCCGTCGATGTCGCGGACCACGCCCGAGAGGTCGCGGATCCGCCCCTCGCCGTCGAGGATGCCCGGCCGCTCCTCGCCCGATCGACCCCAGCGCAACAGCTTCATCGCGCGACCCTCCCCACTCCGCCTGCGCGCTCTAGGAGCATGCCGGCCGCCCCCCGGCAAGCCCACCGGCGCGCGGGCGGCGTTGCGTCAGCCGCGGTGGAGGCGGCACTCCATGCGGTGCCGGTAGACCTCCCCCGGGCGCAGGATCGCGCTCGGGAAATGGGCGTGGTTGGGGGCATCCGGCAGCGCCTCGGTCTCGAGGCACAGCCCGCTGCGCGGCCCGTAGCGGACCCCGCCGCGGCCGACCACGTCCAGCATGAGGGCGTTGTAGACCTGCACGCCCGGCTGGTCGGCCAGGAGCTCGAGCGCGCGCCCGCTCGCCGGATCCAGGAGCCGGGCCACCGGCCGCAGCCCCTCCCCGGGCACGAGGAAGCAGTGGTCGAGCCGCGCCGGCCCGCGATCGTCCAGCCGGCGCGGCCGCCGGTAGTCGAGTCCGGTGCCCGCCACCTCGAGGATCCGCCCGCTCGGGATCCGCTCCTCGTCCACCTCCAGCACCCGGTCGGCGTGCAGCTGCAGGACGTGGCCGTCGATCGTACCCGAGCCGGCGAGGTTCCAGTAGGTGTGGTTGACGAGGTTGACCGGGGTCGCGGCATCGGTGGTCGCGGTCATCTCGATGCGCAGCACGTCGGCCTCGTCGAGCGCGTAGGTGCAACTCGCCTCGAGCCGCCCGGGAAAGCCGTTGTCGCCGTCCGGCGAGACGATCGCGAGGTGCACCGCGCACGCACCGGCGACGGGCTCGAGGCTCCACGGCCGGAGCCCCAGGCCGCGCGGGCCGCCGTGCAGGCTGTGCCGACCGTCCTGGTTGCGCGGCAGCTCGAAGACCCGCCCGTCGAGGGTGAAGCGGCCCTGCGCGATGCGGTTGGCGAAGCGGCCGACCGTGGCGCCGACCGAGCCCGGCCGGGTCGCATAGTCCTCGGGCCGGTCGAAGCCGAGCACGAGGTCGACCGGGGCGCCGTCCGGGCCCGGCAGGCGCAGCCACTCGAGCGTCGCCCCGAAGCTCGAGACCGCGGCCTCGAGGCCGCGACCGTTGCGCAACACCGCCCGCCGGACCGCGTCGCCTCCGACCGTCCCGGCCGGCTCGATGGTCACCGTCACGTCCGCCTCCCGCTTGATCGGCGCGCCGTTTCTGCCAGTCTCGCGACCGCCACGCCACTGCGGCCGAGCCTCATGCGCGTCCCGTTCCGAGCCCTCCTTGCGGCAGCGGTGTTCCCGGTCGCCGGTGCCGCGCTCGCCGCCCCCGACCCGGTCCTCCTGCAGCAGGCGGTCGAGCCGACCAAGGCCGGCGGCGTGCTCC
>JBBIIE010000361.1:0-2325 GCA_037446605.1 Geminicoccaceae bacterium | reverse complement strand
CTCGCGCGCCCGCCCCCCGACCGCCGGGCTTCAGGCGGGGCGATCGCCCTTCTCGACGCGCAGCACGCGGGCATCCACCGCCGGCAGCATGCGGGCCGGGTCGCGGGTGACGACGACGTCGACCAGGCTCGGCACCGAGCGCTCGGCCAGGGCCTCGGCGAGCGCCGGGGCGAGCTCGGCCGGATCCTCGACCCGGCGGCCGTGGCAGCCCATGGCGCGGGCGATCGCGGCATAGTCGAGCTCGACCAGGTCGCTCGACTGGTAGGCCCCGTACATCGCGTGCTGCAGCGCCTTGACGTAGCCGGAGGCGGCGTTGTTGACGACCACGAGGGTGAAGGCGGCGCCGAGCCGTCGGGCCGTCTCGAGCTCGCCCAGGACCATGTTGCAGCCGCCGTCGCCGGTGAGCCCGACCACCGCCCGGTCGGGCGCGGCGAGCTTGGCGCCGAGCGCGCCGGGCAGCCCGTAGCCGATCGAGGCGAAGCCGCGGTCCGCCACGAAGTGGCGCCCGGCGCGCCGCGTGTCGAACAGGAGCGCCGCCCAGTGCGCGGCGAAGCCGCCGTCGGCCACGAGCACGCCGTCCTCGGGCAGCGCCCGGCCGATCTCGTGCACGAGCCGCGCCATGTGCACCGGGCGCTCGGCGGAGCGCAGCCGCGGCTCGGCCTCCGCCCACCAGCGGGCGCGGCGCTCGGCGAGCTCGGCCCGCCACGCGGTGCGGTCGATGCGCGCCGGGGTCGAGGTGGCCGCGAGGTCGAGGAGCGCCAGGCGCGCGTCGGCGGCGATGCCGACCGCCACCCGCGCCGTCCGCCCGATCTCCTCGGGCAGGATGTCGATCTGCACGAGCGGGGTGCCCTCGGGCAGGAGCTGGAAGCGGCGGGTGGCGATCTCGCCGAGCTTGCAGCCGACCGCGATCAGGAGGTCGGCGCGCGCCAGGAGGTCGTTGGCGAACCGGCTGTAGCGGCCGAACAGCCCGGCCGAGAGCGGATGGGTGCAGGCGATCGCTCCCTTGCCGCTCATGGTGTGGGCGACCGGGACGCCCTGCGCCTCGGCGAAGGCCCGGAGCGCCTCCTGGGCGCCGCTCGTGTGGATGCCGCCGCCGACCAGCAGCAATGGTCGCTCGGCCGCGGCCAGGAGCTGCAGCGCGCGCGACAGCTCGCCCGGGTCGGGGCGGGTCCGCCGCGCCTGGACCGCGTTGGTCGAGGGGTCGACCCGGAAGTCGGCGGCATCGAAGTCGTGCTCGGCGTGCGCCACGTCCTCGGGAACGTCGAGCACCACCGGCCCGGGTCGGCCGGAGGTGGCGACAGCGAGAGCCCGGCGGACGAGCTCCGGGATGCGCTCGACGCGCTCGACGCGCAGCAGCTCCTTGCAGGCCGGCCGCAGGATCTCGGTCTGCCGCGCCTCCTGGGTCATGTTGCGCCAGGAGTGGCCGCGGTGGGTGTCGCCCACCACCGCCACGAGCGGCACGCCGGCGTTCAGGCTCTCCACGAGGCCGGTCACGAGGTTGGTGGCGCCCGGCCCGAGGGTGGCGTCGCACCAGCCCGGCCGGTTGGTCAGCCGCGCCCAGGCATCCGCCGCGAAGGCGCCGCAGCGCTCGTCGTTGATCAGCACGTGGCGCAGCCCGAGCTCGCGGCAGGCCTCGTAGAAGGGCAGGAGCTGGAAGCCGCCCATGCCGAAGATGGGGCCGCAGCCGGCGAGCCGGGCCATCTCGGCGAGCGCGCGGCCGCCGCTGACCCTGCGCACCGCATTCGCACCGGGGGCCGCCGCGCTCATCGGCCGAGCTCCCGCCGCCGCGCCGCCACGAGGAGGTCGACCAGCTCCGCCGCCGCCATGCCCGGCCGCCCGCCGAGCGCCCGGGCGCGCGCGTTGACCCGGCTCACCACCCCCTCGGCGAAGCTCGAGCGGCCGTCGCCGATGCGGGCGGTGAAGGCGTCGACCGTGGCGCCGGCGATGCCGCGCGCATCCAACGCCGGCAGCCGGGTCGTCCCGGCCTCGTCCACGCCGATGCCGGCATCGTTGAAGAGGGCGGCGAACACATCCACGCCCACGGCGGTCTCGGGCCGGCCGCCGAGCAGGCCGCCATGGCTGCCGGTGACGATCACCTGGCCGGCGTCCTCGGGGCGGACGAGCGAGACCGAATCGAGCGCCCAGACCTCGACCCCCGGCCGGCAGGCCTCGGCGAGCCGCACCCGGCTCTCGCCGATCGCCGGGACCTCGCGGCGACGGGCCGGCGCCGCCTCCAGTCGTTCGACCGCCTCCGCCGTCCGCTGGCCCGGCCGCACGCCGAGCGTCGCGGCGGCGCGGTTGGCGCGGCTCACCACGCCGCGCCCC
>JBBIIE010000360.1:0-2333 GCA_037446605.1 Geminicoccaceae bacterium | reverse complement strand
GGGCGATGCCCCCACGCCCGCGCATGAGGAGACCGGACTCATGACCACCTGGAATCCGGAGGAGCGTGCATGAGCGGAGAACTCCTCGCCTTCTACGTCCTGGCCGGGGCCGCCGTGGCCGGGGCCGCTGGCGGCGCGGCCGCTGGCTGCCGCGCCCGGTGCTGATCCCGCGCGAGACCCGCGAGGGGACGAGCCGGGCGGCGCGCGGCGGCCGCCTCCTGCCCGGGATCGACCGCACCGCGCGGCGGCGCCGCGCCGCCTTCCTGCTGCTGATCACCACCACCACGCTCTGGGGCATCTGGATCCTGGCCCAGATCCTGGGGGCGAACGGCCTCTCGGCGGTCGACCTCGCGCATCTGGCGGTGTTCTCGCCGCTGATGCTGTGGCTGGCGCAGTCCTTCTGGACGCTGGTCGCGGGCTTCCTCGTGCTGCTCGGGCGCTGGGCGCGGCGTCACGCCGCCGAGCCGGCGCTGCCCGATCCGCACGACGCCGCCGGCCGGGTGGCGATCGTCATGCCGATCTACAACGAGGACACGGCCCGGGTGTTCGCCGGCCTCGAGGCGATGTGGCAGGACCTGCGCCGGCGCGCGCCCGAGGACCGGCGCTGCGATCTCTTCGTGCTGTCGGACACCACCGATCCCGACGTCTGGCTGGCCGAGATCGAGGCCTGGCGCCAGCTCCGCCAGCGGGTCGGCGACGCCGACCGCATCTTCTACCGCCGGCGCGATCGCAACCTCGGCCGCAAGACCGGCAACATCGAGGACTTCCTCACCCGGTTCGGAGCGAACTACGCGCACATGGTGGTACTCGACGCCGACAGCCTGATGACCGGCGCCACCATCCTCGAGCTGATCCGCCGGATGGACGCCAACCCGGGCGTGGGGCTGATCCAGGCGCCGCCCAAGCTGGTCCGTGGCCGGACCGTCTTCGCCCGCGTGCTGCAGACCGCGGGCGAGCTCTACGGGCCGCTCTCGGCCGCCGGGCTCGCCTACTGGGCGCGCGGCGAGGGCAACTACTGGGGCCACAACGCAATCATCCGCATCCGCCCGTTCATGGAGCTGTGCGGCCTGCCGGCGCTGCCCGGCCGGGCGCCGCTCGGCGGGCCGATCCTCTCGCACGACTTCGTCGAGGCCGCGTTGATGCGCCGCGGCAGCTGGCAGGTGTGGATCGCCGACGATCTGGGCGGCAGCTACGAGGAGCCGCCGCCGACCATCGAGGACTTCGCCGTCCGCGACCGGCGCTGGTGCCAGGGCAACCTGCAGCACGCCCGGGTGCTGATCGCCCGGCACCTGCACTGGGTCAGCCGACTGCACCTGGCGATCGGCATCATGTCCTACGTGACCTCGCCGCTCTGGGCGCTGTTCCTGCTGCTCTCCGGGCTGCAGGCCTGGGAGCTGACCCAGCGCCAGCCGATCTACTTCGCCGAGGGCTGGCCGTTCCCGATCCTCCCCGTCTCGGTCGCGGGCGAGGCGCTGCTGCTGCTCGCCGTCACCCTCGGCCTGCTGTTCGTGCCGAAGCTCCTGGGCTTGGTCCTGGCGCTGCTCGACGGCTCGCGCCGACGGGCGCTCGGCGGCGGGCCGCGGCTGGTGGCGAGCGCGCTGCTCGAGACCCTGTTCTCGGCGCTGCTCGCACCCGTGATGATGGTGCTGCACAGCTGGTTCGTGGTCTCGATCCTGCTCGGCACCTCGATCGAGTGGAAGCCGCAGCGGCGCAGTGCCGGCGGCGGTGCCTTCGGCCTGGCGCTGCGCGCCTTCCTCTGGCCGACGCTCATCGGGCTCGCCGCCGCCACGGCGGTCTGGTTCGCCGCACCGCTCCTCTTCTGGTGGCTGGCGCCGGTGACCGCCGGGCTCGTGCTGTCGGTGCCGCTGGCGCTGGTCGGGGCGAGCGAGCGGCTCGGCGGGGCGGCGGCGCGCGCCCGGCTGCTCCTGGTGCGCGAGGACGGCGAGCCGCCCGCGGTGATGTGGGAGCTCGACGCCCGCGCCGGCCGGGCGGAGGAGGAGCCGGCGATCGCCCGGCTCGTGCGCACGGTCCTCGACCCCGCCACCAACGCCCTGCACCTGCAGCTCGTGCGCGCCTTCCGCACGCGACCGCCGCTCGACCCGGCGGAGCGCCGGCTGGTCGAGCGCAAGGCCGTCCATCTCGGCCCCGAGCATCTCTCGCCGGCCGAGCGACGGGCGCTGCTCGAGGACCCCGAGCTGCTCGAGCGGGTGCATCTCGAGGCCTGGGTGCACTGGCCCGACGACCTGCCCTCGGTGCTGGGCTTCCTGCGCGGCGGCGCGCCGCCCCGGCCCGAGCCCAGGCGCCCGCCGACCGAGCCCGGCCGGGGGGCGGGG
>JBBIIE010000359.1:0-2359 GCA_037446605.1 Geminicoccaceae bacterium | reverse complement strand
GTGCATGGCCTCGTGGTCGGTGGCGCAGCCGGACCTCGGCGACGGTGGCGAGCAGGAGCGGGGCGAGCCGCGCGCGGGCCACCGGGCGACCGGCCCGCCGGGCGGCGGCGATCGCGGCGGAGGCGCGCTCCAGGAGCCGACCGGTGAGCGCCCGCAGCCGGTCGCGCGCGGCCTCGTCGGTGAGCTCCCCGGGCCGGAGGCCGGCGAGGTCGGCGAGCGAGCGCGTGGCGAGGCGAGGCTGCCGGCGGGCCTCGACGAGCGTCGCCCGCACGATCCCGACGAGGCCCAGGGCGGTGCCGGCCTGCTCGGCCGCCTCGAGCTCGGCCGCCCCGGCGCCGAGCAGACGGGCCATCGCCCGGGCGAGCCCGCCCGAGGTGGCGCGCAGATGCTCCGCCACCGCGTCCAGCGCGGGCGGTGGGGCCGCCGGACCCGTCCCCGGGTCGAGCAGCCCGTCGAGCTCGCGCACGCGGGCGTCGATCAGCGGCTCGAGCTCGGCGAGCGGCAGGCGGCCATCGCGGAGCGGGCGGGCGAGGGCGAGGGCGATCGGGTGGTCCGGACGGCCGCCGGCCGCGGCGAGCGCCAGCTGGTCGCGCCAGAAGCGCAGGCGGATCAGCCCGGCGAGCGGCTGGCGGACGATCCCGGCGACGCGCGCGAGCTCGTGGTCGAGGAGGATCAGCGCCAACAGCTCGGCCCGGGCAGCCGGCGGCGCCAGGACGGCGCAGAGCGTGCGGTCGGGGTCGACCCGCCGCGCCGTTCCGAGCAGCTCCGCCGAGGCCCCCTCCAGGATCGCGCTCACCCCCGGCGCACACCGCGGCCTTTCAATGGCGCGGCCGAGCCCCTATCTAGCCGCCTGTCCGACGGCAGCGAGCAACCGACAGCGGAGAGGCGCCCCGACCATGGCTTTCACCCTGCCCGACCTGCCCTACGCGCACGATGCGCTCGCCCCCTACATGGGCAAGGAGACGCTCGAGCTGCACCACGGCAAGCACCATCAGGCCTACGTCACGAACCTCAACAACCTGATCGCGGGGACCGACCTCGAGCACAAGACCCTCGAGGAGATCTGCCGCGCCGCGTTCAACGACCCGTCCAAGGCCGGCGTGTTCAACAATGCCGGCCAGCACTGGAACCACATCCTGTTCTGGAAGGTGATGCGACGGGGTGGCGGCGGCAAGCCGGGTGGCGAGCTGTTGAAGCGCATCGAGCACGACTTCGGCTCGTTCGAGGCGTTCACCGAGCAGTTCAAGACGGCGGCGGTGACCCAGTTCGGCTCGGGCTGGGCGTGGCTCTCGCTCGACGGCGACCGGCTCAAGGTCACCAAGACGCCGAACGGCGAGAACCCGCTGGTGCACGGCATGCGGCCGCTCCTGGGCGTCGACGTCTGGGAGCACGCCTACTACCTGGACTACCGCAACCGGCGGCCGGACTACGTGGCGGCATTCCTCAATCATCTCGTCAACTGGGAGGCGGTCGAGCAGGAGCTGCACAACGCGCTCGCCTGATGGTAGAAGCGGGGGCGCCGGTCGACCGCCGGCACCCCGCCCTCGAGCTGCGCTTTGGAGAGAGCATGACCGGTCGCCGTCTCCCGAGGATCCTTCTGGCCACCTCCCTCGCCCTGGCTGTCGCCGGGTGCGCCGCGACCTACACCGCGGTCGCCAAGCGCAACCTCGACGTGCAGACCAAGATGACCGACACGATCTTCCTCGACCCGGTGCCGCCGAGCCAGCGCACCGTCTACGTCGAGGTCAGGAACACTTCCGACAAACCCGAGCTCGACCTCGCCGGCCCGATCCGCCAGCAGATCGCCGCACGCGGCCTGCAGATCGTCGACGATCCGCGCCGTGCCCACTTCATCCTGCAGGCCAACGTGCTGCAGGCCGGGCGGACCAGCGAGACCGCGGCCGAGCAGATGTACGGTCGCGGCTACGGCGCGCCGGTGATCGGCGGCGCCGCCGGCGGTGCCGTGGGCTACGGCATCGGCAAGGCCGCCCCCGGGAATGCCAGCCTGTGGGCCGCGGGTGGGGCGATCCTCGGGTCCGCGGCCGAGACCGTGGCCGGGGCCTACGCCCAGGACGTCACCTACAGCATCATCACCGACATCCAGATCCAGGAGCGCGCGCCGGGCCAGGTGGTGAGCGAGAGCCAGTCCGCCTCGATCAGGCAGGGCAGGGGCGGGCAGATCACCCAGAGCACGAGCCGCACGACCGACACCAAGCGGCACAGCACGCGGGTGATGTCGATGGCGAACAAGGTCAACCTCGAATGGCCCGAGGCGGCACCGCAGCTCGTCGACGGCCTGACCCGGGTCGTCGCGGGGCTGTTCTAGGCAGGGAGCTGCGCGCGGCCGCGCGCGCCGGGC
>JBBIIE010000358.1:0-2381 GCA_037446605.1 Geminicoccaceae bacterium | reverse complement strand
CACGCTGGCGATCGCGGCGGCGACCCTGGTCTACGGCCCGGTCTCCGACCGGTTCGGCCGGCGGCCGGCGCCCCGGGGGCGGCGGGGGGCGGCGGCGTCGGTGGTGGAAGGCCGCGGGGCGGGCCGCCGCGACCCGAGTTGGGCCCGGGCTGGGGCGCCTGCGGCGCGGCGAGCGGTCCGAGCTCGCCCATGGCGGGCCTCCGGCGGTGGCATCGCCGGCGATCCTGCCACCGCAGGGTTGACGTCCGGTTAACGCCCGAGCGCGACCGCCCGGCGCGGCAGGAGGGCCCAGTAGTCGAGGTCGAGCAGCACCTCGGGCAGGTAGGCGCCGGCCGCGTCACGCAGCGGGAAGCCCGCCGCCGGCCGGTCCCTGAGGGCGACCAGCCGCAGGCGCAGCGCGCCGAGGTCGGCCCGACCGGGCAGCTCGGCGCGGTCGAGCACCTCCGACCAAGCGTAGACCGTGTCGCCCGGGCGGCACGGGTTGGCGTGCGTGCCGGCGTTGATCGCGAGGATCGAGCAGGCGTTGCCGAGGCCGTTGAAGGAGAGCGCCCGGGCGATCGACATCACCACCCCGCCATAGACGATGACCGAGCCCAAGCGGCCGCGCCGCTCGACATGGTCGTTGAAATGCACCCGCGCGGTGTTGCGGTAGAGCCGCGTGGCGAGCCGGTGCTCGCTCTCCATCACCGCCATCCCGTCGACATGGTCGATCCGCTCGCCCGGCTCGTAGTCCTCGAAGAACCAGGGCGAGCCGGTCTCGTCCGGATCGACGGCGCGCGGGGCGAGACCCGCGGGCGGGACCAGACGGTCGGGGGCGACCAGGGGTGCGAGGTCGGGCACCACGGCCTCGGGCGCCGGGCCCGCCGGATCGCGCCGGTTGACGAGCACCCAGCGCACATAGTCGAGCACCGGCGTGCCGTCGGCCTTGCGCCCTTCGGTGCGGACCCAGACGATCCCGGTACGGCCCGAGGAGGTGGCCTTGCGGCCGATCACCGTGGAGTGCGCGAGGAGCGTGTCACCGGGGAAGACGGGGGCCAGGAAGCGGCCCTCGGCATAGCCGAGATTGGCCACCGCATTGACCGAGAGGTCCGGCACGGAGAGGCCGAAGACGAGGTGGAAGAGGAGGAGATCGTCGAGCGGGCAGGCGGGCAGCCCCCAGGCCCGCGCCAGCGGCCGGGCCGCCTGCAGGGCGAAGCGCGAGCCGGTGAGTGCCAGATGGAGCGTGGCCTCGGCCTCGCCCAGGCTGCGCGGCCCGGCGTGCCGCAGCACCCGGCCGACCTCGAGGTCCTCGAAGAAGTTGCCCTTGCCACCCTTGTCCATGCTCCTGCTCCGCTCGCGGGGGCGCCCCTTCACGCTTCGTCAACCTTTCTCCCGCACAACGGGCCCGCGGCGGTCGGCCGGGCATGCGGGACCTGTTGGAAGGAGCGATGGTCATGCTATGATGTAACAGGCGAACCGAGGAGACGGCCGGCATGACGGGCGATCCGGGTGGCCTCGTGCCGATCACCGTGCTCACCGGGTATCTGGGGGCCGGCAAGACGACGCTGCTCGCGGCCCTGCTGCGGCGGCCGGACCTGCGGCGGACCGCGGTCGTGGTCAACGAGCTGGGCGAGATCGGTCTCGACCACGACCTGCTCGAGCGGTCGGAGGAGACCCTGCTCGAGCTCGCCGGCGGGTGCCTCTGCTGCACGGTCCGCGGCGACCTGGTGCGCGCCCTCGACCGGCTCTGGCGCGAGCGGGCACGCGGCCGGGCGGAGTTCGACCGGGTGGTGATCGAGACCACGGGGCTGGCCGATCCGGCGCCGATCCTGCAGACGCTGATCCTCGATCGGGTGGTGGTGCACCGCTTCCGGCTGGACGGTGTCGTGACCCTGGTCGACGCGGTCAACGGCGCCGGCACGCTGGAGACGGCCCCCGAAGCGGTCCGCCAGGCGGCGGTCGCCGACCGGCTGGTGGTGAGCAAGGCGGATCTGGTGGAGCCCGCGGCACTCGCCGCCCTCGAGGCGGCGCTGCGCGCCCTCAACCCGCTGGCGCCGATCCACCGCGCGGTGCGCGGCGTGCTCGACCCGGCGGCGATCCTGGAGTGTGGCCCCTGGAGCGCGGTCGGCCGGCGGCCCGAGGTGGAGCGCTGGCTGGGCGAGGTCGATCCGCCGGGTCCGGAGTTGGCGGACGGATCGGGCCGGGCGGATGCGCCCGGCACGGTGCCGGCGGCAGGCGGCCACGGCCACGGGGCGGGCGCGGGGCATGCCCATGCTCACGGCACGCACGGCGCCCACCCGCACGGGCACGAGGTCGACCACGGGTGCGGCCCGGGCGGCGGGCGCGATCACGCGGGCGGCCTCGGCCACGGCGACGGCACCGCGGTTCTCCCGAACGGGGAC
>JBBIIE010000357.1:0-2383 GCA_037446605.1 Geminicoccaceae bacterium | reverse complement strand
CCGTTGCGTCATCTTCGTCCACGAGGGCGTGAGCCCCGGCCGACGCCGGGCGATCGAGGCGTTCGGAGCGGAGGTGCGCGTGGTCGCCGGGACCTACGACGACGCGGTCCGCCGTTCGGCCGAGGTGGCGGCGGCCGAGGGCTGGGTGCTGGTCTCGGACACCTCCTTCGCGGGCTACGAGGAGATCCCGCGCGACGTCATGCAGGGCTATGCGGTCATGGCCGAGGAGGCCCTCGACCAGCTCGCCGACGGCCCGCCCACGCACGTCTTCCTGCAAGGCGGCGTGGGCGGGCTCGCCGCCGCGGTCGCGGCCCGCCTCGACCGCCGCTTCGCCGCCGCATGGCCGCGGATCGTCGTGGTCGAGCCCGACCGCGCGGCCTGCCTCCTCGCCTCCTGCCGGGCCGGCCGGCCGGTCGCGGTCGAGGGCGATCTCGACACGGTCATGGCGGGCCTCGCCTGCGGTGAGCCGTCGCTCCTCGCTCGGCGCGTGCTCGACGAGCTCGCGCACGCGTTCCTCGCGATCCCCGACCACGCCGCGGTCGCGGTGATGCGCCTCCTGGCCGAGGGCGTGGGCGGCGACCCGCCACTCGTCGTCGGCGAATCGGGGGTCGCGGGGCTCGCCGGCGCGCTCGCCGCGGCCGCCGCACCGCCGCTCGCCCGCACGCTCGGGCTCGGGCCCGAAAGCCGCGTCCTCGTGTTCGGCACGGAAGGTGCAACGGACCCGGAGGTCTGGCGCGCGATCGTGGGCAAGAGCCCCGAAGAGGTCGCCGCCCGTCGAGGAGACCAAGCATGAGCCGAAAGCTCGGCGTCGCCGTGGCCCAGCTCGGACCGATCGCGCGCAGCGAGACGCGGGAGCAGGTGGTCCGCCGGCTGATCGCGCTTCTCCGTGAGGCGCACGGGCGCGGCGCGCGGCTCGTCGTGTTCCCCGAGCTCGCGCTCACGACCTTCTTCCCGCGCTGGTGGTTCGCCGATCCGGCGGAGCGCGACACGTTCTTCGAGCGCGAGATGCCGAGCCCGGCGACCCTGCCTCTGTTCGAGACCGCGGCATCCCTGGGTTGCGGCTTCCATCTGGGCTACGCGGAGCTCACCCCCGAGGGCCGCCGCTTCAACACGGCGATCCTCGTCGATCCCTCGGGGCGCATCGTGCTGAAATATCGCAAGATCCACCTCCCGGGGCATCGCGAGCACGAGCCCTGGCGGCCCTTCCAGCACCTCGAGAAGCGCTATTTCGAGCCCGGCGATCTGGGCTTTCCTACCAGCGACGCGCTCGGCGGGCGGATGGGGATCCTGATCTGCAACGACCGGCGCTGGCCCGAGGCCTGGCGGGTGCTGGGGCTTTCCGGGGTCGAGCTCGTCATGGTCGGCTACAACACCCCGCAACACTACCCGCCCGTGCCGCAGCAGGACCATCTGCAGAACTTCCACAACCATCTCGTGCTGCAGGCGGGCGCCTACCAGAACGGCACCTGGGTCGCGGCCACGGCCAAATGCGGGGTGGAGGAGGGCTGCCTCCTGATCGGCCAGAGCTGCATCGTGGCACCGACGGGCGAGATCGTCGCGATGTGCAGCACGCTCGAGGACGAGCTCGCGACGGCCACGATCGACCTCGAGCGGACCCGCGAGATCAAGGAGCACATCTTCAACTTCGCCCTCCATCGGCGGCCGGAATGCTACGGGGCGATCTGCGCGACGACCTGAGCGAAGCCGAGGCGGAGCCCCCTACCCGCGCAGTGGAACCGATCCGGCTGCAGCGCGCGGGGCTTCCTCGAGCTCGAGGTCGGGCGGCGGACGGGCGCGCGTGCCTCGTCCACCGCGAGGCCGGCTGTACCAGGGCGCGCTTCCCGCAGAGCCTCGATCCGCGGCTCTTCGAGGCCGTGCTCGTCGGCGCCGCGGGCGGCATCGCCGGCGGCGATCGGATCGCGCAGCGTCTGCGCGTGCGCTCGGGTGCGAGCCTCCTCGCCTCGAGACCCGGCTCGGGGTCGAACCCGGCGGGACTCTGCTATGGTTGCCGCAGGAGACGATCCTCTTCGACGGCGCCCGGCTCGACCGGACCCTCGAGGTCGAGCTCGCGGGCGGTTCGCCGTTTTTGCTCGTCGAAGCGGTGGTGCTCGGGCGAACCGCCTGCGGCGAGCGCGTGCGGACGGGAGCCCTCCGCGATCGCCGCGTGCTGCGGCGCGAGGGCGGGCTCCTCCTGGTCGACCCGTTCCGGCTCGAGGGTCCGATCGCCGAGCTCGCCGAGCGGCCGGCGCTCCTGGGTGGCTCGCACGCCTTCGCGACCCTGTTCGCCTTCGGCCCGGGTATCGACGAGGACCGGCTCCAGGCGGTGCGCGGCCGGCTCGCCGAGCTTCCCGCGCGCGCCGCGGGGGCCTGCGCGGGCCGGTCC
>JBBIIE010000356.1:0-2389 GCA_037446605.1 Geminicoccaceae bacterium | reverse complement strand
AGCCCGGGCGCTCGGCGTCGAGGTCGGGCAGATCGTCAAGTCGCTCCTGTTCCTGGTCGGCGGGCGGCCGGTGCTGGCCCTGGTGGCGGGCGACCGGCGCTGCCGGCCGGAGGCGCTCGGCGCGGCGCTGGGCCTCGAGGGCGAGGTGACCCGCGCCGATGCCGGGACCGTGCGGCGGGCGACCGGCTTCGCGATCGGCGGGGTGGCGCCGGTCGGCCACCCGGCACCCCTGCCCTGCGCGATCGACGCGAGCCTCGCCCGCTTCGCCCGCATCTGGGCCGCGGCCGGGCATCCGCACGCGGTGTTCGAGACCGACCCGGAGGAGCTCGCCCGGCTCACCCGTGGCGTGGTGGCTTCGATCGGCGCGGCGGGCCGGGCCGGCGGCGGGGCGCGTGAGGGTAACGATTCGTCAACCCTCGCGCGGTAGGATCCGCCCCGGCTCGAACGATCGGAGGTCGCGTGCTCGCCCGCCTGCTCCTCGTCCTCCTCGCGGCCGCGGCTCGCCCGCCGGCCCGCGCCGGCCGCATCGGCCGGTTGGAGCCGGCATCCGCCGCGGCTAGAGTGGCCGTCGACGCCGCTCCGGGAGGCAACGCCGTGTCACTCCGCCGATGGTCCCAAGCGCTCGCCCTGGCCGCATGGCTGCTCGCCCTCGGCACCGCACAGGCGGCCGAGAAGGTGCGGATCGCAGCGCTCACGCTGGTCTCCTCGGCGCCGCTGTTCATCGCCCAGGAGCGCGGGCACTACGCCGCGGAGGGCCTCGAGGCCGAGCTCGTCTTCTTCCGCGCCGCCCAGCCCGTGGCCGTGGCGGTGGCCTCGGGCGACGCCGATTTCGGGGTGACGGCGTTCACCGCCGGCTTCTTCAACCTGGCCGGTCAGGGCGCCCTCAAGGTGATCGGCGCGCAGAGCCGCGAGGAGCCGGGCTTCGACTTCTCCGCCTATCTGGCGTCCAACCCGGCCTTCGGGGCCGGGCTCACGGCGCCCGAGAGGCTCCCCGGCCGGAGCCTCGCCATCACCCAGCACGGCTCGAGCTTCCACATCATGGCCGGGCTGCTCGCGCGCAAGCTCGGGGTCGCCACGGGCACCATCCGGCTGGTCCCGCTCGAGACCCTGCCCAACATGCAGGCGGCGTTGAAGTCGGGGCAGGTCGACGCGGCGATCCTGCCCGGCCACATCGCCACCCGGCTCGATGCGGCGGGCGAGGCGAAGCTGATCGGCTGGGTGCACGAGCGCACGCCCTACGCGCTCGGCGGCCTGTTCACCTCGACCGCCAATGTCGAGCGGCGGCGCGGTGTGGTCGAGGCCTTCGTGCGCGCCTACCAGAAGGGGGCTGGCGAGTACCACGCGGTCATGAACCGGCGCGACGCACAGGGCCGGCGGATCTTCGGGGCGGACGCCGATCCGGTGATCGCGATCATCGCCGGGTACACCCAGGCCAAACCCGAGGCGATCGTGGCGGGGGCCCCCTACATCGACCCCGAAGGTCGGCTCGACGTCGGCAACGTCTACGAGCAGGTGGCGCTCCTGAAGGAGGAGAAGCTGGTCGATCCCTCGGTCGACCCCGCCCGGTTCGTCGACACGAGCTTCATCCGGGGCCACCTGAACCTGCCGCGCTGAGCCCGTGCGGCTGCGCGCCCAGGCCCTCGCACACGCCTATGACGGGCTCGACGCGCTCGGGCCCCTGGACCTCGTGGTCGAGCCCGGCGAGCGGCTGGCGGTGATCGGCCCCTCGGGCTGCGGCAAGTCGACCCTGCTCGCGATCCTGGGTGGGCTCGTGCGGCCGAGCCACGGGCGGGTGCTGCTCGAGGGCGCGCCGCCGCCCGGCTCGCTCGTGCCCGTGGCCTTCGTGTTCCAGGACTTCGCACTCCTGCCCTGGCGCACCGTCGAGGCCAACGTGGCCCTGCCGCTCGAGGACCGGCTCGCCCCGGCCGAACGGCGCGAGCGGGTGCGCGCGGCGCTCGCCCGCACCCGCCTTTGCGACTTCGCCCGTGCCTACCCGCGCCAGCTCTCGGGCGGCATGCGCCAGCGGGTCGGCATCGCCCGCGCCCTCGTGGTCGAGCCCGGGGTGCTGCTGCTCGACGAGCCGCTCTCCGCCCTCGACGCCCAGACCCGCGAGCTCCTCCTCGAGGAGGTGCTGGCGCTGACCTCGGGCGCGACCCTGGTCTGGGTGACCCACCATCTGGACGAGGCGGTGCGGGTGGCGCACCGGGTGGTGCTGCTGTCGGCGCGGCCGGGCCGGGTGCGCGCCGTGGTGGGCGTCCCGGTCCCCGAGGCCGAGCGCGGCCGGCCGGCCGCCCTGGCCGAGCTCGCCCGCCTGCGCGGCGAGCTCTGGGACCTGCTGCGCGAGGACGCGCGGCGGGCCGAGGCGGCGCTCGCCCCGGGGCCGACCGAT
>JBBIIE010000355.1:0-2395 GCA_037446605.1 Geminicoccaceae bacterium | reverse complement strand
GCCGTGGCGGCACTCCTGGATGTGCTGCCGCTCGGCCCGCTCGAGCTCGCGCTCGGGCTTCTCGCGCGGAGCGTCGCGGCCCGCCATCCCGGCCTGTTCGAGCGGCTCGGCCGGGCCGCCACCGGCAAGCGCCTGGCCCTCCGGCCGACCGACCTGCCGCTCGTGCTGGTCTTGACGGTCGGGCCCGGTTCGGTCGAGCTCGCGGTGTCGCGCACCCTGCCGGGCGGGCTCGACGGGCGCATCGAGGGGCCGTTCGCGGCGCTCCTCGGCATGCTGCACGGGGCCTTCGACGGCGACGCGCTGTTCTTCAGCCGCGACATCCTGGTCGAGGGCGACACCGAGGCGCTGCTGGCGCTGCGCAACGCGCTCGATGCCGCCGAGATCGACCTGGCCGCCGAGGCGCTCGCCCCGCTCGGCCCCCTGGGCCGGCCGCTCGGGCCCGCCCTGGCGCAGCTCGCCCGGGCGACCGGCCTACCGCTCGTCCGCTCGGAGGTCATGCGGTGATGGAGCTCGTCTGCCCGGCCGGGACCCCTTCGGCACTGCGCGCCGCGGTCGAGGCCGGGGCCGATGCGGTCTATTGCGGCTTCGCCGACGAGACCAACGCCCGCAACTTCCCGGGCCTCAACTTCTCGCGCGCCGAGATGGCCGAGGCGATCGCCTGGGCACGGGATCGCGGCGCCCGCGTGCTGGTGGCGATCAACACCTTCCCGCGGGCCGGCGTGCAAGCGCTTTGGCACCGGGCCCTGGCCGACGCCGAGGCGGCCGGCGCCTTCGCCGTGATCCTGGCCGACCTCGGCCTGCTCGCCTACGCCGCCGAGCGGCATCCGGGGCTGCGCCGCCACCTCTCGGTCCAGGCGGCGGCCGCCAATCCCGACGTCATCGACTTCCATGCGCGGACCTTCGGGATCCGCCGGGTGGTCCTGCCGCGGGTGCTGAGCGTCGCCGAGATCGCGCGGATCAACCGCGAGATCGACATCGAGACCGAGGTGTTCGTCTACGGCGGTCTGTGCGTCATGGCGGAAGGACGCTGCACGCTCTCCTCCTGGGCCACCGGCCGTTCGCCGAACATGCACGGCGTCTGCTCGCCGGCGAGCCACGTGACCTTCGCCGAGGAGGGTGAGCAGCTCGTGGCCCGGCTCGGCGGCTTCACGATCCACCGGGTCGCTCGGACCGAGCCGGCGCCCTACCCGACGCTCTGCAAGGGCTGCTTCGTGACCGACGGCCGGGCCGGCCACGTCTTCGCCGACCCGGCGAGCCTCGATGCGGCCGAGCTGTTGCCGCAGCTCGCCGCGGCCGGCGTGCACGCGCTCAAGATCGAGGGTCGGCAGCGCAGCCGGGCCTACGTCGCCGAGGTGGTGCGCAGCTTCCGCGCCGCGCTCGACGCGCTCGCGGCGGGCCGCCCGGTGCCGGCCGGCCAGCTCCGTCGGCTGGCCGAAGGCCGGGCCGCGACCACCGGCGCCTACCGCGAGACCTGGCGCTGAGGGCAGCGCGAGCCGGAGGAGAAGGTGGAGCTCACCGTCGGCCCCTGCCAATTCCTGTGGTCGGTCGACCGCTGGCGGGACTTCTACGCCCGGCTCGCCGACGAGGCGCCGGTCGAGCGGGTGGTGGTGGGCGAGCTCGTCTGCGCCAAGCGCCTTTCCCGCTACGAGGCCGAGCTCGAGGGGGTGATCGCCCGGCTCGAGCGCGCCGGCAAGGAGGTCCTGCGCACGAGCCTCGGGCTCGTCGCCTCGGAGCAGGAGCGGCGGCTCACCCGGTCGCTGGCGCGAGCGGACGGCCTCGTCGAAGTCAACGACCCGACGGTGCTCGCGGTGCTGCCGGAAGGCACCCCCTTCGGCGTCGGACCGCTGCTCAATCTCTACAACGAGGGCACACTCGATTGGCTCGCCCGACGCGGCGCACGGCGCGCCTGCCTGCCGCCCGAGCTGCCGCTCGCCTCGGTGGCCACACTCGCCCGGGCCGGTGCGGGCCTGGGCGTGGCGATCGAGGTCTGGGGGTTCGGCCGCGTGCCGCTCGCGCTCTCGGCCCGCTGCTACCACGCCCGGCTCGCCGGCCGCAGCCGCGACCAGTGCCGCTTCGCCTGCGCCCAGGACCCGGACGGGCTGCCGGTCGAGACGCTCGACGGCCGGCCCTTCCTCGCGGTCAACGGCGTGCAGACCCTGTCCGAGGCCTACGGCCTGCACCTCGGGCTCGTGGCCGAGCTGCGCGCTGCCGGGGTCGCGGCGCTCCGCCTCTCCCCGCACGGCGGCGACATGGTGGCACTCGCCCGGCTGTTCCGCGCCGCCCTCGACGGCGCCATTGGCGCGGACGAGGCCGCGGCCCGCCTCGCCGAGCTCCTGCCCGGCCGCCGCTTCGCCGACGGCTACCCGCGCGGCGCGCCCGGCGTCGCCCGGCACGG
>JBBIIE010000354.1:0-2446 GCA_037446605.1 Geminicoccaceae bacterium | reverse complement strand
TCGGGCGATCCGCGCGTCGACGGGGTCCTGTCCGGATGGAGCTGGGCCACAGGCCCGGGCGTGCCGGTCACGCTCACCTATTCCTTCCCCGAGAGTGCCGACGTCTATCCGGCCCCCTACAGCGCCATCGGCGAGCCCGGCTTCGGCTTCGAGCCCTTGAGCGAGGCGCAGCGTGCGGCGGTCCGCGGCGCGCTCGCGCAGTGGGCGGAGGTGGCCGCGGTGCGCTTCGTCGAGGTCGGCGGGGCGGACGCGGCGGTGCTGCGCTTCGCGGCGACCGCCGCGGCGCGCACCGCGCAGGCCTACTTCCCGGGCGACGACGCCGCCGCCGGCGACGTCTGGCTCGGCCGCTCCCTGCCGACCGAGGGCGGCTACGAGCCCGGCAGCTACGAGCGCCTCGTGCTGCTGCACGAGATCGGCCACGCCCTCGGCCTCAAGCACCCGCACGAGGCCGAGGCGATCACCACCCGCCTCGGCCGCGCCGACGACCAGCTCGGCCTCACCATCATGAGCTACCGGGCCTATGCCGGGGCCGGTGTCGACCGCCCGTTCCTCGGCGACGACTTCCCCTCCTCGCCGATGCTGCTCGATGTCGCCGCGATCCAGTATCTCTACGGCGCCGCCACCGACACCGCGACCGGCGACACGGTGTACCGCTTCGAGGCGGGCGAGCGGATCTGGCGGACCCTCTGGGATGCCGGCGGCGACGACACGATCGACCTCTCCGAGCTCGTCCGCGGGGCGCGGCTCGACCTCCGCCCGGGTGCGCTGAGCGAGGTCGGGCCGCCGGCCGACACCGGCGGACCGCCGCAGCGCAGGACGCTCGCGATCGCCTTCGGGACCGACATCGAGAACGCGATCGGCGGCGAGGGCGGCGACCGCATCCTGGGCAACGCGCTCGCCAACCGCCTGGAGGGCCGCGGCGGCAAGGACACGCTGGACGGCGGGGCCGGCGACGACGCCCTCGTGCCGGGCCCGGGCGACGATACCGTCGACGGCGGGTCCGGGCTCGACCGGGTGGTCCTGGACGGCGCCTTCGCCGAGTTCCGGATCCACATCAAAGGAAATAAGGTCGAGCTGCGCGACCTCTTCGGCGGCGCCGAGTCGGACGGGCGCGACCGGCTGCGCGGGGTCGAGCTGCTGGTCTTCGACGACCAGGTGGTGGGCGTCCCGCCCGCGGGCGCGCGGGCGCTCGACCAGCTCCTCGTGGCGGCCGAGCCGGTCTAGGCCCGGCCCTCAGAAGGCAACCCGGTCGCCGCCCTTGAGCGCCAGGATCTCGCGCGCCTCGGCCGGGGTCGCGATCTCGAGGCCCAGACCCTCGACGATCTGGCGGGCCTTCCTGACCTGCTCGGCGTTGCTCGTGGCGAGCCGGCCGGGGCCGATCCACAGGGAGTCCTCGAGGCCGACCCGGATGTTGCCGCCCATCGAAGCGGCCATCGCGGCGATCGCCATCTGCGCCCGGCCGGCCCCCAGCACCGACCAGCGATAGGCGTCGCCGAACAGCCGGTCGGCGGTCCGCTTCATGTGCAGCACGTCCTCCGGATGCGTCCCGATCCCGCCCAGGATCCCGAACACCGTCTGCACGAACAGGGGCGGCTCGACCAGCTTCCGGTCGAGGAAATGCGCCAGATTGTAGAGATGCGCCGTGTCGTAGCACTCGAACTCGAAGCGGGTGCCGTTGCCGGCGCAGGTCCGCAGGATGTACTCGATGTCCTTGTAGGTGTTCTTGAACACGTGGTCGCGGCTGGCCTCCAGATAGGGCCGCTCCCAGTCGTGCTCGAACTCCTTGAAGCGGGCGAGCATCGGGAAGATGCCGAAGTTCATCGAGCCCATGTTGAGGCTGGCGACCTCGGGCTTGAAGGTGGCGGCGGGGGCGACCCGCTGCTCGACGGTCATGCCGAGCCCGCCGCCGGTGGTCAGGTTCACGACCACCTCCGAGCGCTGCTTGATGAGCGGCAGGAAGCGGCCGAACGCCTCGGGCGTCTGGTCGGGCCGGCCGGTCACCGGATCGCGCGCGTGCAGATGCACGATCGCCGCCCCGGCCTCCGCCGCACCGACCGCGGCATCGGCGATCTGCTCGGGCGTCACCGGCAGGTGCGGCGACATCGAGGGGGTGTGGATGGCGCCGGTCACGGCGCAGGTGATGACGACCTTCCTCGCCTCGGCCACGTCCGCCTCCCCCGATCCCCGCTGCACCGACCGGGGTGCTCGGTATCCCCGCCCGCCCGGGCTGGCAAGCCGCGCCCCCGCATGGCGCCGGCGCGCCGCTTCGCCCCCGGGCTTGCGGGGCGGACCACAGCGGCTAGGTTGGAGGCGTGGGCGGCGGCACGCCGGCCCGCGCCACTCGGAGGACATGCGTGCCGAAGCTCGATCGCCACCGGCGCGCGCCCCCGCTGCTCGCGGCGCTCCTCGCCCTGGGCCCGCTGCTGGCAGGCTGCGGCGAGCAGGC
>JBBIIE010000353.1:0-2449 GCA_037446605.1 Geminicoccaceae bacterium | reverse complement strand
GGGTGACGGCTGGCTCTGGGGGAACGGTTGCGGCTGGGGGAGTGGCGAGGGTTGCTGCTGCTGCGGCTGGCCGGCGTCGGCGAGCGCGAAGCCGGAGAAGGCGAAGCTGCCGGTGCCCCAGGCGGCGATGCCGACGGCCCCGCGCCCGAAGCCCTGCTCGGCGAGCGTGCCGAGCGGACGGCCGTCGGCGAGCACCGTGAGGGTGGTGCCCTGCTCGACGAGCTCGAGGCGGACGCTCGCCCCCGGGCGGGCGACGCCCGGCCAGGTGCGCAGGGTGGAGAGCAGGAGGCCGCCTGCCTCCCGCGCCTCGGCGCGCAGCGCGAGCCCGCCGGAGCCGTCGAGCAGCAGGTAGAAGGCGCGCTCGGCCGCCTCCTCGACGGCGTAGGCGAGGCCGCCGCCGCGACCCTGCGGCGCGCCTTCGGCCGCGACCGTGAGCGCCAGCCGCCGGCGCCCGGCCGGCGGCGGCTCGCCCGGCACGAAGGTCCGCCAGAGATTGTCGGCGTCGGCCGGGTTGCGCAGCACGAAGCGGCCGGCCTCGACCGCGAGGGTCCACGGGCCGTCCCGGCCGGCCCGCAGGAGCGGCTGCAGGGGCCCCATGTCGAGGCCGGCGAGCGGCGGGCCCGGCGGCTGGGGCTGCGGCTGGGGTTGCGGTTGGGGCCCGGGGCCGGTTCCCTGCCGGGCCTGCGCCTTGGCCTCCTCGAGCCAGGCATCCAGGAAGAAGCGGAACATCTCCCAGCAGAGCACGATCCGCTTCTCGTCGCCGCTCCAGAAGGCGTTGGCGAAGCCGCAGTCCTGGGCGATCACCGGGATCTCGCCGGGCGGCAGCAGCAGCACCTCGTTGAGCGCGTCGATCATCTGCGCGAAGCCGCCGCTCTGGCGCATGCCCTCCTCGAGCTCGCGGCCGAAGGCGCTGCGCGTCTCCCCGTAGAGCAGCCGCAGCCGGCCGTACTCGCCGGGCGGCCGGGGCTGCCCCTCCGGCACGTACTTGCCGGCGAACAGTCGCTCCCAGGCCTTCTCCTTCTGGGCGTACTCGACCTCGCACTTGCGGGCCCTCGGAACCGGCATCTCGGCCTTGACCACGAGCGGCCAGAAGCGGCCGGGATCGCTGCCGTAGATCAGGCAGAGGATGTTGTAGTAGCGCTGGATGTCGAGGCTGTGCTCGTCCCACCAGGGAAAGGCGCGGCCGCGCCGCAGCGCGCCCTCGGTCCCCTTCCACAGGAGCCGCCAGGACTCCGCCGCCAGCACGAGCGCCTCGATCGCCACCTGGCCGTCCTGCCCGCCGGCCTCGCGGGCCCCCTTGAGCAGCACCCAGGCCGCGAACTCGTCGACCACGTCCTCTTCGCGCCCGACCGTGGGCAGGTCCAACAGGTCGATCAACGCGTGGCCGAGCTCGTGCAGGAACACGAACACCATGGCGCTGCCGGTGAAGCGCGCGGCCTCCTCGGTCAGTCGGTCGACCGGCTCGGCCGGCCGGGCCGGCGCGACCGCCGCCAGGAAGAGGGCCGCCGCGAGGGCGAGGCGGCGGAGCGGGCCGCGCACGCCTACCAGCCGGTCATGGAGTTGAGGATCGGGACGTAGAGCTCGCCCACGAAGGCCGAGAACTGCGCGGCCGGGCCGACGATCGTGCGCAGCCCGGCGCGGCCCACGGCGGTGCCGTAGCCGCCGATGTTCTCCGCGGCGGCCACCAGCACGACGATCTGCTGGCCGGCGCGCACGGCGCGGATCCGCCACTCGGTGGTCAACAGCGCGCCGGTCTGCACGGCCCACTCCTCCTCGCGCAGGAGCTGCGCCGGGCCCAGCCGTTGGGCGAGCTCGGCGAGCTTCTGCTCGATGAGCGCACCGGGATCGACGAGCGTCGTGGTCATGCTCGCGAAGCCCTCCACCAGGTGCAGCCCGTCGGGCGAGGCGACCCGCACCTGGGCGAAGTCGACGGCGAGCCCGGTGGAGTTGCGCGCCACCGAGAAAACCTGCCAGCCGTCGGGGTGGTTGACCGCGACGGTCGGGATCGAGCGGTCGGTGTGCCGCTTCCAGCCGCGCGGCGGCGCGCTCACCCGGGTCTGGCCCTGGGCGACCGATTCCGAGAGCTGCTTGTAGAGCTGGACGATCGCCTCGATGCCGGCGTCGCCGGTGGCGTCGCCCTGGACCACGGGTGGCGCCGGGGCGGGGGCCGGCGGACCACCCTGCTGCTGCCAGGGTCCCGGCTGCGGCTGCTGCCAGGGTCCCGGCTGCTGCCACGGGCCGGGTTGCTGCCAGGGTCCGGGTTGCTGCTGCCAGGGACCCGGTTGTTGCCAGGGTCCAGGCTGTTGCCACGGGCCGGGCTGCTGCCAGGGTCCCGGTTGCTGCCAGGGTCCGGGCTGTTGCCACGGGCCGGGTTGTTGCCACGGGCCCGGCTGCTGCTGCCAGGGTCCCGGTTGTTGCCACGGTCCCGGTTGCTGCCAGGGTCCGGGCG
>JBBIIE010000352.1:0-2501 GCA_037446605.1 Geminicoccaceae bacterium | reverse complement strand
GCGGCGGCCGTCGTCGAGGTCCCGCGGCGAGCTCGCCTCCGGCGCCGATCCCGCCTGGGCGCGCTGCGCCGGGATCTGGACCAGCGATCCGTTCAGCGACGTCGGCCGCTCGCGCTTCGTCCAGGCCGGCGGGCGGCGCAGCACGGTCCTGGTCCGGGTGAGCGGCCTGCCGCAGGGCACGAGCGTGGAGGTGGACCTGCACACGATCGGCCTCTACACGCACGCCTTCACCGGCGACATCGTGGAGGCGCGCTGCGCCACCACGGGCGTGCTCGAGCGCGCGGTCCTCGAGGCCGCGGCCGGCCCGGGCCGAGCCGCCGCGTCCTCGGAGCCAGGTTGCATGACGGTCTTCACCCCGCCGCTCGAGGAGATGCGCTTCGTGCTCCGGGCGATCGCCGGGATCGAGGAGGTCGCGGCACTCCCCGGCCTCGGCCACGCCACGCCCGACCTCCTCGATGCGGCGCTCGACGAGGCGGGCCGGCTCGCGGCCGAGGTGCTGGCGCCGTTGAACCCGGTCGGCGACCGGCACGGGGCGGTGCTCGAGAACGGCGTCGTGCGCACCGCCCCGGGCTTCAGGGAGGCCTATGCGGCGTTCCGCGGCGGCGGCTGGATGGGTGCCGTCTTCCCCGAGGCGTATGGCGGCCAGGAGCTGCCCTGGACCTTCAACACCGCGTTGGCCGATCTGTGGAACGCGGCCAACATGACCTTCGAGCTCTGCCCGCTGCTCACCCAGGGGGCGGTCGAGGCGATCCTGCACCACGGCAGCCCGGAGCAGAAGGAGCTCTACGCGCGCCGGCTGATCGCCGGGACCTGGACCGCCGCGATGTGCCTGACCGAGCCGCAGGCGGGCAGCGATCTGGGGGCGCTGCGGACCCGCGCCGAGCCGCGCGAGGGGCACTGGCGGATCTTCGGGCAGAAGATCTTCATCACCTTCGGCGACCACGACATGGCCGAGAACATCGTCCATCTCGTGCTCGCCCGGCTGCCCGACGCCCCGCCCGGCACCCGGGGCATCTCGCTCTTCCTCGTGCCCAAGTTCCTGCCCGGGCCGGACGGCCGGCCGGGTGCGCGCAACGACTGGCGAATCCTCAAGCTCGAGGAGAAGGTGGGCATCCACGCCTCGCCGACCTGCGTGGTGGCCTATGGCGAGGACGCGGGGGCGGTGGGATTCCTTTTGGGCGAGCCCAACCGCGGCCTCGCCTGCATGTTCACGATGATGAACAACGCGCGCCTCGCCGTCGGCCACGAGGGGCTCGGGCTCTCCGAGCGCGCCTTCCAGCAGGCGCTCGCCCATGCGCGGAGCCGCGTGCAGGGGCGGATCGACGGCCGGCCGACGGCGATCGTCGAGTTCCCCGACGTGCGCCGCATGCTCGTGCGCATGCGCGCCCAGATCGCCGCCATGCGCGCGCTCTGCTATTGGACCGGGGGCTTCGTCGACCGCTCCCTGCGCGCGGCCGACCCCATCCAGTGCCGGCGGGCGGCCGATCGGGTGGCGCTGTTGACCCCGGTGGTCAAGGCCTGGTGCACCGATCTCGCCCAGGAGATCACGCACGCCGCCGTCCAGGTGCACGGCGGCATGGGCTTCGTCGAGGAGACCGGCGTCGCCCAGCACTGGCGCGACGCGCGCATCCTGCCGATCTACGAGGGCACCAACGGGATCCAGGCGATGGATCTCGTCGGCCGCAAGCTCGCCCTGGCCGAGGGGCGGCTGCCCTGGGATCTGGTGGACGAGCTGCGCGCCGACCTCGAGAGCGTGCCGGGCGAACTCCGCCTCGAGCTGCGCGAGGGCCTGGAGCGCCTGGAGGCCACGACCCGCTACCTGCAGGGCACGGGCGAGGCGAACCGCGGCGCGGCGGCGGCCGCCTATCTGCGCCTCCTGGGCCACACGCTCGGCGGCTTCCTCCTGGCACGCGGGGCGCGCGCCGCGCTCGCGGGTGCCGCGGGCGGCGGCGCCTGGCCCGGCCTCGCCCGGTTCTGGTGCGCCCACCTCCTGCCCGAGACGCGCGGGCTCGCGGCGAGCGTGCTGGCGGGTGCGGAGGGCCTCGACCCGGCGCTGCTCGAGGGCTGAGCCCCGAGGAGGCCCGGGCCCTCCCGCTTCGCCTTCCGCCGACCCACCCGATCGGCCGGGGGCCCCTTCCGCCGGACCGGCCGGCGGGTGTATCCTGGCGCATCCGCCGGTGCGGCGGCGGGGAGGAGGCGATGAGCGAGGAGCCGCTGGATCGGGGCGCCGTCACCTTCGCGGTGCGCGAGGCCGTGGGCGTGTTCCACGACCCCGAGGCGCTCGAGGACGCGGTCGACGCGCTGCAGCGCGCCGGGTTCGACCGCGCCCAGCTCAACCTGTTGACCAGCCGGGCCGCCGCCGAGCACAAGCTCGGCCGACCGATCGACGATCTGCGCGAGCTCGAGGACGAACCGCTGATCCCCTTCGGCAGCGGCGTCGACCGCCACGAGCTGGCCGAGGGCAAGGCTGCGGTCACCGCCGGCCTCGCCGGCCTCGGCAG
>JBBIIE010000351.1:0-2529 GCA_037446605.1 Geminicoccaceae bacterium | reverse complement strand
CCGACCGGATCCTGCCCGAGCCCTATGTCGACATCTCCGAGCGGACCATGCTGCCCGTCACGCACATCCTCTGGAGCGCGCTCTGGGCGGGGATCGCCGGCGAGGCGGTCGGCCGGGCGCGCGCCTCCCTGCGTGCCGCGGCGCGCCGGCGCCCGGGCGAGACGCCCCCCGGTGCGCCCCGCCTGGTCGAGGCGGTGAGCCGGCTGCAGGCGGTGCGCGCCACCATCCTGGACGCTGCGCGCCGCTTCGAGGCGGCCGGCGCCGGGCCGCCGCCGATGGGCCTGGCCCTGGCCCTCAACAACCTCAAGACCTGGACCTCGCGGCACTGCCTGCGGGCCGCCGAGGAGGCGCTCCTCGTGGCCGGCATCGCCGGCTACCGCCACGACTCGCCGTGGAGCGTCGCCCGGCCACTGCGCGACCTGCTCTCCGCACAGGTGATGATCAACAACGACCGCATCGCCGCCCACTCCGCGAGCCTCCTGCTCGCGGTCAAGGACGAGCCGGAGCTGCTGGCATGACGACCACCCTGGAGACCGACCTGCTCGCACGCCTGGTCGGGGCCGGCCTGCTCGTGCCCTCGGGCGTGCCCGGCCTGTACGGGCGCAGCGCCGTCCTCGAGGACACTCTCGACCGCATCGAGGCGCTGGTGAGCGAGCTCGCGCGTGACGACGGCGCCGAGCTGCTGCGCTTCCCGCCGGCGCTGCCGCGGCCGGTCTTCGAGCGCAGCGGCTACCTGAAGAGCTTCCCGCACCTGGCCGGCACCGTGCACGCCTTCGCCGGCGACGAGCGCGACCACCGGGCGCTCCTGGCGGAACTCCAGGCGGGGCGCGACTGGACCGCCGCGCAGCGCCCGACCCGGCTCGTGCTCACGCCGGCCGCCTGCTACCCGGTCTACCCGGTGGTCGCGGCGCGCGGCCCGCTGCCGCCCGCAGGCGCGCTCGTCGACGTGTCGTCCTGGTGCTTCCGGCACGAGCCGTCGAGCGAGCCGACCCGCCTGCAGCTGTTCCGCATGCGCGAGCAGGTGCGGCTCGGCAGCGCCGAGCAGGTGGTGGCGTTCCGCGCCCGCTGGCTCGAGCGCGGCCGTCGCCTGGTCGAGCGGCTCGCCCTGCCCGGCACGGTCGAGGTGGCGCACGATCCGTTCTTCGGCCGCGGGGGCCGGGTGATGGCGACGAGCCAGCGCGACCAGGGCCTCAAGTTCGAGCTGCTCGTGCCGATCCTGGACGGCGCGCCGCCGACCGCCTGCCTGTCCTTCAACTACCACCAGGACCATTTCGGCCGCGCCTTCGAGCTGCGCACCGCCGAGGGAGGGGTGGCGCACAGCGCCTGCGTCGGCTTCGGTCTCGAGCGGCTGGCGTTCGGCCTGCTCCGCCATCACGGGCTCGACCCGCGCGCCTGGCCGGCCGCGGTGCGGGCCGTGCTCTGGAGCTGACGGCGTGGCCGGCCCGCTCGTCGCACTGGCCGGCGGGCCGCGCGCGCCGCACCCCCTGCACGATGCCGGGCGGCTGTGGCCCGAGACCTCCTGCTACACCGACCTGTGGATCGAACTCCTGGCGGCACTCGGCCATCCGCCCGAGGCGGCGCTCGGCTTCACCGCGGCCCTCGCCTACGAGGGCGACCAGTTCACCTTCCTCAAGCCGCCGCTGGCCGATCTGGAGGCGCTGTTCGGGCTGCGCGTCGTGGAACTCGCACTGTTCGAGGGGATCGAGCCGCACCTCGTGGCCCAGCTCGCCCGCGGCCGGATCGTCCTGCTCGAGGTCGACGCCTTCCACCTGCCGGACACCCGCGCCACCACCTGGCACCGCGAGCACGCCAAGACCACGATCGCCGTGACCGCGCTCGACCGCGAGCGCGGCCGCCTCGCCTACGTGCACAATGCCGGCTGGTTCGAGGTCGAGGGCGAGGACGCCGACGGCCTGCTGCGCCGCGGTCCCGCGCATGCGGGTCGGCCCGACCTCCTGCCACCCTACGCCGAGCTGGTCGAGCGACGCCCGCCTCCGGACCCCGCGGCGCTCCCCCGACTCGCCCGCGAGCGGCTGGCGGCCCACCTGGCGAGCCTGCCGGCGGAGGATCCGCTCGAGGCCTGGCGCGCCGACCTCGCCGAGCAGATGGACCGCCTGCTCGCGGGCCCGCTCGAGGCGTTCCACCGCTGGGCGTTCAACCTGCCGCGCCAGCTGGGTGCGGCCTTCGAGCTCCTGGCGAGCCACCTGCTATGGCTCGCCGCCGCCGGCCTCGCGAGCGGGCCGGGCGCGGTCGAGCCGTGCCTCGAGGTGGCCCGCGAGGCGCGCCTGTTGCAGCTGCAGCTGGCGCGCGCGGTGCATCGGCGCCGTCCGGTCGATGCCGGCCCGTTCCTCGACCGGATGCGGCGCTCGCGGTCGGCGGCGCTCTCGGCACTGCGCCCGCGCCCGAGGCCCCTGCCGTGAGCCTGCCGCTCTCCAGTACGAGCGAGCGCCGGATCCCGCTCGATCGGGGTTTCGCGCTGGCGCTCACCCCGCCGGGTGCGGTGATGCGGCCGGGCGAGCTGCCCTCGAC
>JBBIIE010000350.1:0-2587 GCA_037446605.1 Geminicoccaceae bacterium | reverse complement strand
ACCAGGAGCCCGGCGCTCGGCCGCCAGGGGGCGCCGTCGAGCCAGGCCTGGAGCGGTGCCGCGGCCGGCCAGAGCAGTGCCACCGCGGTCGCCAGGCCGACCAGCAGCAGCGCCTGCATCACGAGCCTCTGCGCACCCGGATCCATCCGGCCCTTGCCCCGTGCCCTGCGATGAAGGCGAGGCTAGGACGGCTGGATTGACGCCGGGTTAACGGACGGCGCCGGCGAGCGTCTCAGCTCAGCTGTGGGTAGTTGGGCGCCTCGCGGGTGATCGCCACGTCGTGCACGTGCCCCTCGCGCACCCCGGCCTGGGTCACGCGGATGAAGCGGCAGCCGCGCTGCATCGCGGCCACGGTCGGCTGGCCGGTGTAGCCCATCGCCGCGCGAAGCCCGCCCACGAGCTGATGGACGATGTTGGCGACCGGGCCGCGATAGGGCACGCGGCCCTCGACCCCCTCGGGCACGAGCTTCAGGCTGTCGCGCACCTCCGCCTGGAAGTAGCGGTCGGCCGAGCCGCGCGCCATCGCACCGAGCGAGCCCATGCCGCGATAGGCCTTGTAGGAGCGGCCCTGGTAGAGGAACACCTCGCCCGGCGCCTCGTCGGTGCCGGCGAGCATCGAGCCGAGCATGGCGCAGTCGGCGCCGGCGGCGATCGCCTTGGCGAGGTCACCCGAGGCGCGAATGCCGCCGTCGGCGATCACCGGCACCCCCCTCGCGCGGCAGGCGGCCGCCACCGAGCGGATCGCGGTCAGCTGCGGCACGCCGACCCCGGCCACGATCCGCGTCGTGCAGATCGAGCCCGGGCCGATCCCGACCTTGACCGCGTCGGCGCCGGCCTCGACGAGGGCCTCGGCGGCGGCGCCGGTGGCGATGTTGCCGGCCACGAGCTGGACCGCGTTGGAGAGCCGGCGGATCGCCTGCACCGCCTCGACGACGCCGCGGCTGTGGCCGTGCGCCGTGTCGACCACGATCACGTCGCAGCCGGCTGCGACCAGCGCCTCGGCGCGCTCGATCCCGGCCCGCCCGGTGCCGGTCGCGGCCCCCACCCGCAGGCGCCCCTGCTCGTCCTTGCAGGCGTGCGGGAAGCGCTGCGCCTTCTCGATGTCCTTGACGGTGACGAGGCCCTTGAGCCGGAAGGCATCGTCGACCACGAGGAGTTTCTCGATCCGGTGCTCGTGCAGGAGCGCCATGGCCTCGGCGCGGCCCACGCCCTCGCGCACGGTGATCAGCCGCTCGGCGGTCATGAGCTCGCGCACCGGCCGCTCGCTGCGCGGCACGAAGCGCACGTCGCGGTGGGTGAGGATGCCGACCAGCCGGCCGGACGGACCCTCGACCACCGGCAGGCCGGAGATGCCGTGCCGCTGCATCAGGTCGAGGGCCTCCGAGAGCGGCGTCTCCGGCCGGACGGTGAGCGGGTTGACGACCATCCCGGCCTCGAACTTCTTGACCTGGAGGACCTGGGCCGCCTGCTCCTCGATGCCGAGGTTGCGGTGCAGGATCCCGAGCCCGCCGTGCTGCGCCATGGCGATCGCCATGGGCGCCTCGGTGACGGTGTCCATCGCCGCCGAGATCAGCGGGATGCCGAGCTCGATGGTGCGGGTCAGCCGGGTGCGCACGTCGACCTGCCCCGGCAGCACCTCGGAATAGGCGGGCTCGAGGAGGACGTCGTCGAAGGTCAGGGCCTCGTCCAGGCTGGCATCGGGAAGTGTCGGGGACATGGCATGTTCCGGCGGGGACACGGGCCCCCCTATACCCCCGGACCCGGACCCCCTCCAACCATCCCGTTCCTCCATCCGGCGACCGGTGGCCGCAGGATCCGCGCTCAGCTCGGCGGCCTGCCGAGAATGGCGAGCGCCACCGCCTCCGCGAACGCCGGCTCGAGGTCGCGGATGCCCGTCGCGGCGCCGTGGATCCCACCCCAGGCGAAGGTCTTGGTGACCTCGAAGACGCCGAGCTCGCGCCCGTCGCGGCCGTCGCGCAGCCCGAGCCGGCCATCGATGTGCATCTGGCCGAGACCCGCGAGCATCGCCCGGGCGAACGCATTGCCGGCGTCGTCGCGGGTCAGCTCGAGCTCGGCGCGCAGATCGGGCATGGCCGCCGGGGCGGCGCGCACGACGCCCGCCTCGACGCCACGGACCCCGCTGCCGGCGGAGGTGAAGCGGCCGGGGGCCTTCTCGGCGACCTTCGCCAGAACCAGTTGCCCGAGCCGCGCGAGATCCTGCCCCTCGACCGCGACGCCCGGGCTCGCCGCCAGCTCGAGGTCCAGCGCGCGGAACGTCCCGAGTTCGGCCGTCGCGGTCGAGGTTCCGACGGGGCGCACCGCGCCGGGCGATCCGGCGCAGCCCGCGAGCGAGGCCATCAGCAGGACGAGGGCCGCGACGAGCGGCCGGGTGGCGGATGCCGGGTACCGTGTCACACCACGCCTCCACCGTCGGGAACGAGACCCGTCGGGTCGGCTGTCATGCGGTCGGCGGGGCGGCAACGGCGCGGGTCGGCGCCGGGTCCGCGATGCGCCGGCCGCGCCCCGTCCGGCCGCTGGGCACCCCCCCGCGGCTCGCCTTGACGGCGCGGATGGCCCGGCGTTGAAG
>JBBIIE010000349.1:0-2609 GCA_037446605.1 Geminicoccaceae bacterium | reverse complement strand
CATCGTGGGCGTGTTCGTGTTCGCCGCCGTCATCACCCCGCCCGACGTGATCAGCCAGATCGGCCTCGCCCTCCCCCTGATCGCGCTCTACGAGGTGTCGATCTGGATGGTGCGGCTGGGCGAGCGTCGGCGGGCCGCCCGCGAGGCGCGCGAGGCGGCCGGCGCGACCGCGGTCGACCGTGGCGGCTCGGCCACCGGCGGTTGACAAGCCGGCCGAGATCTCCTTGCCTCCAGGCCGTTCCCCGCCTGCCCCGCGAGGCCCGATCCCGTGCACGACCTGCGTTGGCTGCGCGACGACGCCGCGGCGTTCGACCGCTCGCTCGCGCGCCGCGGCCTGCCGCCCGCGGCCGCCTCGATCCTCGCCGTCGACGAGGAGCGCCGCGCCCTCGAGACCGCCCTGCAGGAGCGCCAGGCCGAGCGCAACCGCCTCTCGCGCGCGATCGGCGAGGTGAAGCGCTCGGGCGGCGACGCCACCGCGCTGCTGGCCCGCGTCGCCGCCCTCAAGGACGAGGTCAAGGAGGGCGAGGAGCGGCTGCGCCTCCTCCAGGCGCGCCTCGAGGAGCTGCTCGCGGCGTATCCGAACCGCCTCGCCGACGACGTCCCGGACGGCCCGGATGCGGACCACAACCGGGTCGAGAAGGTGGTCGGCGAGCCGCGCCGCTTCGCCTTCCCGGCCCGCCCGCACGAGGAGCTCGGCGCCCGGCTCGGCATGAGCTTCGAGAAGGCGGCCAGGCTCTCCGGCGCGCGCTTCGTGGCGCTCCTCGGCCCGCTCGCCCGGCTGGAGCGCGCGCTCGCCGCCTTCATGCTCGACCTGCAGACCCGCGAGCACGGCTACCGGGAGGTCTCGGTGCCGCTCCTCGTGCGCGACGAGGCGCTGTTCGGCACCGGCCAGCTTCCCAAGTTCGCCCAGGACCTGTTCCGGGTCTCCTCCGGCCATTGGCTGATCCCGACAGCCGAGGTGCCGCTCACCAACCTCGTGGCCGGCGAGATCCTGGCCGAGGAGGCGCTGCCGCTGCGCTTCACCGCCTGCACCCCCTGCTTCCGCTCGGAGGCGGGTGCGGCGGGCAAGGACACCAAGGGGATGCTGCGCCAGCACCAGTTCTGGAAGGTGGAGCTCGTGAGCATCACCACCCCCGAGACGAGCGCCGCCGAGCACGAGCGCATGACGCGCTGCGCCGAGGCGGTCCTGGAGCGCCTCGAGCTGCCCTACCGGCGGGTGCTGCTTTGCAGCGGCGACACCGGCTTCGCCGCCACCCGGACCTTCGACCTCGAGGTCTGGCTGCCCGGCCAGGGCACCTATCGCGAGATCTCCTCCTGCTCCGACTGCGGCGACTTCCAGGCGCGCCGCATGCAGGCCCGCTACCGCCCGCGCGGCGGCGGCGCGCCGCGCTTCGTGCACACGCTGAACGGCTCCGGGCTGGCCGTCGGCCGCACGCTCATCGCCGTCCTCGAGAACTGCCAGCAGGCGGACGGCTCGATCCGCCTGCCGGGCGCGCTCGTGCCCTACATGGACGGTGTCGACCGGCTCGAGCCCGAGGGCTGACATGCGCATCCTGGTCACCAACGACGACGGCATCCAGGCGCACGGCATCAAGGTGCTCGAGCAGATCGCGCGCGCGATCAGCGACGACGTCTGGGTGGTGGCGCCGGAGAGCAACCACAGCGGCGCCGGCCACTCCCTGACGCTGCGCCGGCCGCTGCGCTGGCGCCAGATCTCCGAGCGGCACCTCGCCGTCGACGGCACGCCGACCGACTCGGTGCTGCTCGCGATCCAGAAGCTGATCCCCGGCCCGCGGCCCGACCTCGTCCTCTCGGGCGTCAACCACGGCGCCAATCTCGGCGAGGACGTGACCTATTCCGGCACCATCGCCGCCGCCATGGAGGCCGTGCTGTTGGGCGTGCCGGCGATCGCGCTCTCGCAGGTCAGCCGCGACCGCCACAAGATCAAGTGGGCCACCACCGAGCGGCACGCGCCCGAGGTGGTCCGCCGGCTCGCCGCCATGTCCTGGCCCGAGGAGGTGCTGGTCAACGTCAACCTGCCGGACGTCCCGGCACGCGCCGTCAAGGGTGTCAAGCTCACGCGCCAGGGCAAGAAGAAGATCGGCGACCAGCTCGTCGAGCGGACCGATCCGCGGGGCGAGCCCTATGTGTGGATCGGCATGCTCAAGCGCGAGCGCGAGCCCGAGCCCGGCACCGACCTGGCGGCGGTCGCGGAGGGCTGGGTCTCGGTCACCCCGATCCACCTCGACATGACACACCGCGCGACTTTTCGGCACCTCGCCAACGCACTCGGGCTGGCCGAACGGCCCGAGCCCTCTTGATCGGGCCGACAACGGCTCGGTAACCTTTCCCCCATGTGGGCGAACGGGCGTCCCTGCCGGCTCCTCGCGATCGCCGTCCTCGTGGCCGGGCTCGGCGGCTGCACCGTCTACCAGCCGGTCCGCCGGGAAGAGGGGCAGAGCTGGGCCGAGGCGCGCGCCGCGGCGGCGCGGGCGGCCGAGCGCGTCGACCGCCGCACCCACCGGGTCCGCGAGGGCGAATCGGTCGGCCGGCTGGCGCGGCGCTACGAGGTCCCGGCGCGCGAGATCATCGCCGCCAACCAGCTCCCG
>JBBIIE010000348.1:0-2633 GCA_037446605.1 Geminicoccaceae bacterium | reverse complement strand
CCGCCCGGTCCTCGGCCATCACCGGCCCCCGCGGTCGTCACGCGAGTGTCACACTCGCCCTCCGCCCGGGTCGGAGCAATGGCCGCGTCCGGCTCAGCCGGCGCGCTCGATCGCCGCACCCGGCCAGACCTGCGGCCGGCAGCGGACATATTGCGGCGGGTAGGGCAGCTCGACGCCGAACTCCTGGGCGGCGTGCCAGGGCCAGCGCGGATCGTCCATGATGGTGCGCGCGAGCGCCACGAGATCGGCCCGGCCTCGGGCCAGGATCTCCTCGGCCTGGCGCGGCGTCACGATCAGCCCGACCGACATGGTCGGCAAGCCGGTCGCGCGGCGCACCGCCTCGGCGAACGGCACCTGGTAGCCCGGGCCGAGCGCCATCTTCTGGCGCGGATCGAGGCCGCCCGAGGACACGTCGACGTAGTCGACGCCGCGCTCCTTCAGCCGGTGCGCGAGGGCGATGGTCTGCTCGAGGTCCCAGCCGCCCTCGACCCAGTCGGTGGCCGAGACGCGCACGCCGAGCGGCCGGTCCTCGGGCCAGACGGCGCGCACCGCCTCGACCACGCGCAACGGAAAGCGCAGGCGGCCCTCGAGGTCGCCCCCGAAGGCGTCCTCGCGCCGGTTCGAGAGCGGCGAGAGGAACTGGTGCAGGAGGTAGCCGTGCGCCAGGTGCAGCTCGAGCAGCTCGAGACCGAGGGCCGCGGCGCGGCCGGCGGCGGCGGCGAAGTCGGCCTCGATCCGGGCGAGGGCCGCGGCATCGGCCGCGACGGGGGTGTGCCAGCCGCGATCGTAGGCGAGCGCCGAGGCCGAGACCGTGGTCCAGGCCCCCTCCTCGGGCGGCAGCGGCGCGCCGCCGCGCAGCGGTACCCGACAGGAGCCCTTGCGGCCGGCATGGCCGATCTGGATGCCGAGCCTGGCGGTCCCGTCGGCGCGGCAGAAGGCCAGCACCGGCTCGAGCGCGGCGGCGTGCTCGTCGCTCCACAGGCCCAGGCAGCCGGGGGTGATCCGGCCTTCCGGGGAGACCGCGGTGGCCTCCAGGATCAAAAGGCCCGCGCCGCTCATGGCGAGCTGGCCCAGATGCACGAGGTGCCACTCGGTGGCGAGCCCGTCGCGGGCCCGGTACTGGCACATCGGCGAGACGGCGATGCGGTTCGGCAGCTCGAGGCCGCGCAGGCGGAAGGGCTCGAAGAGGTGGACGGTCACGCGGACGGGTCTCCGGCTCTGGCTGCCCCTCCGCTAGCCGGAGGCGCCGCCGCCGGGAAGGCCCGGCCGCGCGCGGCCGCGTTGCGGGCCGGCTCAGGCGAGCAGGCGGTACTCCAGGACCTCGCCGCGGGTGCGCACGACGGCCTGCACGAGGCGGCCGGCCTCGTCGTACCAGACCTCGCCGCCGCGCCGGCCCTGCGGGTTCATCCGCCAGCGCCGGGTGGCGACCGGGCGGCCGCCGACCACGATGGTCTCGGCCTCGCCGCCGGCCAGGGCCAGGGGCTCGACCTCGCCCTTCTGCAGGTCGATCACGCCGCGCTGGCCGACGATCGCCCGGTTCCAGTAGCTGAGGTCGGTCATCGTGCCGAGCGGCGCCTCGCGCGCGCCGCGCGGGCCCTCGCACAGGAGCCGGGAGCCGCGCTCGCGCACGCGCACGAAGCTGCGCGCGCCATTGTCGTCGGTGTCGCAGTCGGCGGCGACGAGACGCCCGTCGCGCCACAGGTCCTCGGCCTCCTGGCGGAACCGGAAGACCGGGATGAAGGCGAGCTCGACCACGACGTCGATGTCGTGACGGACGGCGAGCCCGGAAGCCTCGGCGCGGAAGGTCACCGCGTGGGTGCCGATCCGCTCGCCCTTGCGGACGATGGCGAAGGCGAGGTCACCCGGAACGGTCGCGGCCCGCGCCGGGCGCGTTCCCACGATCCCCGCGAGGGCGGCGCCGAGCAGCACGGTGCGTCGCGCGAGCTGCCCGCTCCGGCCGGATGGCTGCATCCCGTCCCCCCTGCCGCCGATCCGCCTCAGACGGTCGGCAGCTCCAGGAATCCCCCGACGCCGCCGTTCTCCGTCACGGCGGTCTCGATCGCCTCGACCCGCGCCGCCGGCGGCCCGCGCCGGCAGGCCTCGACGAGCGCCCGCACCACCGGCTCCGGGCCGGCCAGGAGCGCCTCGACCGAGCCGTCGCGGCGGTTGCGGACCCAGCCCGTCACCCCGCGCCGGTCCGCCTCGCGGACGAGCCAAGCACGGTAGCCGACGCCCTGGACCCGGCCACGGATCCGAACGGTCAGGGTCAAGCTCATGCCGATGCGCCGTCGCGTCAAGCGCTCGCGGGGTCGCGGCCGCCTCCCGCGGGCGAACGTGTCCCGCGAGCATCAGCCGGCCGACCTCGCGTCCAGGCAGAGCCTAGCAGGCGGGCCGGCTCAGTCGAGCGCCCAGCACTCCAGCACGAGCGCCCGATGCGCGACGCTGCGGTGCAGCCGGCGGCCGGGCCGGCCGGGCGTGCCGGCGCCGACCGCCACGTGCAGGGGCAGGAGATGCTCGGGCGTCGGGTGGTTCCAGCTCGCATGGGGCAGCCGCTCGCGCCAGGCGGCGAGCGTCGCCCGGTCGCCGCGCGCGAGGGCCTCGCCGAGCGCGTCGGCGAAGGCCAGCGCCTCGGG
>JBBIIE010000347.1:0-2643 GCA_037446605.1 Geminicoccaceae bacterium | reverse complement strand
CGAGGTGGCGCTCGACCTCGGCCGGATCGACACCCGCGGCGGCGAGCCGGACCATGGTGAAGTAGAGGAGGTCGGCAGCCTCCCAGACCACCTCCGCGCGCGTGGCCGCCCGGGCCAGCTCGTCGGCCTCCTCGCGCAGCTTGGCGCCGAGCAGGGCCGGGTCGGCCAGGAGCTTGGCGGTGTAGGATCCCTCGGGCGGGGCGGCGAGCCGGGCGCGCAGCGTCGCCTCCAGGCGGGAGAGCCCCTCCGCCGCGCCGAAGCAGGAGCGCCGCCCCAGGTGGCAGAAGCCCGGGTCCTTCTGGCGGACCCGGAAGGCGAGCGCGTCGCGGTCGCAGTCGAGCTCGATGCGCAGCAGCTCCTGGGTGGCACCCGAGCTCTCGCCCTTGATCCAGAGACCCCGGGAGCGCGACTGGTAGACCCCCTGGCGGCGGCGGACCGCCTCGCGCAGCGAGTCGCGCGAGCTCCAGACGAGGCCGAGCGCGATCCCGCGCTCGTCGGTCACGACGGTCGGAACGAGCCCGTCCGCGCGGTCGGAGCGCAACGGCGCCCAGATCGCATCGGCGAGCTCGAGCCGGCCGGTGTAGAGCGCCATGCCGACCTGGGCGTCGGCGCCGAGCCGGTCGAGCTCGGCCACCTCCTCGGGCGTGGTGACGCCGCCGGCGATGGTCACCCGGCAGCGCTCGCCCGCGGCGCGCACCACGGCCCGGGCGAGCGCCATGTCGGTGCCACCCAGGCGGCCCTCGCGCTCGACGAAGGTGACGAGGAAGCCCGCCACGTACGCCTGGAGCTCGGCGATCCGCTCCAGGATCCCGCGGCCGGTGCCCTTCCGCCAGCCCTCGACCACGACCTCGCCGTCGCGCGCATCCAGGGCGGCGATCACCCGCTCGCGCGGCAGCTTCGCCAGGATCTCCGGCCGCGCGGCGGTACCCAGGATGACCTGCGTGGCGCCACGGTCGAGCCAGCGCAGTGCTGTCTCCGGATCGCGGATCCCGCCGCCGACCCGGCAGGCGTGGCCGGCATCGAGCAGGCGTTCGATCAGGGCGGCGTTCGAGCCTTTGCCCATGGCGGCGTCGAGGTCGATCACCGCGATCTCGCCGGCGAGCGCGAAGCGCTCGGCGATCGGCAGCGGATCGCCGGCATCGAGCGCCTTGTCGCGGCCGCCCACGAGCTGGACGGTGCCGCCGTCCTGGAGGTCGATCGAGGGGACGATCACGGCCGCACCTCGACGCCGTGCTCGCGCAGGAAGGCCTTGACCTCGTGCACCGTGCGGTCGCCGTCGTGGAAGATCGAGGCGGCGAGCACGGCATCGGCGCCGGCCCGCAGCGCTTCCAGGAGGTGCACCGGCCTGTCGGCGCCGCCCGAGGCGATCACCGGGATGCGCACCGCCGCGGTCACCGCGTGCAGCATGGGCAGATCGTAGCCCGCCCGGGTCCCGTCGCGGTCCCAGGACGTGAGAAGGATCTCGCCGGCCCCCTGCCGCTCGCCCTCGGCCGCCCAGGCGACGGCGTCCCGCCCGGTACCCTCGCGGCCGCCCTTGACGAGCACCTCGAAGCGGCCGTCGCGCCAGGCCGCGTCGATCGCCAGCACGCAGCACTGGCGGCCGAAGCGGGCGGCGATCTCGGCGAGCAGGGCGGGCCGCTCGACCGCCGCGGTGTTGACCGAGACCTTGTCGGCGCCGGCCTCGAGCAGCCGCCAAGCGTCCTCCTCGGTCCGGATGCCACCGCCCACGGTCAAGGGGATCGACAGCACCTCGCGCACCCGGCGCACGGTCTCGTGCTGGTGGCCGCGGCCCTCGGGCGTGGCCGAGACGTCGAGGATGACGATCTCGTCGGCGCCCTGCTCCTCGTACAGCCGGGCGCGCTCGGCGGGATCGCCGGCGTCGCGCAGCCCCTGGAAGCGCACGCCCTTGACCACGCGGCCGTGGCTGACGTCCAGACAGGGGACGACGCGGCGGGCGAGCATCAGCGGAGGTCCAGGAAGCGGCCGAGCAGGCGGCCACCATAGGCGCCCGAGAGCTCGGGATGGAACTGGAGGCCCAGGATCCGGCCGCGCTCGATCGCGGCCACGAACCGCCCGCCGTGCTCGCTCCGGGCGCAGGCCCAGCCCGGCGCCTCCTCGGCGCGGAACGAGTTGGCGAAGTAGGCCCAGCCCGGCTCGACCAGCCGGCAGGCCGGCTCGGGTTCGATGCGGTTCCAGCCGAACTGCGGGGTGCGCACGTTCGCGGCGAAGCGACGCACGGTGCCGGGCAGGATGCCGAGCCCGGCGACCCCCGGGCTCTCCTCGCTCGCGGCGAAGAGGAGCTGCAGACCGACGCAGATCGCCGCGGTCGGGCGGTCCTCGGCGATGCGCCGGCGCAGCGCCTCGGCGAAGCCGCCGCCCATGAGCCGTGCCATGGCGGCGCCGAAGGCACCGACCCCGGGCAGCACGACGTGGCTCGCGGCGAGCACCTCGCGGCCGCGCTCGGCGAGGCGCGCCTCGGCGCCCAGGCGGCGGAAGGCCGCCACCACGCTCGCCAGGTTGGCCGTGCCGGTGGGCACGATCAGGACCTCGGCCATCGCCCGCCCCCGCGCCCCGATCCCGGGCCGGCCGGGCTCAGAGCACCCCCTTGGTGCTCGGCACCTCGGCCGAGCAGATCGGAAGAGC
>JBBIIE010000346.1:0-2673 GCA_037446605.1 Geminicoccaceae bacterium | reverse complement strand
GCCCCGGCTCGTGGTCGAGATCCTCTCCCCCTCGACCGAACGGCTCGACAAGACGGTCAAGGTCCCGGCCTACGGCCGTCTGCCGAGCGTGCAGGAGATCTGGCTCGTCTCGGCGGCGCGGCGTTGGGTCCTCGTCTGGCGCAAGCTCGAGGGAAGCTGGATCGCGCATTTGCCCTACGAGGCCGACGCGAGCTTCCCGAGCCCGGTCCTGGGCGGCGAGGTCCGGCTCGACGAGATCTACGACCTCTCGGGGCTCTGAGCGTCCGACGGACGCCCGAGTGCCGGTCGCGCGGGACGGAGACCACCTCATGGCCAAGCGGCTCGACGAGATCCGGCGGATGACGATCGAGGAGTTCCTCGCCTGGGACGACGGGACCGAGACGCGCTACGAGCTCGACCGCGGCGTGCCCGTGGCGATGAACCCGCCGCTCGTGCCGCATGCCCGGATCACGACGAATCTCGGCACGGTGATGGAGCGCATGCTCGCGGGTCGACGCCCCTGCCGGGCGCTCGTGGGCGCCGGCGTCGTGGTGAGCCGGACCGATGCGAGCTTCTACATCCCCGACCTCGTGGTGACCTGCGAGGCGCCGACATCGGCACCCTACGTCACGGAGCCGCGGCTCGTGGTCGAGATCCTCTCCCCCTCGACCGAACGGCTCGACAAGACGGTCAAGGTCCCGGCCTATGGCCGTCTGCCGAGCGTGCAGGAGATCTGGCTCGTCTCGGCCGCCCGCCGCTGGGTCCTCGTCTGGCGCAAGCTCGAGGGAAGCTGGATCGCGCACCTGCCCTACGAGGCCGACGCGAGCTTCCCGAGCCCGGTCCTGGGCGGCGAGGTCCGGCTCGACGAGATCTACGACCTCTCGGGGCTCTGAGCTCAGCAAAAGCTGCCGAGCACCTGCCAGGCGGGTGGCGCGGCCTCGCCCCAGAGCCCCACGCGGGCGCACCAGAGCTCGCGCCCGTCCGCGAGCCGCACCCGGAAGAAATCGCGCGGCCGGGCCTCGCGATCCGTGGGCCGCCACCATTCGGGAAGGATGCGCTCGGGGCCCGAGGCCGCGACCACCCGCCCGGCGATCGCGCCGTCGAGCCGGAGCGGCGAGCCGTCCGGCACGACCGCGAGGGCGCGCACCGGAAGCGGCCGTTCCGAGAGGCGCAGCGGGCGCAACGGGCTCGCGACCCAGACACCGGGCCGCGGCTCGACCCCGGCCGGGCACCAGCGCACCGCCCGCTCGGGGACGTGGCTCGCCACCGGCTCGGGGCGCAGCACCCGCTCGGCGCCGAGCCGGGCCGCGAGCCGGTCGATCAGGACGGCGGTCGCCGTCGCGTCGGCCGTGGCACCGAGCTCGGGCTGTTCGGCCGGGCATTCGACCGTCTCGACCGCCTCCAGGATCGCGAGCTCGACGCCGAAGCCGAGATCGAGGCCGTCGAGCCGGTGGCGGAACAGGCGGCAGAGATGGTCGGGGTCGCGGCTCGGCCGGGCGGTGCCGAGCTCGAGCCGGGCGACCTGGCCGTCGACCCGGTGCAGGCCGAGGGCGAGCCGACGCGCCCCGCGGCCGGCCCGCTCGAGCATCCGGCAGAGGTCGCGGGCGAGCCGCGCGCAGGCCGCCTCGATGCCGGCCGGGGTGGCGATCGGCTCGGCCCGGGCGAGCCGTGCCGAGAAGGGGGTCGGCTCGACGAGCGGGGTGAAGGGCGGTTCCTCCGCACCCTCGAGGATGGCGAGCCGCATCACGAGATCGAGACCGAAGCGGCGGGCGAGGGCGGCGCGCGGCAGCGGGCGGAGCGCGCCGATCGTCCGCAGCCCGAGCCGACGCAGGCCGTCGCTCCTCTCCTCGTCGAGCTCGAGGGCCTCGACCGGCAGGGGATCGAGCGCCCGCGGGCTCGGCAGGATCCCACCCGGGCCGAACCGCGCCCAGGCGCGTGCCGCCAGCCGCCGTCCGGCGAGACCGGCGCGCAGCTCGAGCCCGGCCCGGGCGAAGGCCGCCTCGACCGCGGCCAGGAAGTCGCCCTCCCCGCCCCACAGATGCGCGCAGCCGGTGATGTCGAGCAGCACGCCGTCGCCGCCGTCGACCGCGACCCGCGGGCTCCAGCGGGTGCACCAGAGCGCCACCGCGGTGAGACCGGCGTGGTCGGCCGCCGGGTCGGCCGGGCGCACGAGGAGCTCCGGGCAGGCGGCGCGGGCGTCGGTGAGCAGTAGGCCCGGGGCGAGGCGCAGGGCCGCGGCCGCGGCGCTCACCGCCACGACGCGCTGCCCGCCCCGCCCGGCCGCCACCAGGGCGAGCGGCCGATCCTCAGGCCAGGGCTCGCCGCGCCGCCGCGCCGCCAGCCGGAGCCGCTGGATCGGCCAGCGCGGGAGCAGGAGCGAGAGCCAGCGTGCGCCCATCGACGAGCACCTCCACCGCCGCCGGAGCCGCCCCCTTGGCCCGCCAGAGCTCGAGCCGCAGCCGCTCCGGCCCCGCCTCCGCCGGAGCCGGCTCGACCCAGAAGCGGGTGCGCGCGGCGCTCGGCTGCGGATCGCGCCCGGGCCGCAGCAGGAGACCGAGCCCGCCACCCGCCTCGGCGGCGAGCTGCAGGCGGCGCGACAGGTCGAGCCCGACGCGCGCGAGCTCGCCCACCGCGACCGCCACGGCCGGGCTCCCGAGCGCCTCCCCGACGGCCCAGGCGGCGGCGCGCGGGTCG
>JBBIIE010000345.1:0-2700 GCA_037446605.1 Geminicoccaceae bacterium | reverse complement strand
TCTACCTCTGGGTCCGACTCGGCCTGCTCAACAGCCTCACGGGCCTCGTGCTCGCGCACGCCGCCCTCGCCCTCCCCTTCATCCTCGTCCTGGTCGACGCCGGGCTGCGGCGCATCGACCTCGACCAGGAGAGGGTCGCGCGCTCGCTCGGCGCCACGCGCCTGCGCGCCTTCACCACCGTCACCCTGCCGCAGCTCGACCGCTCGGTGCGGGCGGCGGCGCTCCTCGCCTTCATCACCTCGCTCGACGAGGTGGTGGTGGCGCTGTTCGTGGCCGGTGGCGAGACCGCGACCTTGACCCGGCGCATGTTCACAGGGTTGCGCGACCAGGTCGACCCCACGATCGCCGCCATCTCCTCGCTGCTGATCCTGGTCTCGGTGGCGCTTCTGGGTGGCGCCCAGCTGCTCGCACGCCGCCGCTGACCTGCGCTCACCGCGGGCGGGGTTGCGCTCCTGGCAGGGCCCGCTCGCTTGCCGGCCCTCCGGCCCGAGGTTAGCCTCGCTTCGAGTGCTTCCGGGGAGGCCGAGGATGGTCAGCGACGCCCGGATCGAGCGCTACCGGCGCGACGGGTTCATCGTCGTCGAGGGCGTGCTGAACGCCGCCGAGCTCGCCGAGCTGCGCCGGGTCACCGACGATCTGGTCGAGCAGGCGCGCGCCGTGCGCGAGCACAACGAGGTCTACGACCTCGAGGACAGCCACTCGGCGGCCGAGCCGCGCGTGCGGCGGATCAAGACCCCGCACAAGGTCCACCCCGTCTACGATCGCGTCATGCGCCACCCGCGCATCCTCGAGGTCCTGCAGCGGCTCGTGGCACCTGCGATCCGGTTCGACACCTCCAAGCTCAACCTCAAGAGCGCCGGCTTCGGCGCCGCGGTCGAGTGGCACCAGGACTGGGCCTTCTACCCGCACACCAACGACGATCTGGCCGCGGTCGGCGTGTTCATGGACGACGTGGCGCTCGAGAACGGCCCGCTCCTGTGCGTCCCCGGGACCCACAAGGGGCCGATCTTCGAGCACCACGACGAGGACGGCTTCTTCTGCGGCGCCATGGATCCGGAGCGGCGCGAGTGCGACTTCGCCGCCGCGGTCCCCTGCACCGGCCCGGCCGGCTCGATCTCGATCCACCACGCCCGCACCGTGCACGGCTCGGCCGTCAACACCTCCGATCGGCCGCGCCGCCTGCTGCTCTTCCAGTACCGCGCCGCCGATGCCTGGCCGCTCGTACCGGCGCTCATGCCCAAGAGCATGGAGGAGTGGAACGCGCTCCTGCTCTGCGGCGCGACCGACCCGGTCGCCCCGCGCCTCGAGCCCGTCCCGGTCCGCCTGCCGCTGCCGCCGGCGAGGCACCAGGGCTCGATCTACGAGAACCAGCGCTCCCTGAAGCACAGCTACTTCGGCAAGGCCGAGGCGCCCGCGAAGGTGCCGGTGCACGCCTGAGCGCCCGGGCGGCGCGGAGGTCGCGGTGCGCCTCGTCGTGATCGGCGCGGGCGCACTCGGCGCCTCCTATGGCGGCCGGATCGCCGAGACCGGCCGGGACGTGACCCTGGTCGATCTGCGCCCCGACCACGTGGCGGCCATCGCGCGCGACGGCCTCGAGGTCCTGGGCCTGCCGCGGCCGATCCGGGTCCGCGTCGCCGCGGCCACGCCCGACCGCGTCGTCGGGCCGTTCGACGTGGCGTTCGTCACGACCGACACCAACGGCACCGTCGAGGCGGCCGCCACCGCCGCCCGCATCCTCGCCGCCGACGGGTTCGCCCTCTCCCTGCAGAACGGCATCGGCAACCTCGAGGCGCTGGAGCGGGCGCTCGGCCGCGACCGCGTGGTCGGCGGCTCGACCATGTGCAGCTTCCGCGGCCTCGGCCCGGGCCGGGTCGAGCAGACCCACATGGGCCCGACCACCATCGGCGAGCTCGACGGCACGCTCTCGCCGCGGGTCCGCGCACTCGCCGCCGCGCTGGAGGCGGCCGGCTACCCGACCACGGTCTCGACCGAGATCCCGACCGTGGTGTGGACCAAGTTCGTCCTCAACTCGGCGATCAACCCGCTCTGCGCCCTCACCGGGCTCAGGATCGGCGAGATCGCCCGCCTCGAGCCCATGGACCGCTTCCAGGACCTGATCCTGGACGAGATCTTCGCGGTGGTGCGCGCCAAGGGCCTGGCGCTCGACGAACCGGGCCTGCGCGCCAGGATCAAGGACCATTCCTGGGCCAAGTTCTCGAAGCCCTCGATGCTGCAGCACATCGAGGCCGCCCGGCGCACCGAGATCGACGCCCTGAACGGCGCGCTCCTGCGCGAGACCGAGACGCTCGGCCTCGAGCTGCCCTACAACCGCGCGCTCGTGGCGCTCCTGCGCGGTCGCGAGCTGCACGAGCGGCGCCGTGTGCACGAGCCGGGGCTCGACTACGACGCGCTCGAGCGCGCCGCCGCCCGGGAGCCGCGGCCGGACCGCGGCTGAGCCGGCTGCCCCCGCACCCGGAGACGCGCCCTCCGCTTCCCGCCGCCGGCCCCACGTTGCGGTCGTGCACGGCGGATCTATGCTCCGGACCTCGCCGAGCCGGAGCCTCGCCATGCCGACCCCTCGATCGCGCGTCGTTGTGGCCTCCCGGGCCCTCCGCCCGGGGCTGGCCCTGGGCCTCGCGGTGGTCCAGCTCGGCTGGCTCGCAGCCGCGGGCCCGGCCCGCGCGCTCGACCCGCGCCCTC
>JBBIIE010000344.1:0-2731 GCA_037446605.1 Geminicoccaceae bacterium | reverse complement strand
CCGTGGAGCCACCCGCCCCGGCCGCGGCGCCCGCCCCGCCGGCCGAGCCCGGCCCCGAGCGGGCGACGACGACGGCGACGCCGGGAACCGTGCGCGACGGCGTGGCCGCCTACCAGGCGGGCGACTATGCGCGCGCCTTCGCGGTGTGGCGGCCGCTCGCCGAGGCCGGCAACGCCCGCGCCCAGTTCCATCTGGGCGCGCTCTACCTCGAGGGGCGGCTCGGGCCGCCGGACCCGGACGAGGCGTATCTCTGGCTCTCCCGCGCCGCCGCGGCCGGCCAGCAGGCGGCCGGGCCGCTGCGCGACCGGGTCGCCGAGGCGCTGCCGGCGGACCGGCGCGCCGAGCTCGACGCCCGCCTGGGCGCACCCTGAGCGGGCGTCGGGGGGCCGCGTCGCTCGGCCGCGTCCGGTGGACCGGTGCACGCCCGTGCGGTAGATGGCCGGCACGGCCAACCCCTCGGAGACGACCATGGCCGACGCCCTGCGCGTCCCCGCCCACAGCCCAGCGCCCTTCTTCCGGGCCGGCCTCGCCGAGGTCGATCCGGAGGTGGCGGCGGCCGTCGCCGGCGAGCTCGCCCGCCAGCGCGACGGCATCGAGCTGATCGCCTCGGAGAACATCGTGAGCCGGGCGGTGCTCGAGGCGCAGGGCTCGGTGCTCACCAACAAGTACGCCGAGGGCTATCCGGGCCGGCGCTACTATGGCGGCTGCGAGCAGGTCGACCGCGCCGAGGCGCTCGCCATCGAGCGGGCGAAGCGTCTGTTCGGCTGCGCCTTCGCCAACGTGCAGCCGCACTCGGGCGCGCAGGCGAACGGCGCGGTCCTGCTCGCGCTGCTCGAGCCGGGCGACACGATCCTGGGCATGGATCTGGCGGCCGGCGGCCATCTGACCCACGGCGCCCGGGCGGCGCTGTCGGGCAAGTGGTTCAGGGCCGTGCACTACGGCCTCGACGCGCGGGGGCTGATCGACCACGACGAGGTCGCCCGCCTCGCGCGCGAGCATCGCCCGCGGCTGATCATCGCCGGTGCGTCGGCCTATTCGCGGATCCTCGACTTCGCCCGCTTCCGCGCCATCGCCGAGGAGGTCGGCGCCTGGCTGATGGTCGACATGGCGCACATCGCGGGTCTCGTCGCCGCCGGCGTGCACCCCTCGCCCTTCCCGCACGCGCACGTCGTGACCTCGACCACCCACAAGACGCTGCGCGGCCCGCGCGGCGGGTTGATCCTGACCGACGGCGAGGCGCTCGCACGCAGGATCAACTCGGCGGTCTTCCCGGGCCTCCAGGGCGGGCCCCTGATGCACGTGATCGCCGCCAAGGCGGTGGCCTTCGGCGAGGCGCTCACGCCCGAGTTCAAGGTCTACGCGCAGGGTGTGGTGGCCACGGCCAGGGCGCTCGCCGCGGTCATGGTCGAGCGGGGTGCCGCGATCGTCTCGGGCGGCACCGACAACCATCTGATGCTGGTCGACCTGCGGCCCAAGAAGGTGACCGGCAAGGCGGCCCAGGAGGCGCTCGAGCGCGCGCACATCACCTGCAACAAGAACGGCGTGCCGAACGACCCCGAGAAGCCGACCGTGACCTCGGGCATCCGCCTGGGCACGCCCGCCGGCTGCACGCGCGGCTTCGGGATCGCCGAGTTCCAGCGGATCGGCCACCTCGTCGCGGACGTGCTCGACGCCCTGGCCGGGCGCCCGGAGGGCGATCCGCAGGTCGAGGCGCGGGTGCGCGCCGAGGTCGCGGAGCTGTGCGCCCGCTTCCCCATCTACTGAGCCCGCCCGATCCCCTCGGGCCGGCCGATCGGCCGAGCCCGGAGCCGCCGCCTCAGCAGCCGGCCGCGGCGCAGCCCGGCAGGCGCTCGCCGCCGTCCGCCGGGCTCGCCGCGCGCAGCAGGCAGCCGCCGCGCGCCCTGAGCTCGCCGGCGCAGCCGCGCAGCTCGATCGTGGCGGTCGCCGGCACGAGCCTGAGCCCGCGTTCCGCCGCGCGCGGCAGCCACTCGGCCAGGACCTGCAGGGTCGTCGGGTAGGGATGGCCGATCGCCACGGCCGAGCCGGTGCGTCGCGCCAGCCGCTCGGCCCGCTCGAGCTGCGCCAGGATCGCCGGTGCCGCGGGATCGTTGTCCAGGAACACGTCCCGGGCGGTGGCCGGGACCCCACCCTCGAGGGCGATGCGCCCGGCGAGGCTCGCACCCGTGGTCATGCTGTCGACGAAGGGCAGGCCGAGCTGCGCCAGCTCGCCCATCACCACGGCCATCGCCCGCGCGTCCGCGGTCAGCCGGCTGCCCATGTGGTTGTTGACGCCGACCGCGCCCGGCACCCGGCCGATCGCCCAGTGCAGCCGCCGCCGCAGCTCGTCCGCACCGAGCGCCGAAAGGAGCGCCATCGGGCCCGGATCCTCCTGGCCGAGCGGCTCCATCGCCAGGTGCAGGAAGACCTCGTGACCGGCCGCCCGGGCCTCGCGGGCGAGCTCGCCCACGAGCTCGCCATAGGGCAGGAAGGCGAGCGTGAGCGGCCCCGGCAGGCGGATCGCCCGCCGCGTCGCCGGCCCGCTCAGCCCGAGATCGTCGAGGATCACGGTGAGGGTGGCAAGCGCCTCGGGGGGGCGGCGGGCGACCGGCCCCGGAAAGGCGACCGGCACGGGGCGGACCACCTCGAGCGCCGGCGGCACGGCTCGGGTGGCCGCCCGGGCGATCGCCGGCGAGGGCGGTGCGAGCGCGCCGACGAGCCGCTCGCGCGGGTC
>JBBIIE010000343.1:0-2740 GCA_037446605.1 Geminicoccaceae bacterium | reverse complement strand
CCGCCCGGGCCGGTCGAGCCGTCGAGCAGCCAGAGCCCGGCGTGGACCACGGCGCCGGCGGCGACCGCGGCCACGGCGAGGCCGATCAGGCCCGAGCGCAGGCGGCGCGGGCGCGGCAGGGCGCTCGGCCGCGGCGGCAGGGTGCGGCCGGAGGGGATCGGCGGCTGCGCCGGCGGTGGGGCGCTGGCGCGCGGCGGCGGCAGGGCGCGCAGCGGCGTGACCAGCCGCGGCAGCGCGGTCTCGCCGCTCTTGACGAGGTCGAGCTCGAGGCCGCCCCAGAGCGACTCGCAGCGCTCCAGGCTGCGCAGCCGGCCGGCCAGGTCGCGCTCGAACTGGCGCAGCCGCTCGAAGCGGGCGCGGCAGGCGAGGCAGCCGGCGAGGTGACGGCGCAGCATCAGCGAGCGTGAGCGGCCGAGCCGGCCGTCGAGGAACGACTCGAGGTAGCGATCGAGGTCCGCGCACTGCATGCCCGCCCCCTCCCCGTGCTACTCTCCCTCAAACCACGCCCCGGCGCAATCGTCCGCGGACGTCCGACGCATGCCGGGGCGCGCCCGTCCGCCGGGCCCGTTCCCCGTGGACAAGTCACCGTCTTGCCACGAACATGCTGCCGATCGGGCTCCCCGCCGGGCCAGCGGCCGCCGGGGACCGGGACCCCGGGAGGCAGCATGGACGCGGCAAGCCAGCGACGGAATGTAGCGCTCGTCGGCCCGAACGGGGCCGGCAAGACGACGCTGCTCGAGAGCATCCTCTTCGTGACCGGCACCATCCCCCGCAAGGGGCGGGTGATGGACAGGAACACGGTCGGCGACTTCAGCCCCGAGGCGCGCGAGCGGCAGATGAGCACCGAGGTGACGGTCGCCACCTGCCGCCACGCCGGTCACGAGATCACCCTGCTCGATTGCCCGGGCTCGGTCGAGTTCGCGCAGGAGGCGCGCGCCGCGCTCATGGGCGTCGACCTCGCCGTGGTGGTGGTCGAGCCGGTCCTCGAGCGGGCCATCGCGGTGGCGCCCCTGCTCCACTTCCTCGACACGCACGCCGTGCCGCACCTCGTGTTCATCAACAAGATGGACCGTTCCGAGGTGCGCTTCCGCGACCTCCTCGACGCGCTGCGCAAGGTGAGCGCGCGGCCGGTGGTGCCGCACCAGTACGCGATCGGCCGCGGCGACTCGCTGGTCGGCTACATCGACCTCGTCACCGAGCAGGCCTACCAGTTCAGGAAGGGCGGCCCGTCCGACCGCATCCCGCTGCCCGAGGACCATCGCGAGCGCGAGCAGGCGGCCCGCCGGGCCATGCTCGAGACGCTCGCCGACTTCGACGACGACCTGCTCGAGAAGCTGCTCGAGGACCGGGAGCCGCCGACCGAGCAGATCCTCCGCGACCTGCAGAAGACGCTGGGCGCCGACTTGGTGGTGCCGGTCTTCCTGGGCGTGGCCGAGCAGGACAAGGGCGTGCGCCGTCTCCTCGAGTCGCTCGTCGCCGAGACGCCCGATCCCTCGGTGCGCGCCCGCGCGCTCGGCATCGAGCCGGACGGCCCGGCGCTCGTGCAGATCCTCAAGACCTACCACCTGCCGCACGCCGGCAAGCTGTCGCTGGCGCGGATCTGGCGCGGCCAGGTCAAGGACGGGATGCAGCTCGGCGGCATGCGGGTGGGCGGCGTCTACCGTCTGCTCGGCCAGCAGCAGGAGGCCATCGGCGAGGCCGGGCCGGGCAGCATCGTGGCGCTCGCCCGGATGGACGAGGCGCGTACCGGCGAGGTCCTCACCAACGGCAGCGGCCCGCCGCCGGCCGCCCTGCCGAGCGCCGACCCGCTGCCGCCGCTGTTCGCCTATGCCGTGACGGCCGCCAACCGCAACGACGAGGTCAAGCTCTCGGGCGCGCTCGCCAAGCTGCTCGACGAGGACCCCTCGCTCAAGGTCGAGCCCGATCCGGAGATGCACCAGACCCTGCTCTGGGGTCAGGGCGAGATCCATCTCAAGGTGGCGCTCGACCGGATGCGCTCGAAGTACCACATCGCGGTCGAGCCGCACGCGCCGCGCACCCCCTACCGCGAGACGATCCGCCGCAGCGCCGACGCGCACGGCCGGCACAAGAAGCAGTCCGGCGGGCACGGCCAGTTCGGCGACGTCAAGATCACCATCGACCCGCTGCCGCGCGGCACCGGCTTCCGCTTCGAGAACAAGGTCGTGGGCGGGGCGGTGCCGAAGCAGTTCATCCCGGCGGTCGAGGAGGGTGCGCGCGACCATCTCGCCAAGGGGCCGCTCGGCTTCCAGGTGGTCGACGTCCAGGTGACCCTGCACGACGGCCAGTTCCACACCGTCGACAGCAACGAGATGAGCTTCAAGATGGCGACCGCGCTGGCCCTCAAGGAGGGTCTGCCGAAGTGCCAGCCGGTGCTGCTCGAGCCGATCCTGGCGGTGACCATCTCGGTGCCCGCCGACTACACCTCGAAGGCGCTGCAGCTCGTGACCCAGCGGCGCGGCCAGATCCTCGGCTACGAGGCCAAGGCCGGCTGGCCGGGTTGGGACGGGATCCGCGCCAGCATCCCGCAGGGCGAGATGCACGACCTGATCGTCTCGCTGCGCTCGCTCTCGCAGGGCACCGGCTTCTTCGAATGGTCCTTCGACCATCTCCAGGAGGTGCCCGACCGGCTCGCCCAGGCGATCGTCGAGAAGCACCGCGAGGAGGCGGCGCACTGAGCCGGGCGCCGCGGCGCCCCGGCCTCACCCGGCCGCGGGCGCTG
>JBBIIE010000342.1:0-2764 GCA_037446605.1 Geminicoccaceae bacterium | reverse complement strand
GCCTCGCCCCCGGGGGTGCCGCTCATGCCCGCCGCCGCAGCCGGATCGGGCCGAAGGGGACCGCCTGCTCGAGCTCGACGGCGCCGGTCCGCGCGAGCTCGAGCCCGGCGACGAGACCGGCGGCCAGCGCCGCGTTGCGCTCGAGGCCCGGCTGCAGGCCCGGCGGCAGGAAGCTCACGAGCTCGGCCCACTCGCGGCCGGCGAGGCGCAGCGCCAGCCGCTCGAGCATCGCCTCGACGGTCACGAGCCGCGGCCGGCCGAGGCGCAGCCGGTCGGGGGTGCTCCGGGCGGCGAGCCGCGCGCCGGCGGCAAGGAGCTCACCCAGGCTCGCCACGAGGCGCGGCTCGATGCGCAGGGGCAAGGGCTCGGGGGCGCCGCGCGGCAGCCGCTCGCGGCCGAGCCGCGGCCGTGCCTCGAGCCAGGCGGCGGCGGTGCGGATCGCCTCCAGCCGGGCGAGCCGCAGGGCGAGCGCCTCGGCCGAGCCCTCGACGTCGGGCGCATCGCGCTCCTCGGGCGGCAGGAGGAGCTGCGACTTGAGGTAGGCGAGCCAGGCGGCCATCACGAGATACTCGGCCGCGACCGCGAGCCGGGCGGCCTTGGCGTCCTCGAGATAGGCCAGGTACTGGTCGGCGAGCGCCACGATCGAGATCGTCTTCAGATCGACCTTCTGGGCGCGGGCGAGCTCGAGCAGGAGGTCGAGCGGTCCCTCGAAGCCGTCCAGGCTGACCTCGAAGTCGCGCGCCGGGGCGAGCGTCACGTCCGGCTCACCAGAGCCCGAGGCGCAGCACGAGGTCGAACAGGAGGTCGGCCAGGGGCAGCAGCACGAGCAGCACCGGGTTGAACTCGAAGCCGAGCTGGCGTGCGACGAGCGGCACCGCCACCGCCGCGAGCAGCAGGATCAACAGACCCAGCCGCTCCAGCCGGGCGAAGCGCCAGGCGAGGGGGGTGGGCAGGAGGCCGGTCAGGATCCGCCCGCCGTCGAGCGGCGGCAGCGGCAGGAGGTTGAAGGCGGCGAGGAAGACGTTGGCGATCACCGCGTTGTTGAGGTTCTGGTGCAGCCACTCGCCGATCCAGGCCGGCGGCAGGTCGGTCAGGTGCATGACCCAGGCCGCCGCGACCGCCTGGGCGAGGTTGACCGCCGGGCCGGCGAGCGCCACCCAGACCATGTCGCGCTTGGGGTCGCGCAGGCGGTGGAAGGCGACCGGCACCGGCTTGGCCCAGCCGAACACGAAGGGGGACTGCAGCAGGATCAGCAGCCCGGGCAGCAGGAAGGTGCCGAACGGGTCGACATGCTTCAACGGATTGGCGGTGACCCGGCCCATCCGGCGGGCGGTGTCGTCGCCGAGCCGGTCGGCCGTCCAGCCGTGCGCCGCCTCGTGCAGCGTGATCGCGAACAGCACGGGGAGGAGCCACACCGAGAGGGTGCGGCCGATCTCGGCCAGGGTCTCCACCGCTCACCCCGCGGCGAGCAGCCGGTCGAGCTCGGCCGCGGCCGAAGCCGGGTCGAACGGGAGCGAGGCGGCCGGTCGCCCGGCGAGACGGGCGAGGCGCTCGGCGAGCGCGTCCCCGGCCGGCTCGAGTGCGCCCAGGAGGGCGGCGTTGGCATCCGCATCGCCCGAGCAGGCGAGGGCCAGATCGCAGCCCGCCCGAAGCGCCGCACACGCCCGCCCGGGCAAGGGGCCCGAGAGCGCGCCCATGTCCAGATCGTCGCTCACGAGCACGCCCCGAAAGCCCACGGCACCGCGGATCGTCCGCCCGATCACGGTGGCCGAGAGGGTCGCGGGCCGGATCGGATCGAGCGCCTCGTACACGATGTGCGCGGTCATGCCGAGGGGGGCGTCGGCGCAGGCGCGGAACGGCACGAGATCGCTCGCCTCGAGCAGCGCGGCATCGGCCGCCACCCGCGGCAGCGCCTGGTGGCTGTCGAGGCGGGCCCGGCCGTGGCCCGGCAGATGCTTGATCACCGGCGCCACACCGCCGGCCTCGAGGCCGCCGATCAGCGCCCGTCCGAGGCGGGCGACCAGCTCCGGGTCGGGGCCGAAGGCGCGGTCGCCGATCGCGGGCGTGGTCTCGGCGAGGCCGAGGTCGAGGCAGGGGGCGGCGGCGACGTCGATCCCGACCTCGCCCAGATCGTGGGCGATCAGCCGGCCCAGGAGGAACGCCGCGCGCTCGCCGGCCCGGGGATCGGCCGCGGCGAGCGCGCCGATCGCGGCCTGCGGCGGCAGGGCCCGCCACTCGGGCGGCCGCAGGCGCTGCACGCGGCCGCCCTCCTGGTCGACCATCAGGAGGAGCGGCCGGGGGCCGCAGGCGGTCCGCAGATCGGTCACGAGCCGGCGGAGCTGGCCGCGGTCGCGGACGTTGCGCGCGAACAGGATCACGCCGGCGGGCGGGTGCTGCCCGAGGAGCCGGGCCTCGGCCGCGCCCAGCACCGGCCCGGCGAGCCCGACGACGGCCGGCCGGAACACCCTCAACGGCCGCCCACGACGAAGCACTCGGTGCCGGCGGCCTTGAGCTGGGTGCAGGCCTGGGCGGCCGCCTCGCGGTCGGGAAAGCCCAGGCCCTGCAGCCGGTAGAGGGTCAGGCCGTTGGCCAGCCGCGCCTCCTCGACGCGGAGCTGGAGCGGCCCGAGCAGCTCGGGATGGCGGCCCTGCAGCGCGGTCCAGCCGCGCTCGGCCGCCTCGCGCGAGCTGACCGCTGCCACCTGCACCGCCCAGGGCCCGCGCGGCGCGGGCGAGGGCGTGGCGGCGCGGCCGGGCGGCGGCTC
>JBBIIE010000341.1:0-2772 GCA_037446605.1 Geminicoccaceae bacterium | reverse complement strand
CCGCCGCCGGCACCACCGCCGGCGCCGCCGCCGCGCCGGTCGCCGGGGCGGGGGTGGCCGGCGCCACCGCCTGCGGGCGGGTGCGGGCGAGCTCGGCCTCGATCCGCGCCTGCTGCTCGGCCAGCCGCCGCTGCTCGGCCTCGACCCGCTGCCGCTCCGCCTCGAGCCTGGCCCGCTCGGCCTCGACCCGCTGCCGCTCGGCCTCGACCCGCTGCCGGTCGGCCTCGATGCGGGCGCGCTCCTCGGCCGCCTTGCGCGCCTGCTCGGCGGCGAGCCTCGCCTCCTCGGCGCGCCGCTGCACCTCCTGCTCCAGCCAGGCGATCCGCTCGGCGGTGCCGGAGCGGGCGCGCTCCAGCGCGCCGATCTGCGGCACGAGCTCGCGGTCGACCCGGGCGCGCGTCTCGGCGGCGAGCGCCGCCACCAGCGCGTCCGGGGCGGTGCCGGGCGGGACGCTCGGGCGGGCGAGCTGGCGGACCGGGGCCGGCAGCGCCGCCGCCGTGCGCGCGAGCTCGCCGAGATCGCCACGCGGCACGGTGAGGAGGAGGCCGGCGCGGTCGTCGCGCAGGAGGAGGTCGCCGCGCGAGGCGGCCGCCAGGAGCCCGCGCAGATGGCCCAGATAGCGGTCGAGCGTGGCGAGTTCCTGGCGGCGCTGGGCGATCTCGTCCTCGAGCGGCCCCTGCGCCCGGACCGCGCCCGCGGCGAACAGCGGCAGGAGGGCGAGGACGGCCAGGAACGGGGCGGGGCGGCGCGCGCGCATCGCATCCTCCGGTCGTGCGCGGCCCGGCGCCTGCCCGGACCGCTCCAACCGAGGATTAACCGATCGGCGACCGATCCCCCTAGCGAGCGAACGGCGAAGAGACCGCCCCGGCTCCTCGCGCTGTGGTCGACGGATACGGATCGTCACGATCGATCAAAGGGTTACGCGGAGGCTCGCGGGGCCGTCGGGGGCCTCGATCGACATGGTGACGGTATCGGGATACGCCTGGGCTCAGGCGCGCGCCGCCGGGCGCGGCCATCCCGTCCGATTGAGCAGGACGACCGGCAGGGCCAACGCCAGGCCCAGGAGGGTGGGGAGCGGCGCCGGGGAGATCATCAACAGCGCGGCCAGCGCGGCGAGCGCCCGCGGCAGTCGCTCCAGCGGGCGGAACAGGAAGCCCGTGAGCGCGGCGCCGAGCAGCAGGATGCCGAGCACGGCGGTGGACAGGGTGAGCGCCAGCTCGCCCCACGAGAAGCCGGGCAGGACCAGCAGCATCGAGGGCGCGTAGACGAACACGAACGGCACGAGCGCCTTGGCGTTGCCGAGCCGGAACGCCTGCAGGCCGGTGCGGAACGGGTCGGCGCCGGCGATCCCGGCCCCGGCATAGGCCGCCACGCAGACCGGCGGGGTGAGGTCGGCGAGCACGCCGTAGTAGAGCACGAAGAGGTGCGCCGCGAGCGGCGGGGTGCCGAGCAGGACGAGGGCAGGGGCGGCGACCGCGGCCAGGATGATGTAGAGCGCGGTCGTGGGGATGCCGCAGCCCATCAGCACGCAGGCGACGGCGATCAGGAGGAGCGTGAGGAACCGGGTGAGCTCGGCCGCCCCGATCGCACCCATCGTGAGCGTGGCGGCGAGCGGCTCCAGGTCCTCGGCGAGCTGGGCGGCGGTCTGGGTGACCGCGAAGGCGACCTTGAACCCGACCCCGGAAAGGGTGATCACGCCCACGAACAGCCCGACCGCGGCGGCCGCGGCGCCGATCGCGATGGCGTAGCGGGCACCGAGCGCGAACAGCTCGACCACCGTGGCGAGCGAGAGCCGGCGGCGCGGGTTGAGCAGGCCCACGACGAGCGCCGTGGTGATGCCCCAGAAGGCGGCGCGGGTGGGCGTGTAGCCCTGGAACAGGACGGCCAGCAGCACGCCGAGCGGCACGAGCGTCGGCCAGCCCTCCGCCAGCACCGCGCGCGGGCGGGGGATCTCGGTCGCCGGCAGGCCCTGGAGCCCGGTCCGCCGGGCCTCGAGGTGGACCATCGTGAAGACGGCGAGGAAATGCAGCGCCGCCGGGATCGCCGCGGCGAGGCAGATGGTGAGGTAGGGTGTTGCCAGCATCTCGGCCATGACGAACGCCGCGGCACCCATCACCGGCGGCATGATCTGGCCGCCGGTGGAGGCCGCCGCCTCGACGGCTCCGGCGAACTCCGCCCGGTAGCCGACCCGCTTCATGGCCGGGATGGTCAAGGAGCCGGTGGTCACCGTGTTGGCGACCGAGCTGCCGGAGATGCTGCCGAACATCGCCGAGGAGAGGACCGCGACCTTGGCCGGCCCGCCGGCATGGCGGCCGGCGAGCGCCGTGGCGAGGTCGATGAACAGCTGGCCGAGCCCCATCCGGGTCGCCACCACGCCGAACAGGACGAAGTGGAAGACGACCGTCGACATCACCACGATCGGCAGGCCGAACAGCCCCTCCTGGGTCAGGTAGAGGTGGCTCACGAGCCCGGCCCAGCTCGTGCCCGCGTGGGCGAGCAGGCCGCCCAGGCGGTGGCCCTGGAGCGCGTAGAGAAGCGCCACGGCCACGATCGCCGCCAAGGGCCAGCCCATCGCCCGGCGGGTGAGCTCGAGCACGAGCCCGATCATCACCGTGCCGGCCACGAGGTCGGCTCCGGTCGGGTTGCCGATGCGGAAGGCGAGGTCGTGGAAGGTGAGCGGGTAGTAGGCGGCGACCGCCACGCCCGCCGCCGCCAGCGCCCAGTCGAGGAGCGGCACCCCGCCGGGGCGCCACCGGCGCGGCCCGGCGGCGG
>JBBIIE010000340.1:0-2782 GCA_037446605.1 Geminicoccaceae bacterium | reverse complement strand
GCGAACAAGGTACATCCTGGCCGGCGGCGATCCCGGCGGGTGCGCCGACCGCCGCGGCGAGCCCCGCCACGAGCCCCGCCAGCCGCTCCGGCCGCTGCGCCGCGCCGACCGCCAGGGTCTCGAAGGCGAGCACGATCAGCGCGTCGCCGGCGAGCACCGCGAGCCGCTCGCCGAAGGCGCGGTGCACCGAGGCCCGCCCGCGCCGGGTCGCGGCGTCGTCGAAGCAGGGCAGGTCGTCGTGCACGAGCGAGGCGCAGTGCAGGAGCTCGACCGCGGCGGCCGCCGCCTCGCCGAGCGCCGGCTCGTCCTCGCCACAGGCCCGCGCCACGGCCAGGCAGAGGCGCGGCCGCAGCCGCGCCCCGCCCGGGAAGACCGCGTGCCGCAGCGCCGCGGCGAGCCCGGGCGGGCAGGGCCGCCGGGCGGCCCGGGCGAGTGCCGCCTCGAGCGCCCGGTCGATGCGGATCAAGGGCTCCATCGGCGCCTCCCTCGGCTCGGCCGCGTTGTCAGGACTACTTGTCACATCCGAGTGTCATTTTCTATAGACAGTCGCGGGGAGGCGCGCATGCCACCGGGTTCGCCCCGGGTCCTCGTCGTCGGCGCCGGGGCGGGCGGGCTCGCCGCCGCGATCGAGCTCGCCGTCCGCGGCTGCGCCGTGACCCTGCTCGAGCGCGCCGCGACCCCGGGCGGCAAGATGCGCGAGCTCCTGGTCGACGGTCGCCCGGTCGCGGCCGGCCCGACCGTGCTCACCCTGCGCTCCCTCCTCGACGAGCTGTTGGCCACCGCCGGCACCCGGCTCGAAGCCGAGCTCCCCACGCGCCGCGCCGAGATCCTCGCCCGGCACTGGTGGCCGGACGGCTCGAGCCTCGATCTCTTCGCCGATCCCGAGCGCAGCGCGGCGGCGATCGCCGCCTTCGCCGGGGCCGAGGAAGCGCGCCGCTTCCGCGCCTTCCGAGCCGAGGCGGCGAAGATCTGGGCGATCCTCGAGCGGCCGTTCCTGCGCGCGGCCGCACCCAGCCTGCCGGGCCTCCTGGGTGGGGTGGGGCTGCGCGGCCTCGCCGGGCTGCCGCGCATCCGCCCGTTCGAGACGCTGTGGAAGGTCCTGGGCGAGTGGTTCCGCGACCCGCGCCTGCGCCAGCTCTTCGCCCGCTACGCGACCTATTGCGGCGGCTCGCCCTTCCTCGCCCCCGCCACGCTGATGCTCGTGGTCCATGCCGAGCTCGAAGGGGTCTGGCTCGTCGAGGGTGGCCTTCCGGCCCTCGCCCGCACCCTCGCCCGGCTCGCCGAGGCGCGCGGTGCGAGCTTCCGGTTCGACACCGAGGTCGCCTCGATCCTGGTCGAGGGCGGCCGTGCCCGGGGCGTGCGGCTCGCCTCGGGCGAGCACCTCCCGGCCGATGCGGTGATCGTGAATGCCGACGTCACCGCCCTCGCGGGCGGGCTGTTCGGGCCCGAGGCCGCGCGCGCGGTCGCCGCCGCCGCCCCCGGCGGCCGCTCGCTCTCGGCCGTGGTCTGGTGCGCGCTCGGCCGCGCCACGGGCCACCCGCTCGTCCACCACGACGTCCTCTTCTCGGCCGACTATCGAGGCGAGTTCGCCGAGCTCCTGGAGGGCCGCCGGCTGCCCTCGGACCCGACCGTCTATCTCTGTGCCCAGGACCGGCCGGCCGCCGAGGCGCCACCGCCCGCGGGCGAGGAGCGGTTCCTCCTGCTCGTCAACGCCCCGGCCACGGGCGACCGCCACCCCTTTCCCGAAGCGGAGATCGCGGCATGCTGGGAGCGCGTGGGGCGCAGGCTCGAGCGCGCGGGCCTGCGGATCGAGGCACGGGCGACGCGGATCACGACGCCTTCGGACTTCGCCCGGGCCTTCCCGGCGAGCGGGGGGGCCCTCTACGGCCCGGCGCCGCACGGCTGGCGGGCGGCCTTCGCCCGCCAGGGGGTGCGCACGCGGCTCCCGAGGCTGTACCTGGCGGGGGGCAGCGTGCATCCGGGCCCGGGGGTGCCGATGGCGGTCCTCTCGGGCCGGCTGGCGGCGCGCTGCCTGCTCGAGGACCTCGCTTCGACGCGCCGCTCGCCGCCGGCGGCTACCGCTGGTGGTACCTCGACGCGCTGAGCGGGGACGGCCGCTTCGGCCTCGTCGCCATCGTCTTCCTGGGCTCGGTCTTCTCGCCCTACTACGCGCTCGCCCGGCGGCGCGGCGACGCCCCGGCCGAGCGCCACTGCGCCGTCAACCTGGCACTCTACACCCCGGGCCGGAAATACTGGGCGATGACCGAGCGGGGGGCGGCGGCGATCGCCCGCGACGCCACCACCTTCCGGATCGGCCCGAGCCGGATCGGCTGGGAGGGCGACGCCCTGGTGCTGCGCTTCGCCGAGTGGACCGTGCCCCGGCCCGGAGGGCTGCGCGGCCGGCTGCGGCTCCAGCCGACCGCCCTGCCCGGCCGGGTGGTGGCACTCACCCCGGACGGCGCGCACCGCTGGTGGCCGATCGCCCCGCTCGCCCGGGTCGAGGTGGAGCTCGAGGCGCCGGCGCTGCGCTTCGCCGGGCACGGCTATCTGGACGCCAACGAGGGCGGCGTCCCGCTCGAGCGGGGCTTCCGCGGCTGGGACTGGTCGCGCGCCGGCGCCGGCCGCGAGGCGGTGATCCTCTACGAGGGCACGCGCCGCGACGGCGGCACCCTCGGGCTCGCCCTGCGCGCCACCGCCGACGGCCGGCTCGAGCCGATCGCGCCGCCGCCGCGCGTGGCCCTACCGCGCTCGGGGTGGGGGCTCGCCCGCGCCACCCGCGCCG
>JBBIIE010000339.1:0-2829 GCA_037446605.1 Geminicoccaceae bacterium | reverse complement strand
CGGTGAGCGACGGCGGCACCCTCGGGCTCGCCCTGCGCGCCACCGCCGACGGCCGGCTCGAGCCGATCGCGCCGCCGCCGCGCGTGGCCCTACCGCGCTCGGGGTGGGGGCTCGCCCGCGCCACCCGCGCCGATCCCGGCGCCGGCGTGCGGATCCTGCGCCGGCTCGAGGACGCGCCCTTCTACGCCCGCGCGCTGCTCGCCACCCGCCTGCTCGGCCGCGACCTGCCGGCCGTCCACGAGACCCTCTCGCTCGACCGCTTCGCCCGGCCCTGGGTGCAGCTCCTGCTGCCGTTCCGCATGCCCCGGCGGGGCGGCTGGCCGCCGCACCGAGCGGAGCTGCCAGAGCGCGAAGACCAGGACCCCGCCCAGCACCAGGATCCCCTCGAGCAGCACGATGGTGCCGGAGCCCATGAGCGATCGCCTCCTTGCGTGCCGGAGCGGGGGACGGATGATGGGTCGCAGTGGACGGCTCGGCAGGCTTTGTCTAGGTGCATGGACGTACGGCCAGTCAAGGGAGGCTGACGGATGACCTGGGACGGCAGGAATCTTCCCGCGGAGCCGCTCGGCAAGGTCCGCCTGCCGGCCGGCCGGATGACGGTTCCGGCGACGGTCTGGGTGCTCGTGGCGCTGACCACGATCGTGGCCGGCCTGGCGAGCCCGGGTGCCGGTCTCGGCGTCTACGTGCTCGGCCTGCTGGCCGCGGTGATCATCGACTTCACCCTCTGGCTCGAAGCCGAAGGCATGGTCGCGCGGGACTGAACCCGGGGCCCGGGCGAGCGCGCAGCCGACGATGCGTCGCGTCTTCCCCTTCGCCGCCCTCGTCGGCCAGGACGAGCTGCGCACCGCCCTCCTGATCGCCGCGGTCGATCCCGGGATCGGCGGGGTCCTGGCGCTGGGCGAGCGCGGCACCGGCAAGTCGACCGCGATCCGCGCGCTCGCCGAGCTCCTGCCGCCGATCGAGGTGGTCGAGGGCTGTCCCTACAACTGCGATCCGGGCGGAGCGCCGCGCACCTGTCCGGCCGGCTGCCCGGCGCGCGCCGCGGCCGCCGCGGGCCGCACCCGGAGCGTCCCGGTCCCGGTCGTCGACCTGCCGCTGGGTGCCACCGAGGACCGGGTGGTGGGGGCGCTCGACCTCGAGCGGGCGCTCGTGCACGGCGAGAAGGCGTTCGAGCCGGGTCTCCTCGCCCGCGCCAACCGGGGCTTCCTCTACATCGACGAGGTCAACCTGCTCGAGGACCACCTGGTCGACCTGCTCCTGGACGTCGCCGCCTCGGGCGAGAGCCTGGTCGAGCGGGAGGGGCTCTCGATCCGCCATCCGGCGCGCTTCGTGCTCGTGGGCTCGGGCAATCCCGAGGAGGGCGAGCTGCGGCCGCAGCTCCTCGACCGCTTCGGCCTCGCGGTCGAGGTGCGCACGCCGCGCGATCTGGCGACCCGGATCGAGGTGGTCCGCCGCCGCGACGCCTTCGAGCGCGACCCCGAGGCCTTCCTCGCCGCCTGGCGGCGGCCGACCGCGGCGCTGCGCCGGCGCATCCGCGAGGCGCGCACGCGGCTCCCGAGCCTCGAGGCCGAGCCGGCGCTGCTCGAGCAGGCCGCCCGGCTGTGCCTGGCACTCGGCACCGACGGGCTCAGGGGTGAGCTCACCCTCGTGCGCGCCGCCCGCGCGCTCGCCGCGCTCGACGGCGGCGGGCCCCCCTCGACCGACCAGCTCCGCCGGGTGGCGGCCATGGCGCTGCGCCACCGGCTGCGCCGCGACCCCCTGGACGAGACCGGCTCGACGGCGCGGATCGAGCGGGCGGTGCGCGAGGTCCTCGGCTGATGCGCACGACGGTCCCGAGCCGGCCCGTGCCCGCCGTTCCCCCCGGCTCCGATCCCACCATCCCCGATCCCGCCGTGCCCGATCCCCGGCACGATGCCCGGCTCGCCGCCCGCCTCCTGGCGCTCGACCCGGAGCGGCTGGGTGGGGCCGTGCTGCGCGGTCCGCCCGGGCCCGGCCGCGAGGCCTGGCTCGCCCGCCTGCGCGCCCTCCTGCCGGCGGCCGCGCCGGTCCGCCGGGTGGCGCCGCAGATCGAGGACGACCGGCTGCTCGGCGGGCTCGACCTGGCGGCGAGCCTGCGCGCCGGCCGGCCGGTGCTGGAGCGCGGGGTCCTGGCCGAGGCGCACGGCGGCGTGCTGATCCTGGCCATGGCCGAGCGCGCGGCTCCCGGGCTCGTCGCCCGGCTCGCCACGGCCCTCGACACGGGGTTCGTCCGGCTCGCCCGCGACGGTCTCGACACGACCCTCCCGAGCCGTTTCGCCCTCCTCGCCCTCGACGAGGGGATCGAGGAGGAGCGGGTCGACCCGGCGCTCGCCGACCGGCTCGCCTTCCACCTCGCGCCCGACGGTCCCGACGCCGGCGCCCCCCCCGAGCCGCCCGGGGCCGCGGCCGAGATCGCCCTGGCAAGGGCGAGGCGCGCGCGGATCGAGGCACCCCAGGCGCTCCTCGAGGGCCTCGCCGGCACCGCCCAGGCCCTCGGCATCGGCTCGTTGCGCGCCCCCCTCCAGGCGCTCGCCGCCGCCCGTGGCCTGGCCGCGCTCGCCGGCCGCGACACGGTCACCACCGCCGATGCCGCTCTCGCCGCCCGGCTGGTGCTGGCGCCGCGCGCCACCTGCGTGCCGGTGCCGGCCGAGCCCGAGCCGCCGGCGCCGGAGCCACCGACACCCGAGGACGGAGCGGAGGAGGGGCGGGGCAGGGAGGAGGTCCCGGGCGAGGTCCTGCTCGCGGCGGTGCGCGCCGCCCTGCCGGCCGGCCTCCTCGCCGGGCTCGCCGCCGGGCGCCGGCCCGGCCGCG
>JBBIIE010000338.1:0-2845 GCA_037446605.1 Geminicoccaceae bacterium | reverse complement strand
GGTCCGCTCCGGGGCGCTGCGCAGGACGGCCGCGGGCGAAAAGCGCTCGAGCCGGCCGTCCCGGCCGAGCCGCCACTCCTCGGCCGCGAGCACCGAGCCGTCGCCCACGTGGATCGGGGTCAGGGGCACGGCGGCGAGGCGCCAGACGACGTCGCCCTGCATCAGGAGGCCTCCCGGTAGGGGACGGGGAGATGGAAGGCGTGGTGGCCGGGCTCGAAGCCCAGGACCTGCGGCACCTCGCTGTGGACGATGCCCAGGAGCCAGGCGCCGAAGGGGCCCCCTCCGGAGGCGGCGAAGGTCGCCCCGGGCTTCATGAGGAGGAGCGGGCGCTTCCAGGGCCGGCCACAGGCCATGGCCGCCTCGATCGCGAGCTTGCCGAAGTGCGTCGCGAGCTTGTAGCGCGGGCTCCCGAGGTCCGGCGTCCAGGCGCCGTGGGAGAGCGAGAGGAAGCGGTTCCCTTCGAAGGCGAAGAGGTCTTTCTCTTCCTCTTTGCCCGCGATCCGGAAGCGGCCGCGGCCCCAGGTCGAATCCCGGCCGAAGCCCCAAAGCCCCACGGCGGCCAGGAGGTCCTCGACCTCGTCGATCGGCCAGCTCGTGCGGAGGTAGAGGTCGCGCTCGCGGTCCGCGGCTTGCGGCCACCATTCGTCGAGGAAGAAGAGGCCGCCCGGCTCGATCACGGTCGAGCGCTGCCGGTCGATCCTGTTGTGGGCGAGCCGGCGCTCTTCGTCGCCCGGACCGGCGCACAGCCCGTCCTCGATCGTCGTCTCGGAGAGGGCCGCGCGGTGGCGCAGGAACGGCCCCCGGTGGACGAAGGCGAGCTTCTTGCGCTTCTTGTGCAGGGCCGCCTTGTCGGGGTCGAAGGGCGGGGGCGGGAGGAGCGGGCGCGGCAGGAGGTCCCGTGGCAGGACGTCGGAGAGCAGGAAGAGCTCGTGGCCGTCGCGCAGCGCCGCGAGGCGGGTGGTGAGCCGCGCGTCCGAGCCCTCGCGGCGGCGCATGGCCCAGCAGAGCTGGCCGAAGAGGGTGCCCGAGGCCCAGGGCGTGGCGTAGGGGCCCTGGAGCTCCAGGCGGAAGCGCCAGGTCTCCATCAGAAGCTCACGATCGTGGGGGCCGTCGCGGGGTCGAAGCGGTTCAGCCGGTGGCGGCCGGCGATGCTCTCCTTGCGGCCGTCGGGAAGCGTGATCTCGAGATCCTCGAAGCTCACCCGGCCGTAGCCGCGCGAGCCCGAGCCGCCGAGGGCGTCCTGCTCGATGAGGCCGAGCCCCGCGATCGTCCAGTTGAGGCACTCCTTGTCGCGCTCGCCCTGATCGCTCGTGTCGTAGAGGCGGAAGGAGAACTCGAAGTCGAACCGCGCGCCTGCCGGCACCCGCTCGGTCTGGCGCGGTCCGACACGGTCGTGCGCCTTGCCGGCGATCCGGTCGATCATCACCTCGGTCTTGTCCTCGGTGAGCGGCAGGCCGTCGGCGACGATCTGGTTGCGCCACGCCTCGTCGAGCTTGGCGTCCCGCATGACCAGACGGGTGGGGCCCATCGCCCAGCGATCACGCTTGGCGGCGGTGCCGAAGATGCGCAGCACCGGGTCGGTCGGGTCGAACTCCTGGTTGAAGCGATCGTCGATCCCCCAAGGTTGCCCGTCGGTGCGGATCTTGTGGAAAGCCCACTCGAAGAGGAAGCGGAGCTTGCCCTTCAACGACGACCCAGGAATGTAGGGCTCTTGGTTGTGCGGATGCTTGACCACGGGATTGTCGATCCCGCCGATCTCGATCGTATCTTTACCGGCGCCGATGTGCAGACCGGAGCGGACGACGATCTTGCCGGTCACCGTGGCGTGACCGAGGTAGCGCAGCGTGGTCATTGATTGGGCCTCTTCACCTCGAAAACCTTGTGGTAGGCCATCACGGCCTCGAAGTGGCGGATGAACGCATTGAAAGATGCACGGTCTCCGATACTGTTCGCATGGCGAACCAGCATGGTCAAAAGTTCGTAAGGATCTCGCTCGTCATTCGTGTCGGGGTTCATCCGCGCGAGTGCGTAGGCAGTTTTCGCTTTGAGGAGCGCCATCTCGGCCTTGATGAAATCGATCCCGAGCTTCTTGTCGAGGTCGAGCTGCCGCTTGATCGCCCGCACGCCGCTGTAGAAGCGTCGGAGTTGCGACGCCGGGATCGTCGCGAGCTTTTTGGCGAGCTCCTCGGCTCCTTTGTCGAAAAGGTCGGCTTTCGGCGCGGGCTTCGCGTCCTTTTCCGCCGGCTTTTCGAAATAAACGATCTGTTGGCGGTCTCGAAGAAGCGGCTCGATCCGCTCGGCGGGCGAAGGACGCTTCGCGCCTCCGCCGCCGCCCGGCCCCTGCCCTTGCCGGTAGTGCTGCTGTCCTCTGCCGGTCATCGCCCTCTCCTCACCGGTTGCGCCAGAGCGCCATGCTGATCGCCGCCTTCGACGGCGGCAGGTGGTTCTTGCAGTGGAGCCCCATGAGCGCGTTGAACGCCTGCCAGATCGCGGGCTCGCGGCGCGCCTCGCGCTCGGCCGCGCTCGGCGGCCAGGTGCGCGCGAGGAAATAGCCGTAGCGGGCCCGCCAGATCGCAGCACTCGTGTCGCCTTTCGCGGCACGGTCGCGCTGCTCGAGGAAGCCCAACAGCTTGTAGGCGAAGGCCGTCGCCGCCTCCCTCTCGGCGAGCTGGTCGAACAGCCAGTCCTGCTTCTCGAGCAGCCAGGGCAGGCCGCGCGCGCGATCGGCCCAGTCGAGCACCTCGCCCAAAAAGCCCAGCGCGTCCTTTTGCGGGCGGGCCTTGGCGGCGCCGAGCGCCTCCTCCGCGGCATCGACCGAGCGGTTCAGGGGCTCGCGATCCGAGAC
>JBBIIE010000337.1:0-2890 GCA_037446605.1 Geminicoccaceae bacterium | reverse complement strand
CAGTCGGATCGCCCCGCGCCCGGCCACGACCGGCTCGTCGAAGCGCAGCACGAGCGGATCGTCCGGTGCCGGCAGGCCACCCGCCGGGGCGCGCACCTCGACCAGCTCCGGCCCGTCGCGCGATCCCCCGGCACCGCCCGGCCGACGGACGGCCGCGGCCTCCACCGCCGCCTCCTCGGCGGGCGGGCCCGGCCACGCCGCCGCGCCGCGCGCACGCAGTTCCTCGAGCGGCCCGCTCGCCGCGGGCGGGTGCCGTAGGCTCGCCACCTTGGGCTCCGTCGTCCGTCGCTCGGTCACCTAACACGGGAAAAGTAAACAAACTGTTTCAACCTTGCAGCAGGATTCGCCGGTCTGGAGCGCGGCCGCGCGGCGTGCCAAGCTGGTTCGGGCGACGGTGCGCGGGAGCCTCGGCATGGCCACGAGCTTCGCTGCGATCGAGGAGGCGGCGCGGCTGCGCCACGGCAGCGCCGCGCTCGAGGCCCGCCTCGTGCAACCCCGCCCGGCGGCCGAGATCGCCGCACTGGCCGAGGACCGCTGGCTGTCGCGGATGATGCTCCGGGTGTTCCGCGCCGGGCTGCGGCACGAGCTGGTCGACCGCAAATGGCCGGCCTTCGAGGCGGCCTTCGCCGGCTTCGATCCGGAGGCCTGCGCGCGGCTCGCCGACGAGCGGATCGAGGAGCTGCTCGCCGACCGGGCGCTGATCCGCAACCTGCCCAAGCTGCGGGCGGTGCGCGCCAACGCCCGGGCGATCCTGGCACTCCGCGCCGAGGCCGGCGGCATCGGCCGCTGGGTGGCCGACTGGCCGGGCGCCGACATCGTCTCGCTGTGGGACGAGCTGGCGCGCCGCTTCGAGCAGCTCGGCGGCAACTCCGCCGCCTACCTGCTGCGCATGGTCGGCAAGGACACCTTCATCCTGACCGGCTCGGTGGTGACCGGTCTCGGCCATTGGGGCGTGCTCGGGGCGCCGCCGCGCTCGCGCGCCGACCGCGCCGCGGTGCAGGCGACCTTCAACCGATGGGCCGGCGAGACCGGCCGGCCGCTCTGCCAGCTCAGCCAGATCCTGGCGATGTCGGCGGACTAGCGGGCGCCGCGGCCGCCGCCCCGAGCCGCCCGGCCAGCTCCTCGGGCGGCGCCGGTCGGCCGAACAGGAAGCCCTGCGCGACCCGGCAGCCGCTGCGCGCCAGGAATCGGGCCTGCTCGGGCCGCTCGACCCCCTCGGCCACCACCGACAGGCGCAGCGTCTCGGCGAGGGCGATGATCGCGCGCACGATCGCCTCGTCGTCGCCGCTGGCACCGATCCGCTGCACGAAGGAGCGGTCGATCTTGAGGCAGTCGAGCGGCAGCCGCTTGAGGTAGGCGAGCGAGGAGTAGCCGGTCCCGAAATCGTCGAGCGCCAGCCGCACGCCGCGTTCCTTGAGCGCGCCGAGCGTGCGCCCGGCCGCCTCGAGATCGTCCAGGAGCGCGCTCTCGGTGATCTCCAGCACGAGCCGGTCGGGCGGCAGGCGGCTGTCGGCCAACGCCTCGGCGACGATCGCGCCGAGATCGCCGCGCCGGAGCTGGCGGGTCGAGACGTTGACCGCGACCAGGAGCCGCTGCTCGGCCGCGGCGGGCCAGCGGGCCGCCTCCCGGCAGGCCGTGCGCAGCGCCCAGGCGCCGATCGGCACGATCAGCCCGGTCTGCTCGGCGAGGCCGATGAAGCCGCCCGGTGCCAGGAGGCCGCGCACCGGATGTCGCCAGCGCAGCAGCGCCTCCGCGCCGGTGAGCCCACCCTCCGGCAGCCGCACCGTCGGCTGGTAGTGCAGCACGAGCTCGTCCTGGGCCAGCGCCCGGCGCAGCCCGCGGTCGAGCTCCAGCCGCTCGAGCACCGCGGCGTGCAGGGCGGCGCTGTAGAAGGTGAAGCTGCCACCGCCACCGGTCTTCGAGCGGTACATGGCGATGTCGGCGCGGCGCAGGAGCTCGTCGGCGCGGTCCCCGTCGGCGGGGAACGTCGCGATGCCGACGCTGGCGCCGACCGTCAGCTCCTGCCCCTCGACCAGGAACGGCGTGGCCAGCGCCGCCAGGACCGCGGACGCGACGTGCGCCGCATCCGGCTCGGCGCGGATCGGGTCGAGCAGGACCACGAACTCGTCGCCGCCCAGCCGCGCCACCGTGTCGGTCGCGCGCACCGCGCCCGCGAGCCGGGCCGCGACCTGCACGAGCAGGGCGTCGCCGACGCCGTGGCCGAGCGCCTCGTTGACCGGCTTGAACCGGTCGAGATCGACGTAGAGCAGCGCCAGCCGGCCGTCGCGGCGGCTCGCCTGGGCGAGCGCCCGCTCCAGCCGCTCGAGCAGGAGGCGGCGGTTGGCGAGACCGGTGAGCCCGTCCTGGCCGGCCAGCCGGGTGAGCTCGTCCGCGAGCTCGACCTGACGGGTGACGTCGGAGAGCACGAGCATGCCGCCGCCGCCACCCGCCCGGCCGAGCTCGCGGATGACCATGCGGACCGACCGCTCGCCACCGTCCGCCCGCCGCAGCCGGGCGAGCCGGTCGGCGTCGGCGGCGAGCAGCAGCGGATCGACGCCCTCGGCCGTCTTCGCCGGCACCTCGGCGAGGCGCACCGTGGCCGCCACCGGCCGGCCGAGCAGCTCCGCCCGTGGCGTGCCGAGCAGCCGCTCGGCGGCCGGGTTGACGAAGCTGATGCGCTGCCGCGCGTCGGTGCCGATCACCGCATCGGCGATCGCCTCGAGCATCAGCCGGTGGCGGGCGTGCATCGCCGCGAGCCGCACCCGCACCCGCGCCAGCCGGCCGAGCGGGCCGCCGGCGGCGACCAGGAGGAGCGCCAGGGCGGGGGTCGCGGGCGACAGCCAGAGGCCGGCGAAGCGGGCGAGCGCCAGACTGACGAGGCCGAGCGCGG
>JBBIIE010000336.1:0-2893 GCA_037446605.1 Geminicoccaceae bacterium | reverse complement strand
GCCCCCCTGGCGGCCGCCCGACGGGCTGTTCGGCCCGGCCTGGGCCGTACTCTACACGCTCAACGCCGTGGCCGGCTGGATGGTCTGGCGGCGCGAGGGGCTCGGGCTCGCGATCCTGGTCTACCTCCTGAGCCTCGGGCTCAATGCCGGCTGGTCGGCGATCTTCTTCGGGCTGCGGCGGATCGACTGGGCACTCGGTTGGATCGTCGCCCTCTGGCTGTCGATCGCGGCGGTGATCGCCCTGTTCGCGCCGGCATCGACCGCGGCCGCGCTGCTGCTGCTCCCCTACCTCGCCTGGGTCGGCTTCGCGACCGTGCTGAATGCGGCGATCTGGCGACGCAACCGCGGAGGTTCGCCGGCCGGCTGAGCCCCTCAGGCGGCCGGCGCCCGGCCCCGTGCGGCCCCGGAACGCCGGCGGACCAGCAGGTTCAACGTCTCGACGCCGGCCGAGAAGGCGATCGCGAAGTAGAGATAGCCGCGCGGGATGTGGACGTGCAGCGCGTCGGCCACGAGCGCGGTCCCGACCAGCAGCAGGAACGCCAGCGCCAGCATCTTGACGGTCGGGTGCCGGTTGACGAAGGCGCTCACCGGCTCGGCCGCGACGAGCATGACGAGGATGGCGATCACGACCGCCGCCACCATGACCTCGACATGCTCGGCCATGCCGACGGCGGTGATCACCGAATCGAGCGAGAAGACCAGATCGAGCAGCACGATCTGGACGATGGCACCGGCGAACGAGGTCGTGCGCCCGGCGCCGGCCGCTTCCTGGCCCTCGAGGGTGTGGTGGATCTCCATCGTGCCCTTGGCGAGGAGGAACAGCCCGCCGCAGCCGAGCACCAGATCCCGCCAGGACACGGTGTGGCCGAGCAGGGCGAAGGCCGGGGCGGTGAGACCGATGATCCAGGTGATCGAGAGCAGCAGCGCCACCCGCATCACCAGGGCCAGGAGCAGGCCGAGGCGCCGTGCGGCGGGCTGCTGCGCGGCCGGCAGGCGCGCGGTCACGATCGACAGGAAGATGATGTTGTCGATGCCGAGGACGATCTCGAGCGCGGCGAGCGTCAGCAGGCTCGCCCAGGCGTGCGGATCGACCAGGAGCTCGAGCATCGTGCCCTCCGCGCGACGGCCGGGCTGCTCTAGCCGGGCTCCGTCCCGGCTTCCAGCCACGCTGGCGGGGGCGCCGGCGGCGGTCTATCTCTAGGGCCAGGGCGGCGTGGGCCGCCCGACCGCCACGGACCAGCCGATGCCCGGGCTCAAGGCCGCGATCGTCCCGGTGACCCCGTTCGAGCAGAACTGCGCCATCCTCTACGACGAGACGAGCCGGCGCGGGGTCGTGGTCGACCCCGGCGGCGAGGCCGAGCGGATCGCCGAGCTGATCGAGGAGCGCGGCATCCGGATCGAGCGGATCCTCCTCACCCACGGCCATCTCGACCATGCCGGCGGCGCCGCCGCGCTCAAGGAGCGGCTCGAGCGGGCGACGGGCGGGTCCGATGCGCCGGCCGCGCCCGTGCCGATCGAGGGCCCCGACGAGGCCGACCGCTTCCTGCTCGACAGCCTCGCGCAGCAGTGCCGGGCCTACGGGATCGCGGGCGGGCGCGACGTCCGGCCCGATCGCTGGCTCGCCGAGGGTGATCGGGTGCGGATCGCCGACTACGCCTTCGAGGTGTTCCACTGCCCCGGGCACACGCCCGGGCACGTCACCTTCTTCAGCCCGCAGCTCCGCCTGCTGGTCGGGGGCGACGTGCTGTTCCGCGGCTCGATCGGCCGCACCGACTTCCCCTACGGCGACCACGCGGCGCTGCTCGAGGCGATCCGCTCCAAGCTCTACCCGCTCGGCGACGACGTCACCGTGCTGTGCGGGCACGGACCCGGCACGACGATCGGCCAGGAGCGCCGCGGCAATCCGTTCGTGCGCGGCTGAGCGGCCGGCTCAGCCGGCCCGGAAGAGCCGGTGCACCACGCGGTCGCCGACCGCGACACCGAGGCGCCGGGCACTGCCGCCGATGATCTCGAGCACGGCCCGGGCCGGGTAGCGCGAAGGGATCGGCTCCTCGGACAGCGGCGTGGCGCGCTCGTGCAGGTGGCGGATCACCCCGTCCCGGCCGATGAACAGCATGTCGAGCGGGATCAGCGTGTTGCGCATCCAGAAGCTCAGATGCTGCTCGCTGCCGAAGTCGAACAGCATGCCGTGGCGCTCGGGCAGCTCGGTGCGGAACATCAACCCGCGGGCGTGCTGCTCGGGGGTGAGCGCCAGCTCGACCGTGAAGTCGATCGCCCCGCCGCGCGTCAGGATCGAGAGCGGCTCGCGCGCCGCCTGCGCCGCGATGGGGCGGGGCCAGGCGAGCAGGAGCGCCGCAGCCGCGAGCGCACCGCGGCGGGTCGAGACGGCCATGCTCAGCCTGCGCCCGTGGGCTGCCGCCGCAGCCGGTCGAGCGCATCGCGCGCCGGGGACAGCCCGGGATCGCCGGCCAGCGCCCGCTCGAGATCGGCGATCGCCCGCGTCCGCTCACCCAGCTGCTCCAACGCGCGGGCGCGGTTGTAGAGGAACCAGGGCTCGGCGGCCCCGCCGCGGATGGCGCGGTCGAGGTCGGCGAGCGCGCCGCGGGGATCGTCGCGGCGCAGCCGGGCGATGCCGCGGGTGGCGAGTGCGTCCAGGCGCCCGGGCTCGCGGCGGAGCGCCTCGGACAGGTCGCGCTGCGCGCGCACATAGTCCTCGAGGCGCATCCGGACGAGCCCCCGGATGTGCCAGGCGTCCGCGCGCGTGGGGTCGAGCGCGACCGCCCGGTCGAGCGCCTGCAGCGCCGGCTGCGGCCGACCGAGCGCCAGGAGCGCCCGGCCCCGGCCGAACTGGCCTTCGAACGAGCCGGGATCGGCCGTCACGACCGCATCGAAG
>JBBIIE010000335.1:0-2962 GCA_037446605.1 Geminicoccaceae bacterium | reverse complement strand
CGCCGCGCCCTGGCACGGCTCCTGGCCGGAGCCCTCCTGGCGCCGGTCGCCCGCGCCGCGGCCGGCCCCGCGCCGGCGCAGGCGGCCTCCGACCTGATCGGCGCGCTGCGCTGGCACGTCACGACGGCCGAGGACACGCTCCTCGACCTCGCGGTGGTGGAGGATGTCGGCATCCTCGAGCTGTCGGCGGCCAATCCGGGGGTCGATCCCTGGATCCCGGGCGCCGACCGGCTGATCCTGCTGCCGACCGCGCATCTGTTGCCCGACGCGCCGCGCGAGGGGATCGTCATCAACAAGGCCGAGCTCCGGCTCTACTGGCTGCCGCGCGGCGGCCCGATCGAAACCCACGCGATCGGGGTCGGGCGCGAGGGCTTCGACACGCCGGTGGGCGAGACCAGGGTGGTCCGCAAGCAGAAGGACCCGACCTGGTACCCGACCGCCACGACCCGCGCCGACCGGCCGGAGCTGCCCGCGGTGGTGCCGCCGGGCCCCGACAACCCGCTCGGCCACCGGGCCCTCTATCTGGGCTGGCCGACCTACCTGATCCACGGCACCAACAAGCCCTACGGCGTCGGCCGGCGCGTCAGCCGCGGCTGCATCCGCATGTACCCGGCCGCGGTCGAGCGCCTGTTCGAGCAGGTGCCGGTCGGCGCGCGCGTGACCGTGGTCGACCAGCCGGTCAAGGTCGGCTGGCACGAGGGCGAGCTGTGGCTCGAGGCGCATCCCGACCTGGGCCAGCTCGAGGAGCTCGAGGAGACCCACAGCTTCACGCTGCGCCCGGGCGAGATCGACCCGGCCGCGCTCGATCTCGTGCGCCGGCGGGCGGGCGAGGCGGTGGCGCGGGTCGACTGGCAGCGGGTCGAGGCCGAGCTCGTCGCCCGGAGCGGCGTCCCGGTCCGGATCACCCGGCCCGCCCCGGCGGCCCTCGCGGCGGACGAGCCGGTACCCGCGCCGGTCGAGGAGAGCGGCGGCTCGTTCGGCGGCGGGCTGCGCGGGATCTACTGAGGGGGCCGCGCGGGCCGGTTGACCCCCGACCGGCCGTCGCCGAACATGCGGGCGGCGGATCCTCGCCGCGGAGGGGCGAACGGGCTTGGCCCTCGACACGCTCAAGATCGTCAAGCGGCTCAAGGAAGCCGGGCTCGAGGAGCGCCAGGCCGAGGCGATCGGCGAGGTGCTGTTCGAGACCCGCGAGTTCGACCTCGCCCAGCTCGCGACCAAGGCCGATCTCGCGCTGTTGCGGGCGGAGATGCGGTCGGAGATGCACGCACTCCGCGCCGAGCTCCTGGGCGAGATGGACCGCCGGTTCGCCGCGGTCGACGCGCGGTTCGCGGCGCTGGAATCCGAGATGGATCGGCGTTTCGCGGCCCTGCGCGAGGAGATGGACCGCCGGTTCGCCGCGGTCGACGCCAAGCTCGCGGTCGTTCAGACCGAGCTCGGTATGCTCAAATGGATGATCGGCGGGGTGGGCTTCGGCCTCCTCCTCCTGATCGTCCGCTCTTTCTGGCCCGGGGCGTCCTGAGGCCCGGGGCGTCCCGAGGCCCGGGGCGCTCAGCCGGCGGCGAGGGCGAGGATCGTGCGCGCCGCGGCGCGGGCGCGCAGGACGAGGGTCGGCACCTCCATGTACTCCTCGGGCGTGTGGCCCTTGCCGCCGATCGGCCCGGTCGAGCACAGGGTCGGCACGCCCTGGGCGGCGGTGAAGCCCGAATCGGCGCAGCCGCCCGAGAACTCGCCCTCGACCGAAAGGCCGATCTCCCGCGCACAGCCCCGGTAGGTCTCGAACAGGCGCGTCGAGGCCGGGGTCGGCTCGAGCGGCAGGAACTCGCCCTTGATCACGAGCTCGGCGCTGGTGTCGGGGACGTCGGTGCGCCGCACCACCGCCTCGATCGCCGCCAGCATGCGGTCACGGTCGGGGCCCTGGACGTAGCGCAGGTCGATCTCGGCCCAGGCCTCGGGCGCCACCGTGTTGACCGACTGGCCGCCGCCCACGAGGCCGACATTGACGGTGATGCCGGCCCCGAGGTCGGTGAGGCCCATGAGCGCCACGGTCTTGTGGGCGAGGGCCAGGATGGCGCTCCGGCCCTCGGCGTAGGCCCCGCCCGAATGCGCCGCCCGGCCGTGGACGGTGGTGCGCAGGAACACGCCCCCCTTGCGGGCCGTGCACACGTTGCCCGAGGGCCGGCCCGGCTCGGCGTTGAGGACGGCGCGGCAGCCCCGGGCGGTGGCCTCGATCACCGGCCGACTGACCGGGCTGCCGATCTCCTCGTCGCTCGTGAACAGGCCGAGGAGCGGGCAGGGTGCGCCCTCGGCGCGGAAGGCGGCGAGCAGGAAGGCGTTCATGACGAGGCCGGCCTTCATGTCGGAGACGCCCGGCCCGAAGGCCCGGCCGGCCTCGATGCGGAACGGCCGCCGCGACGCCTCGCCCGCCGGGAAGACGGTGTCGCAATGGCCCATGAGGAGGACGGGGCCCGCACCCGGCCCGTCGACGCGGGCGCGCAGGACGTGCCCGGAGGCCTCCTGCGGGAGCCACTCGCAGGCCACGCCCGAACGCTCGAGGAAGGCGGCGAGCGCCTCGGCCACGGCGGTCACGCCGGCAGGGTCGTAGGAGCCGCTGTCGATGTTCACGATCCGCTCGAGGAGTGCCAGCATGGCCGGCTCCTGCGCGGCGAGCCGGGCGTCGAGGACCTGGGGATCAGGCATCGGGGAGCCTCCGCGGATCGGGGGAGAGGGCGGTGCGGCCGGCGAGGACCGCCCCGGCCAGCAGGATGGCGAGGCCGAGGCCGGTGCCCCAGGGGAGCCACGGATCCGCAGCCGGGGCGAGGCCGTGGGCGAGCCCGAGGAGCCAGCCGGTGCCGGCGAGCGCGCCTGCGAGCGGGAGCGCCCGCTCGAGCCGGCCGGCCGCGGCACCGCCTAGCCAGCGCCCGAGCCAGGGCCGGTCGGGATCCTCGGATTTCCCGGTCGCGGT
>JBBIIE010000334.1:0-2967 GCA_037446605.1 Geminicoccaceae bacterium | reverse complement strand
CCTTCCGGCGCGGCCTCGTGGGCGAGCTCGCCCGCGTGCTGAAGCGGCCGCTCTGAGCCCGTCCGCGAACGCCGTCTCGGCCGCGACCGCGCGGCCGCTCGACGGCGGGACGCGACCGGGCTAGGCGCAGCCGTCCCCGGTCCGGTAGGCGATGCCCGAGCTCCCCCCCCTCCGCGAGGTCTGGCGCGACGCACTGCGCGAGGCGCTCGTGCACGGGCCGCTCAGGGTCCTGCCGCGCGAGCGGCGGCGCCGCATCGACCGCTGGCTGCGCGGCCGCGAGGAGGCCCGCCGGCTGGCGCTCGCCGATGCCGCGATCGTCTCGTACGGCAAGTCCGGGCGCACCTGGCTCAGGGTCATGCTGTCGCGGCTCTACACCCTGCGCCACGGCCTGCCCGAGGGGCTGATGCTCGAGTTCGACAACCTGCACCGGCGGGTGCCCGCGATCCCGCGGCTCCTGTTCACGCACGCCAACTACATCCGCGACTGGACCGGCGAGTGGACCGGCCGGCGGCACTTCCGTGACGTTCGGACCGTGCTCCTGGTGCGCCATCCCTGCGACGTGGCGGTCTCGCAGTACCACCAGTGGCGGCACCGCATGCGGCCCTGGAAGACCGTCCTCAACCGCTACCCGCCGCCCGGCGCCCCGGTCGGCCTCGAGGCGTTCGTGCTCGACCCCGCGGTCGGCCTGCCCGCGATCCTCGCCTGGCTCGAGCTGTTCGAGCGCGAGCTCGAAGCGATCCGCGCCCACCACCTCGTCCGCTACGAGGACCTCCGGCGCGACACGGTGGGCGAGCTCGGCCGGCTCGCCGAGTTCCTCGGCACGCCCGCCACCGCGGCCGAGCTCGAGGCCGCGGTCGCCTATGCGCGGCTGGACAACATGCGCCGGCTCGAGGCCGCGGGGGCGCTCGGCTTCACCGGCATCCGCGGCCGACCGAAGGACGCCGCCAACCCGGCGAGCTTCAAGACCCGCAAGGGCAGCATCGGCGGCTGGCGCGAGGAGCTCGGCTGGGCCGCCGCCCGCATCGAGGCCTGGCTGCGCGCGCGCGGGCCCATGCCCTTCGGCTACGGCCTCGACCCGCCCTGAGACGCGGCGGACGTCCCCTCCTCGCCCAGCGGCAGGACGAGGCAGCTCGTCTGGCCGTGCGCGTGGAGCCGCCCGCAGGCGAGCCCGACCAGCCGCCCCTCGGCGGTCGCGAGCCGGCGCCCGGCGTGCAGGATGGTCGCCTCGGCGCGCACCGGCCCGGTCGTCTCGCCGATCGCCCGCACGTAGCGGATCGAAAGTTCCGTCGTGGTGTGACCGACGCCGGGCGGCAGCACGCTCAACACGGCGCAGCCCATGGCGCTGTCGAGCAGCGTGGCCGCCCAGCCGCCGTGCGCCGTGCCGTGCAGGTTGTACACGGCTGGGCTCGGCACTCCCTCGAAGGCGACCCGGCCGCGCTCGACCTCGACCAGGCGGAAGCCGAGCGTGGCCGCGATCGGCGCCATGGGCAGGGTGCCCTCCAGCAGCATCCGCAACAGCTCCAGGCCGCCGTGCCGGCGCAGGAGACCGGCATCCAGGCAGGGTGCGGCGGCCGGCCCCGGGGCGACGCTCACGCCCCGAACGCCGGAATGCCGGTCTGCGCCCGCCCGAGGATCAGCGCGTGGATGTCGTGCGTGCCCTCGTAGGTGTTGACCGCCTCGAGGTTCAGGACGTGCCGGATCACGTGGTACTCGTCGGCGATGCCGTTGCCGCCGTGCATGTCGCGCGCCATCCGCGCGATCTCGAGCGCCTTGCCGCAATTGTTGCGCTTGATGAGCGAGACCGCCTCGGGCGGGGCGCGCCCCTCGTCCATGAGCCGACCGACCCGGAGCGCAGCCTGCAGGCCGAGCGCGATCTCGGTCTGCATGTCGGCGAGCTTCCTCTGGATGAGCTGGTTGGCGGCGAGCGGCCGGCCGAACTGCCTGCGCTCGAGGGTGTAGCGCCGGGCCGCGTGCCAGCAGAACTCGGCCGCCCCCATCGCCCCCCAGGCGATGCCGAAGCGGGCGCGGTTGAGGCAGCCGAACGGCCCCTTGAGGCCCTTGACGTTGGGCAGGAGGTTCTCCTCGGGAACGAAGACCTCGTCCATGACGATCTGGCCGGTGGTCGAGGCGCGCAGGGAGAACTTGCCCTCGATCGCCGGCGTCGACAGGCCCTCGGCGCCGCGCTCCAGAACGAAGCCGCGGATCTCCCGGGCGTCGTCCTTGGCCCAGACGACGAAGAGGTCGGCGATCGGCGCGTTGGTGATCCAGGTCTTGGAGCCGCTGAGCGCGAAGCCGCCCGACACCTTGCGCGCGCGGGTGCGCATCCCGCCAGGGTCCGAGCCGTGGTCCGGCTCGGTCAGGCCGAAGCAGCCGACGAGCTCGCCCGTGGCGAGCCTGGGCAGCCAGCGGCGGCGCTGGCGCTCGTCGCCATAGGCCCAGATCGGGTACATGACGAGCGAGGACTGCACGCTCATGGCCGAGCGGAAGCCCGAATCGACCCGCTCGATCTCGCGCGCGACCAGCCCGTAGGCGAGGTAGGAGCCGCCGGCGCAGCCATACTCCTCGGGCAGCGTCGAGCCGAGGAAGCCGAGCTCGCCGAGTTCCCTGAAGATCGCCCGGTCGAACCGCTCGTGGCGGAACGCGTCCAGCACCCGCGGCATCAGCCGGCCCTGCGCGTAGTCGCGGGCCGTCTCGACCACGAGCCGCTCCTCGGCGTCGAGCTGGTCGCCGAGGCCGAGCGGATCCTCCCAGTCGAACACCGCCCGCCGCGCCGGCGAGCCCGCTCCGCCACCCGTCTCGACCTCGGCCTGCATCGCCGTCCTCCGCTCGCTCCGCCGCGCTCCCGACCGCCCGGAGACATAGACCGCCGCCCGCCGCCCGTCACCCCGAGGCGGCGATCCGGCCCCCGCAGCCGGCCGTCCCGGTCCATTGCCCGCCGGCCCCGGGCCATCGGGCCGCGCGGCCGCA
>JBBIIE010000333.1:0-2969 GCA_037446605.1 Geminicoccaceae bacterium | reverse complement strand
CGCGATCGCGAGCGGGCCCGGCGCGAATGCGCCCGCGTGGCCGAGCGGCGTGGCTTCGAGGTGCGCGGCTCGACGCCCCCGCGCGCCGACGGCGACCACCGGCTCCGGCTGCGCATGGACCTGCGACGGCGCGGCGAGCACTGGCTCGGCACCTGCATCTTCGACACGCGCGAGCGGCGCGCCGAGCTCGACACCAGCCGGACGGACGGCGGCCGGCCGGGCGCGGGCGGGGGTGGTGCGGCACCCGGTCGCCGCCCCTCGGCCTCGGCCAGCCAGGTTCGCGACGCCTGCATCCGCGAGGTGTCGCAGAACGCCCGCACCCAGCTCGTCTCGGCCGGTCGGGTCGAGCGCCGCGGCGACGGCACCTCGGTGATGCCCATGACCATCCGGGTCGAGGGCAACGAGCGGCGGGTGCGGTGCTTCTACGACAATGCCAGCCGTGCCGTGACCATCCGCTGAGCCAGCGGGGAGGACGACCGATGCGCGAGCCGGCCTCGCCCGGGCCCGCCGAGCGCGACGCCGAGGCGCGCGACGGGTGCATCCGCGCGGTGACGCAGAACGCCCGCACCCAGCTCGTGCGCGTCCACCCGGTCGAGCGCACCGAGCCCGACGTCAGCCTGGTGCGCCTCGACCTGCTCGTGGAAGGCGGCCAGCCACGCCGCTGCCGCTGCTACTTCGACCACCGGACCAGGCTCGCCAACATCGTGGAGTGACGGGCGGCGGGCGGCGATGTCGGGCGGCCCGTGGATCGGCACCGCGGGCTGGAGCTACCCGTCCTGGCGCGGCCCGTTCTACCCGCGCGGGCTGCCGGCCGGCCGCTGGCTCGAGCACTATGCGGGCCGCTTCGACGCGGTCGAGCTGAACGCCAGCTTCTATCGGCTGCCGAAGCGCGGGCAGGTCGCGCACTGGGCGGCGGTCACCCCGCCCGGCTTCCGCTTCGCGGTCAAGGCCTGGCGGGCCCTGACCCACCTCCATCGCCTCGAGCCCCGGCCGGACCTCCTCGAGGCCTTCCTCGCCCGGATCGAGCCCCTGGGCTCGAAACGCGGCCCGGTGCTCTTCCAGTGCCCGCCGCGTTTCCCGGCCGATCCCGCCCTTCTCGACGCATTCTTGGCGATCCTGCCGCGCGGCATCCGTCCGGCCTTCGAGTTCCGCGACCCTTCCTGGCACGGCGAGGAGGTCCTCGCCCTCCTCGAGCGCCGAGGGGCCGCCTTCGTCACCTTCGAGCTCGCCGCACTGCGCTCGCCGCGTCGGGTCACCGGCGGGCTCCTCTATCTGCGCCTGCACGGCCACCTCCAGCGCTACGCCGGCGCCTACGGGCCCGAGCTCCTGGCCGACTGGGCCGCCTGGATCGAGGCCGAGCGGGCGCGCGGTGCGGAGGCCTGGGTGTTCCTCGACAACACCGACCCGGCGGCGGCGGCGGTCGAGGACGCCCGCACGCTCCGGCGGCTGCTCGGGGTCGCCCGCTCCTGACCGCGGCGTCGTGTCGCAGAGGGGCGCGGGGGCACCGCCGCACCCCGCTATGCGGGTCGATGGTCGGCCGTGGCGCCGATGCTAGACTGGCACCAATCGGACCAGGGGAGGACCTGCGGTGACCTCGCGCTCGATGCTCCGTGCCACGGCCCTGACTTGCGCGGGCCTGCTGCTCGCGACCCTGACCATGCCCCCGGCCTCGGTCCGGGCGGCGGCCGCGACGGCCACGCCGGCCGCTTCCGGCGCGGAGGTGCCCGGGAAGCTCGCCCTCGAGTCGGCGAAACGCCTCCTCGCACCCGTCGCCCTCTACCCCGACCCGATCCTCTCGGCCGTCCTCGAGGCCGCCACCACGCCGCTGGACGTGGTCGAGGCCGAGCGCTTCCTCGCCCGGCGCGAAGCCGACCCGACCCGCGCGCCCGATCCCGACTGGAGCCCCGCGATCCTGGCCCTCCTGAACCATCCGGACCTCTTGCGCCGGATGAGCGAGGATCTCGATCGGACGCGCAGGCTCGGTGCCGCCGTGGTCGAGGATCTGGAAGTGGTCCGGCGCGCCATCCAGGAGCTCCGCAAGGGCGCGCTCGCCCTGGGCCTGCTCGCCGACACCGAGTTCCAGCGGATCGTGCGCGAGGACGATCTCGTGGCGATCGAGCCGGTCGACCCGGAGTCCGTCCGCCTGCCCGTGTACGACCCCGACCAGCTCCTCGCCGCCCTCGCCACGGCGCCCGCCGCGAGCGCGTCCGCCGCCTCGGCCGAGCCGCCCGCACCCCGGCCGAAGCCCGAACCGCCGACCGCCGCTGGGTCCGCGGCCGCGATCGCCGCGCCGGCTCCGGCTCCGGCGTGGGCGCCGCCCGCCTCCTACGAACCCTACCCCGCGGCCCCGGCGCCGAGCCTGAGCTACGCCGAACCGGAGCGCGGCTTCTGGTCGGACGCGGCGATCTTCGCGGGCGGTGCCGCCCTCGGCGGGGTGCTGGGCTATCTGCTGGCCGACCGCGACGACGACAAGAAGACCGTCGAGAAGTACTACTATTTCGGGGATCGCCGACCGCCCGACTGGTGGCGCCAGCGGATCGACTGGCGCGACGAGGGCCGGCGGCCCGGGACGCGGATCGTCCGCGCCGACAGGATCGTCATCAAGGACAGCAACGTCGTCGTCACCGGCAACGACATCGTCGTGCGCCGGCTCGGCGAGCGGCGCGGCGAGCTCCTGCGCGTGGCGCGTCCGGGCGGCCTGCCGGCCGAGCGCTGGTTCGACCGGGAGCGGGCGAAGCGTCACGAGCGGGACGGCGGCATCGTCCGCCTGCGCGAGGCCGGACCCGAGCCGGTGCGCGAGCGTCCCCGCATCGCCGTCCTGCCCGATCGGCGTGGCGAACGCGACCGGCGCTCCGAGTTCCGGCCGACGGTCGCCGTCCTGCCCGACCGGTACGGCGAGGGCGAGCAGCGCCGGGCGGTGCGGCGCGCGGAGGAGCGTGCCGCCCGCGAGGCGGAGGCGGCCACCCGCG
>JBBIIE010000332.1:0-2994 GCA_037446605.1 Geminicoccaceae bacterium | reverse complement strand
CGAGATCGGCACGGTGCGGGTCACCGAGCAGATGGTGGTCGAGCGCTACAGCCACGTCATGCACATCTCCTCCAACGTCGAGGGCCTCTTGCGGCCGGGCCTGGATGCGCTCGATGCGCTCATGGCGGGCTTCCCGGCCGGCACCGTGTCGGGTGCGCCCAAGGTCCGGGCGATGGAGATCATCGAGGAGCTGGAGCCGGTGCGGCGCGGCTTCTATGCCGGCACGGTCGGCTATTTCGCCGCCGACGGGTCGATGGACACCTGCATCGCGCTGCGCACGGCCCTGGTCAGGGACGGCCGGATGATCGTCCAGGCCGGCGCCGGCATCGTGCACGACAGCGACCCCGCGGCCGAGCACCAGGAGTGCCTGAACAAGGCCCGGGCACTCATCCGCGCCGCCGAGGAAGCCGTCCGCTTCGCCACCCGCGGCCGCTGAGGCCGGGCGGCCGCCGCCGCACTTGTGCCGGCGTCGCCCGTGGCTATGTTCGGACGCGGTCGTCCCGGCCGCGGTGCCACGCATGCGCGCGCTTCCGCTCGCCCCGCTCGCCCTAGCCCTGGCACTGCCGGCCGCGGCCCAGCAGGCGCCCTCGGCCGAGGAGGTCGAGGCGCTCCTGGCGCGCATGCAGCAGCAGCTCGAGCGGATGAGCGCCGCCGCGGCCGAGCGCGACCAGGCGCTCAGGTTCCTCGAGCAGCAGATCGAGGCCGCCACGGGCCGGCTGTCGAGCAGCGGGCAGACCACGGAGAGCCTGCGCCAGAGCAAGGCCGAGCTCGAGAGCAAGGTCGAGACCCTCGCCTCCGACCGCGAGCAGCTCCAGGCCAGGCTCGAGACCGTCGAGGACCAGCGCGACCGGCAGATCCGCGAGCTGTCCTCCAGGCTCGACCAGCTGAATGCCCTGCTCGGCGGTCTCGAGCAGGAGAAGGCCGGGCTCGGCCAGAAGCTCGCCGCGGCCGAGGCGGCGCGCGCCGCCGAGGGCGAGCGGCTGGCCGCGCTCGAGCAGGAGGTCGAGCGGCGCGGCCGGCGGATCGCCGAGCTCGAGGCACGGCTCGGCGAGCGCGAGGAGCGGCTCGGCGCCTCGGCCGCCGAGATCGACCACCTCAATCGCCTCCTCGGCACCACCACGAGCCAGCTGCAGCGGGTCGCGGGCGCGCTCGAGCGCTCGCAGGCAGAGGTCGACAACCAGAAGCTCGTGATCGCCGACCTCGGCCAGCGGCTCAACGCCGCGCTCCTCGAGCAGGTCGAGCACCTCGAGCAGTACCGCAGCGAGTTCTTCGGCCGGCTGCGCCGGATCCTGGGCGAGCGCCAGGACGTGGTGGTCGTGGGCGACCGCTTCGTGTTCCCCTCCGAGCTTTTGTTCCCCTCGGGCTCGGCGCGCCTCGAGCCCGGCGGCGAGGCCCAGCTCGAGCGGCTCGCCGCCACGCTGCGCGAGGTCGCGGCCACGATCCCGCCCGACATCGACTGGGTGCTGCGGGTCGACGGCCACACCGACCGCCGGCCGGTCGGCCCGGGCTCACCCTTCCGCTCCAACTGGGAGCTCTCGACGGCGCGCGCGATCTCGGTCGTCGAGTTCCTGACCGACAAGGGCATCCCGCCCGAACGCCTGGTCGCCGCGGGCTTCGGCGAGCACCGACCGCTCGATCCGGCCGACAACGAGACCGCCTGGCGGCGCAACCGCCGCATCGAGTTCAAGCTCACCGAGCGGTGAGCACCCGCCGCGAAGGGAGGTCGGCTTGAGCGCGCGCGCCGTGATCCTCGACTGCGACCCGGGCCAGGACGATGCCGTGGCCATCCTCCTGGCGCTCGCCTCGCCTGCCGAGATCGAGCTGCTCGCGATCACGACGGTCGCCGGCAACGTGCCGCTGGAGCTCACCCAGCGCAACGCGCGCCAGGTGGTCGAGCTGACCCGGCGCCGCGACGTCAAGGTCCATGCCGGCTGCCGGAGGCCGATCCTCCGGCCACTCGAGACCGCCACCGAGGTGCACGGCGAGACCGGGCTCAACGGCGTCACGCTCCCCGAGCCCCGCCTGCCGCTCGAGCCGCGCCACGCCGTCGATGCGATCGTCGAGCTCGTGATGGAGCGGCCGCCCGGCACGGTGACGCTGTGCCCGACCGGGCCGCTCACCAACGTGGCGCTCGCCCTGGTCAAGGAGCCGGCGATCGCGCCCCGGCTCGCCGAGATCGTGCTCATGGGCGGCGCCAAGGATCTGGGCAACGTCACGGCGGCGGCCGAGTTCAATTTCTGGGTCGACCCGCACGCCGCGCGGATCGTGTTCGAGTGCGGCGCGCCGATCACCATGATCGGCCTCGACCTGACCCATCAGGTGCTGGTCACCGCGCCGCGGCTGGCACGCATCCGGGCACTCGGCACGCCGCTGGCCGCGGCGGTGCACGACTTCCTCGAGTTCTTCAACCGCCACGACATGGAGCGCTACGCCATCCCGGGCGCGCCGCTGCACGATCCCTGCGTGATCGCGCATCTGCTGCGTCCCGAGCTGTTCCGCGGCAGGCGCTGCCGGGTCGACATCGAGACCGAGGGTGCCCTCTGCCAGGGCCGCTCGGTGGTCGACTGGTGGGGGCGCTCCGGCCGGCCGGCCAATGCACTCGTGCTCACCGAGGCGGATGCCGAGGGCTTCTTCGACCTGCTGGTGGAGCGGCTGGCGCGGCTCTGAGCCGGATGCGCGGCCGGCCCGACCGGAACCGTCTGGCGCCGTGGCCGTGGCTGCTGCTAGCGTCCGGCCATCCAGCGGAGGCCGACGAGCCACGATCGGGGTGCCCCTCATGAGCCTGTCTCGACCGCACGCGGCCACGGCCGCCGTCCTCGCCCTGCTGCTCGCCCCGGCCGGCGGGCCGGCTCGGGCGCAGGGCGCCGCCGCCACGCCACCCGCCGCGGAGGAACCGCTCGCGACGCTGACCCGCGAGCGCGACGAGCTCGCCGGACGGTTGCAGGCGCTCACCGGCGAGCTGCGCCGCGCCGTCGCCGAGCGCGACCGCGCCGC
>JBBIIE010000331.1:0-3016 GCA_037446605.1 Geminicoccaceae bacterium | reverse complement strand
GATCGCGGGTGACGCTGCGGGGCGGCCTCGCCGAGCGCGTCGCGCGGCTGCTCGGGCGGGCGCGCGGCTGAGCCCTGTCCAGGCCCTTGTGCCTATGCTAGGATCTTGCGCTCAGAAAGGGGCGAGCGGAGCGCGGCGATGCGCGGTGCTGGCGGTGTGCACGACGGTCCCGAGGCGAGGGGACGCCTCGCGGCGGTGCCCGCTGCACGACGGTCCCGAGGCGAGGGGGCGCGTCACGACGGTGCCCGCTGCACGACGGTCCCGAGGCGAGGGGGCGCGTCACGACGGTACCCGTGCACGACGGTCCCGAGCGGAGCCGCGCGGTCGCCCCGGGACCGTCCGCACGACGGTCCCGAGCCGGGGCTCAGAGGTCGGCGAAGGCCACCACCTCGGCCTTGCCACCGGGATGCGTGACCGCCCCGGTCTCCGCCCGGCCCACGGTCTGGGCGAAGCGCCACAAGGCTCCCGAGCCGTACATCGTGGGCCTGGGCCGCCAGGCCTGGCGCCGCGCCTCGAGCTCCTCGGCCGGCAGCTCGACGTCGAGCGTGCCCTTCTCGGCGTCGATGGCGATGATGTCGCCGTCGCGCAGCAGCCCGATCGGCCCGCCGACCGCCGCCTCGGGGCCGACATGGCCGATGCAGAAGCCGCGCGTGCCGCCCGAGAAGCGGCCGTCGGTGATCAGCGCCACCTTCTCGCCCATGCCCTGGCCGTAGAGGGCCGAGGTGACCGAGAGCATCTCGCGCATGCCCGGCCCGCCCTTCGGGCCCTCGTAGCGGATCACGAGCACCTCGCCCTCCCGGTAGGCGCGGCTCTGGACCGCCTTCATGCAGTCCTCCTCGCAGTCGAACACCCGGGCCGGGCCGCGGAAGGAGAGGTTGTGCAGGCCGGCGATCTTGACGATCGCCCCCTCGGGCGCGAGCGAGCCCCTGAGCCCGACCACCCCGCCATAGGGCGTGATCGGGTTCGTGATCGGCCGGACCACGTCCTGATCGGGGTTCCAGCGCACGTCCCTCAGGTTCTCGGCGATCGTCCTGCCGGTGACGGTGATGCAGTCGCCGTGCAGGTAGCCGCCATCCAGGAGCGCCTTCATGAGGAGCGGCACCCCGCCCGCCTGGGCGAGGTCGGCCATGACGTAGCGGCCGCCCGGCTTGAGGTCGCCGATATAGGGGGTCGAGCGGAAGATCGCGGCGACCGCATGCAGGTCGAAGTCGATTCCCGCCTCGTGGGCGATCGCCGGCAGATGCAGCGCCGTGTTGGTCGAGCCGCCCGAGCAGGCGACGATCCGCGCCGCGTTCTCGAGGCTCTTCCTCGTCACGATGTCGCGCGGGCGGATGCGGAGCTCGAGGCAGCGCATCACGGCCTCGCCGGAAAGCTCGGCGTAGCGGTCGCGTGCCTCGAGCGGGGCGGGCAGCCCGGCCGAGTAGGGGAGGGCGAGGCCGATCGCCTCGGAGACGCAGGCCATGGTGTTGGCGGTGAACTGGCCGCCGCAGGAGCCGGCCGAGGGGCAGGCGACCTGCTCGAGCTCCTCGAGTTCGGCATCGCTCAGCTTGCCGACCGCGTGCTGGCCCACCGCCTCGAACACGTCGACCACGGTGACGTCCCGGCCGCGCCACTTCCCGGGCAGGATCGAGCCGCCGTACATGAAGACCGAGGGCACGTTCAGGCGGACCATGGCCATCATCACCCCGGGCAGGCTCTTGTCGCACCCGGCGAAGCCCACGAGCGCGTCGTAGCCGTGCCCGCGCACGGTGAGCTCGATCGAATCGGCGATCACCTCGCGCGAGACGAGCGAGCTCTTCATGCCCTGGTGGCCCATGGCGATGCCGTCGGTCACGGTGATGGTCGTGAACTCGCGCGGTGTGCCGCCGGCCCGGCTCACGCCCATCTTGGCGGCCTGGGCTTGGCGGTGGAGGGCGATGTTGCAGGGGGCCGCCTCGTTCCAGGTGGTGACCACGCCCACGAACGGCCGGGCGATGTCCTCCTTGGAGAGCCCCATGGCGTAGTAGTAGGAGCGGTGCGGGGCGCGCTCCGGGCCGACCGTGCTGTGCCGGCTCGGCAGCTTGGACTTGTCGAACAGGGTGATCGCCATGGCCCTTCCTCCTCCCGACCGCGCGGCGGCGGGGACCTTAGCCAGCGCTCCCCGGGCTGACCAGTGCGCGGAAACGGGGGTACCGGGCGGCTGCTGCCTCGCCGGCGATCGACGCGAGCCCGTCGGCTGCGGCTGCGAGGCCGTCGCGGCGACCTTCACGGGCGAGGACCCGCGCTACCGGGCGGCGCTGGTCGCGGTCGTGGCGATCAACGCCGCCATGTTCCTCGTCGAGCTGCTCGGCGGTCGGCTCGCCGGCTCGCGGGCCCTCGAGGCCGACGCGCTCGACTTCTTGGGCGACAGTCTGACGTACGGGCTCACGCTCTGGGCGGTCGGCCGGTCCGATCGGACCCGCGCCGGCGCTGCCCTCCTCAAAGGGGCGAGCCTGTCGGCCCTGGCGCTTTGGGTCCTGGGCTCGACGCTCTGGAGCGTGTTCGTCTCGGGCACGCCGCGCGCCGGACTCATGGGTGGGGTCGGGTTCCTGGCGCTCGCCGCCAATCTCGTCTCGGTCCTGCTCTTGCTGCGCTGGCGCGAGGGCGACGCCAACGTCCGCTCGGTCTGGCTCTGCTCGCGCAACGACGCGATCGGCAACCTCGCGGTGATCGTCGCGGCGGGCGCGGTCGCCGTCACGGGCAGCGCCTGGCCGGATCTCCTGGTCGCGGCGGCGGTGGCGGGCTTGTTCTTGCACAGCTCGATCCGCATCTTGCAGCGGGCGAGGGGCGAGCTGCGCGATGCCGGGACCGGTTCCGCCGCGATCCGTTCCGCCGGATGAGGAAGCGGGGCCGGCCGCTGGGATCGCGCTCGCCCGCACGCTCGCCGGGCTCGGCCGGGTCGCCCGCGCGCTCTGGCTCGCGCTCCGTCACCTTCTCCTGGAAGACGGGCTCGTGGTCGCCGGCTACGTCGCCTTCGCCGCGATGTTCGCCCTGTTCC
>JBBIIE010000330.1:0-3020 GCA_037446605.1 Geminicoccaceae bacterium | reverse complement strand
CTCCAGCCCGCCGCGGTTCTCGGGCTTCTGGTAGGCGTTCGGGCCCATGTCGATGTTGCGCGCGAAGTAGGACCACTTGACGCCGGTGGGCTCGAGGAACTCGATCTTGAGCACCGCGGGCCAGGTGGGCACGAGGCTCTCGGGGCCCGTGTCGAGGATGCCGTAGACCGCGCCGAAGAGCGCGTTGTCGGCACCGAAGCCCCTGGCCGACCAGGCCACCCCGTCGATCGGGTTGTTGGTGTCCCACTCGAGGACGGGGTTGATGTAGCCGTCCGGGTTCGGGTTGGCCATCGTCAACGGCACGCCGCGCACGCCGTCGATGTGCGGCTGGAAGCGGTAGGGCGGCAGCTTGGGGACGAAGGGCTGGTCGCCGATGTAGAGGTTGGGGTGCGGGCGGTCGACCTTCGAGCCGCGATAGGCGGTCCAGCCGAAGCGCTTGTTGGAGACGAAGCCGAACCCCTCCTTGTCGGGGAAGCCCGCGTCCTGGCCCTTGGCGGTGACGATGAAGAGCTTCTCGGCACCGTTCGACACGCGCCGGTGGCCGAGATCGTTGGCGCCGTTGTCGGAGACCGCGAGCGCGTTCTCCCACTTCGTCCCCTTGGGCCCGAACTCGATGCCCGCCTGGTTGCGGAAGCCGTAGGCGTAGACCTCCATCTTCTCGTGCGGGTAGATGCCGTCGGCGCCGCGGTCGGTCATCCTGACCCGCATCACCGAGCCGCCGCAGGGCACCGTGGCCTTGACGATCTGGCCGGGCTTGGCGGGCACGCCGGCCGGCATGAAGGCGCCGGTCATCCGCCCGTCCGCGCTCTTCACGTTGAGCCCGGTGTGCACGATGTCGCGGCAGACCGGATCGCGCGGGGTCTTGGGCAGGTTCGGGTCGCCGTGCTCGACCCAGAACGGGTCGTTCGGGATGTCGACCCAGCCGTGATTGTCGGGATCGGCGAAGCCGGTGTTCGACGGCAGGCCGAGGGCGAAGTAGATGTACCCGTCCTTGCAGGTGATCCCCCCGTTGCGGTGGTCACCGATGAACAGGTCCTTGACGATCAGCTCGAGCTTCCCGTCCACCCCCTTCTGCTGCCAGATCTTCTCCCCGTACTCGGGGATGTAGACCGTGTCGTTCTCGGCGCAGTAGCCGATCTCGTTCATCACCGTCGTGAAGGTGCCCTTGCCGATCTCCTTGATCAGCTTGCCGGTCTTGTCGAAGACCTTGACATGGGCGGGGTCGATGTCGTCGGGGCCGCCGAGCAGCTTGCCGGAGATGGCCACCCAGACGTTGCCGTCCTTGTCGACCGTGGCCGAGGACGGCGTGTCGAGGCCGGCGGCGAACACCGAGACCTCGTAGCCCTTCGGCACCACGACCTTGCTCGGGTCCGGCTTGACCGCGATCCGCTTGGCCCAGCCGCCGGACTGGCCGGTTCCCTGCATGTCCGCCCGGGCGCCCGTGAGCGCCAGGAGCGAGACGCCCGCCGCGAGCGTCAGTGTGGTCGTGAGCCGCATGCGTTTCCTCCCCATCGCCCCGGCTCCGGCGATCCTCGGGCCGGTCCGGGTGTCCCCGCGCACCCGCCGGGGCGCGCTCAGCGCACGCCGAGCCGGCGGATGTGTGCCACGATGCTGGCGATGTCCTCCTCCGGGATCGTCCCGCCCCAGGCCGGCATGTAGCTCGACTTGCCGACCGAGGGACCGCCCTCGCGGATCACGGTGGCGAGATACTCGTCGGGCAGGAGCTCGATGTAGCCCTTGCGGGTCAGGTTCTCGACGTGCGGCATGAAGGTGTGCGCGCCGCCCTGGCCGTCCGGCCCGTGGCACCCGGCGCAGTAGCGCGCATAGAGCCGGGCACCCTGCTCGAGGTCGGCGGCACGCCCGTCCGCGGCCGCACCCATCGCTCCGAGGGCCGCGAGCGCGGCCACCACCGTCCGGATCATGCGCCTCCCCGTCCGGTCCGCGGGACCGGTTCTCGTTACCGCACAAGGTACGCTGCAGCGGGGCGCCGATCAACCGCGGCGCCCATGCGCCGAGGGCGGGTCGGCCCGCCGCCGCGCCGGGGCGTTGCGCGACCGGATCGCGCCGCTAGCATCGGCGCCGACGCAGCGGCCCCGGGGAGGGAGCTTCGATGGCGGATCCGCGCAGGCTCGTGGCGGCGCTGTCGGCCTCGATCGTGGCGCTCGCCGCGGGGCCGGCGCTCGCCCACACCGAGGCCGGCGTGGCGGGCGGGCTCGTGAGCGGCTTCCTGCACCCGCTCCACGGCCCCGACCACGTCGTGGCGATGGTCGCGGTCGGCCTCTGGGGCGCCTTCCTCGGCCCGCCCGCGATCTGGCTCCTGCCGGTGACCTTCCCCCTGGTCATGGCGGTCGGTGGTGCCGCGGGCGTGCTCGGCCTGCCCTTGCCGATGGTCGAGGAGGGGATCGCCGCCTCGGCGCTGGTGCTGGGTCTCATGGTGGCGCTCGCCGCCCGCCCACCGCTCCGGGTGACGGCATTGCTGGTGGGATTCTTCGCCCTGTTCCACGGCCACGCGCACGGCACCGAGCTGCCCGAGGCGGCGGATGCGGTCGCCTACGCGGCCGGCTTCGTGGTCGCCACCGGGCTCCTCCACCTGACCGGGATCGCCTTCGGCCTCCTGGTCACGAGCCGCGCCGGGCGGATCGCGGTGCGCACCGTGGGCGCGGCGATCGCGCTCGCCGGCCTCGCCTTCCTCACCGGCATGGTGTGAGGCGCGCCGGCGCCCGGGCCGCGCTCGGGGCGCTCGCGCTCCTGGCCCTGGCCCGGCCGGCGGCAGCGCACGGCACGCTCGAGGGGGTCGGAGCCTTCCACGCCGGCCTCCTCCACCCCCTGCTCGCGCCGGCGCACCTCCTGCTGCTCGCGGCGCTGGGCCTGGGCGTGGCGCAGCGCGGGCGCGCCGCGGCACCGGCCGCCCTCCTCGCCTGGCTGCTCGGCCTCGGCCTCGGGCTCGGCCTCGTCGCGGCCGGCGCCGGCCCGGCCGAGGCGGCCCTGCCGGTCCTCGCCCTGGCCGCGGCGCAGGGGCT
>JBBIIE010000329.1:0-3025 GCA_037446605.1 Geminicoccaceae bacterium | reverse complement strand
GCAGCCGCGTGCGACCCTGCCGGTTCTTGCCCTCGGTGCGGATCGCGCCGGTGACGAACAGGTCCTCGCTGCCGATGTCGTCGAAGTCGTGGATCAGATCGGCCTTGACGTAGCCGCCGATCCTGATCGAGGCGTCGCTGCCCGGGATCCTGAACGAGCCCGGGAAGCTGCCCTCGCTCACCGTGCGCGCCGCCGTCTCGGCCTGCGCCTTCTGCAGCTCCTCGACGCGCCGCTCGAGGCTCTGGAGCCGGGGATCGGGCGGCGGCAGGGTCGCGGAGCCGGGCCGTTGCAACCCGCCCCGGGCCCGCTCGAACTCGTCGAGCCGTTGCTGCAGACGCTCGATCTGCCGCTGCTGCTCGCGCACCGTGCGCTCGAGCTCGGCCGGGTCGGCGGCGCGGGCGAGCGTCGCGGGAGCCAGGACGAGGAGGGCGGCGAGGACGCTTGGGGCGCTGCGCGCCCGTTCCGGGGTGAAACGCATGGTGGTGCTCCGGGAGAAAGGGGCGGCCGGGTGTCGGGCCCGGCCGGCCGTACGCGCCGAGCGGGGTCGCCCGGCCCGGCTCAGACGACGAGGAGGAGGGCCGCCAGCATCAGCCAGAGGGCGGTGCCCGCACCGGCCGCGGGCAGGAGCGCCTCGAGCGGCTGCACCGCGGTGTCGTGCTCGCTCGACGTGTCGAGGGACGGGTAGCGCTGCATGGTGACCTCCCGTTCGCGCGGTGGGCCGGTCGAACCGGCACCACCTCCGTCACGGCTGCAGGCTGCCCCGCCCTCCGACCGGGCTCTGTAGCGACCGCTACACCTCACCCGCCCGTGAACCGCGGCGAGCGCCGCCACCCTTCCCTCACGCGATCGTCACGGAGCCGTGACGGGTGGCGACCGGCTTTGATTTCAGCCCGGACGCGCGCGCGCCCAACTCGGAAGGGAGGGCGCGGTCGCGGCGGGCCCGGCCGACGCCCGGACGGAGCGCGGTCCGCGGGGGGTGGGAGACGATGCAGGCCACGGCGGTGGAGGAGAAGCCCACGGAGCGCACCGGGCTCGGCCGGATCGGGCTGCTCGAGGGCCTGCCCGCCGCGACCCTCGAGGCCATCGCCCGGCGCTGCGCCTTCCGGCGCCATCCGGCGGGCGCCACGATCATCCAGGCCGAGGACGAGGGCACCGACCTCCTGTTCGTGGTCGAGGGCCGGGTGCGGGTGGTGACCAGCGCCGGGCCGGGGCGCGAGCTGACCCTGGCCGAGATCGGCCCGAGCGGCCACGTGGGCGAACTGGCGGCGATCGACGGCCGGCCGCGCTCGGCGAGCGTGGTGGCGCTGAGCGACTGCCGGATCGCCTCACTGCCGGCGGCGGCGCTGCGCGAGCTCCTGCGCGGCTCGCCCGAGCTGGCGCTGCGCGTGCTCGCCGACGTGGTACGGATGGTCCGCGAGGCCGACCTCAAGCTGCTCGAGCTCGCCACGCTCGGCGCCGCGGCGCGGCTCGCCCGCGCCCTCCTGCGCCGCGCCCAGCTCGCCCCGGGCGGCCGGCTCTCGGTGCCGGACGTGCCGACCCAGGAGGCGCTCGCGGCGGAGACCGGCACCACCCGCGAGACGGTCGCCCGGATCATCGCCGGGCTGGCGCATGCCGGCCTCGTGCACCGGGTGCACCGCACCCTGGAGCTGATCGACCCGGCCGGGCTGCGCCGCCTCGCCGGCTGCGCCGACGGCCGGCCCGACCCCGGCTGCCCGCCGCTCGCGGAGACCGGGGACCGGCGCTGACGAGGCCCCGCCGGACATATTTGACAAGACTAATCTGTAGAATAGGACCATGGACGCTTGCATTTCGGTGTATGTCGCCCCACATCGGGGCGGCAGCCAGGAGAGCAGCCCATGGCCGACCAGCCGACCACCGTCGCCGCACCGGCACCCGTCCGCCTCGACCCACCGGGACGCGGGCGGATCTACGACAGCATCGCCGAGACCATCGGCAACACACCGCTCGTGCGCATCCGCCGCCTGGCGGCCGAGGCGCAGGTGGTGGCCGACCTCTGCCTCAAGCTCGAGTTCTTCAATCCGCTCGCCTCGGTCAAGGACCGGATCGGCGTCTCGATGATCGAGGCGATGGAGGCCGAGGGCAGGCTCCGCCCCGGCGGCACCATCGTCGAGCCGACCTCGGGCAACACCGGCATCGCGCTCGCCTTCGTGTGCGCCGCACGCGGCTACCGGCTGATCCTCACCATGCCCGAATCGATGTCGATCGAGCGGCGCAAGATGCTCAGGCTGCTCGGTGCCGAGATCGAGCTCACGCCGCGCGAGAAGGGCATGAAGGGCGCCATCGCGCGCGCCGAGGAGCTGCTGCGCGAGATCCCGGGCGCGGTCATGGCCGGGCAGTTCGACAACCCGGCCAATCCGGCCATCCACCGCCGCACGACCGCGGAGGAGATCTGGGCCGACACCGACGGCAGGGTCGACGTGATCGTGGCCGGGGTCGGCACGGGCGGCACGCTCACCGGCTGCGCCCAGGTGATCCGCCCGCGCCGGCCGTCGCTGCGCGTGGTCGCGGTCGAGCCCGAGGCGAGCCCGGTGCTCTCGGGCGGCCAGCCCGGCCCGCACCCGATCCAGGGCATCGGCGCCGGCTTCGTGCCCGCGATCCTCGACACCCGGGAGATCGACGAGATCGTCAAGGTGGCGAGCGAGACGGCGTTCCAGACCGCGCGCCAGTTGGCCCGGACCGAGGGCATCCCGGGTGGCATCAGCACCGGCGCCAACCTCGCCGCGGCGATCGAGATCGGCCGGCGCCCGGAGATGAAGGACAAGCTCGTCGTGGTGATCGTGCCCTCCTTCGCCGAGCGTTACATCACGACGGCGCTGTTCGAGGGTCTCTGAGCGCCCCGGTGCCGCGCCCGTGGGCGAGCAGGCCCGCCTCGAGCGCGTAGCGCGAGGTCGAGGCGAGCCAGTCCCGGCGCGGCGCCGGCCCGGGCGGCGGGTGGGCGATGAGGCGGTCGAGCGCGTCGCGGCGGCGGTCGCGCACCACGACGGCGAGGACGCCATAACTTTCC
>JBBIIE010000328.1:0-3114 GCA_037446605.1 Geminicoccaceae bacterium | reverse complement strand
CTGGCTGGCGCGCGCCGAGTGCGGCGGCGACCGCGCGGCGGAACTGGTACGCGCCCGCCTGCCGCCAACCCCCGCGGCGGCCGGATCCCCGCCGCCCGGAGAGTCGCCGGCGGCCGCGGCGGACGTCGAGACGGGCACCGGGAGGGTCGCGTTGACGATCCCTTGACGCCGCTGCGTTAGTCTCGGCCGCGGAGGTCCGTGCCCCGCGCATGCCCGAGTGCTGGCCGCTGGTCGTCCCCTGTCTGTTCGCCGAGGGCCTGTCGGCGGCGCTGCGCGATGCCGCGGGCGATCTCGGGGCGGTGCTGCGCCAGCTCGGCATCGACCGCACCCTGCTCGGCGACGCCGGCTGGGTGGTGGCGGCGGCCCTCTACCTCCGGCTGCGGCTCGAGCGGCTGCAGCGCCAACGCCCGCCGGCCGCGCCCGCGGCCCGTGGGGTGACCGACGCGCCGGCGCCGCCCGGGCCCGCGCCCGGCGCGGATTGACGGCCGCGCGGACGCTGTCCGACAATGCTCGGGCGGGGCGGTGCCCCTTGGCGAGGTTCGTATGCTCGAGCGCGACTCGGTGACGGTGCCCAACGATCTCGAGGCGCACTGGATCCCCTTCACCCCGAACCGTCACTTCAAGAAGCAGCCGCGTCTGATCGCCCGCGCCGAGGGTGTCTGGTACACCGCGGTCGACGGCCGCCCGATCCTCGATGCCACCTCGGGGATGTGGTGCTGCAACCTCGGCCATCGCCATCCCAAGGTGGTGGCGGCGATCCAGCGCCAGGCGGCCGAGCTCGACTACGCGCCGCCGTTCCAGTTCGGCCACCCCAAGTCGTTCGAGCTCGCCTCGCGGCTCGCCGAGCTGTTCCCGGGCGATCTCGACCACGCCTTCTTCACCAACTCGGGCTCGGAATCGGTCGACACCGCGCTCAAGATCGCGCTCGCCTACCAGCGGGCGATCGGCCAGGGCACGCGCACCCGCCTGATCGGCCGCGAGCGCGGCTATCACGGGGTCGGCTTCGGCGGCATCTCGGTCGGCGGCATCGTCGCCAACCGCAAATGGTTCGGGACCCTGCTCGCCGGCGTCGACCATCTGCCGCACACCCTCGACCTCGAGCGCAACGCCTTCTCGCGCGGCCAGCCACGCCACGGCGCCGAGCTCGCCGACCACCTGGAGCGGCTGGTCCAGCTGCACGACGCCTCGACGATCGCCGCCGTGATCGTCGAGCCCGTGGCCGGCTCGATCGGGGTCTACCCGCCGCCCGTGGGCTACCTCGAGCGGCTGCGCGAGATCACCGCCCGGCACGGCATCCTGCTGATCTTCGACGAGGTGATCACCGGCTTCGGGCGGCTCGGCAAGGCCAATGCCTGCGAGCATTTCGGCATCGTCCCGGACCTCGTCACCTGCGCCAAGGGGCTCACCGCGGCGACCGTGCCGATGGGCTGCGTGATGGTCCGGAAGCCGATCTACGAGGCCATCGTCGAGCGCGCGCCCGTGCCCGAGAAGACCATCGAGCTGTTCCACGGCTACACCTACTCGGCGCACCCGCTCGCCTGCGCCGCGGCGCTGGCGACGCTCGAGGCCTATCGCGAGGAGCGGATCTTCGAGCGCGCGGCGGCGCTCGCCCCGTACTTCGAGGAGCGGCTGCACGCGCTGCGTGGCAAGCCCGACGTGATCGACATCCGCAACATCGGCCTCATGGGCGCGGTCGAACTGGCACCCCGGTCCGGGCGGCCCGGTGAGCGCGCCTACGACGCCATGGTCGCGGCCTTCGAGGCCGGGCTCATGGTGCGCGTGACCGGCGACACGATCGCGCTCTCCCCGCCGCTCGTCGCGACCGAGGCGGACATCGCGCGGATCTTCGAGGTGCTCGGCTCGGTGCTCGACCGGCTCGACTGAGACGGGTCGCGTCCGGGCGCGGGCCGCGGGCCGTCCCCGTGCGCCCGCGCCCGCCGCGCCGCGGTCAATAGCCGGGCACGTTGGTCTTCGGATCCACGAGCAGCTCCAGAAGCGCGGCGCCGCCGATCTCGGCGCCTTCGAGCCGGTCGTCGGTCGACAGGCCGGCCCGCCTCGTGCACTCACGGCACACGTAGACCTTCACGCCCTTGGCCACGAGCTCGCGCAGGAGGGTCTGGAAGTCCGTCTGCGCCAGTGCGCCGATGTGCTGCGGCACCTTGCGGTTGGCGAGGGCGACGGCGCGGACGTCGAGCAACACGGCGGCCGGACCGCCGGTCGCGTCGACGTATTTGCGCGCGATTCCGAGCCCCATCTGGTAGTTCCAGACGTCGTCGGTGGTCGAATTGACGAGCAGCGTGGCCTTCTCCGCGGCCGAGCTCGGAGCCGCCGCGAGGATCGCCGCGGCGAGCGCGAGCCCGGCCAGCGGCCGCAGCCGCGGTGTGATCATGGGCTCTCCCTCCGGGCCGTCAGTTGCTCGTGCCGTGGCCGCCGTGACCGGCACCTTGCTGCATCGGCGCCGCACCCGAGCCGGCGCGGACCTCGACCTCGAGGGTGACCTCGCCCGCCGTCTCGAGCAGGAGGGTCAGGGGGAAACGTCGGCCCGCCTCGAGCGGCCGCTCGAGACCGATCAGCATGACGTGCAGGCCGCCCGGCGCGAGCTCGACCGTGCCGCCCGAAGGCAGCTCGATGGCCGGGACCCGGCGCATCCGGGCCACGCCCTGGGCGTCCACCTCGTGGGTGTGGAGCTCCACCGTGCGCGCGACCTCGGACCTGGCGGCGAGGATCCGATCGGCGGCGCCGCGGTTGTGGATCGTCAGGTAGGCCGCGCCGTTGGCCTGGCGCGGGGCGGTGGCACGCGCCCAGGGCCGGGCGAACTCGAGGCCGCCCTTCTCGACGGGCCCGGCGGCCCGGAGCGGACGCGCTCCGGCGAGCGTGGCGGGGACGGAAAGCAGCAGCGGTCGTCGAGCGATCAAGGTGCGTCTCCGGATGGCTGGTGGCCGTGGGCGCCGGCCTGCGCCCGCTCGCCACGGGACCGGTTGCAGGCGCACCGGCGGCTCTCCCGGGCGGGGTGCGGCCGGACCGGCGGCGCGCCACCGGTGGGGACGGATGCGATCAGGAGAGGGAGGGTGGCGCCCGGCCGGGTGGTCGGAGCGCCCGCGGCGCGGTCGGCGC
>JBBIIE010000327.1:0-3120 GCA_037446605.1 Geminicoccaceae bacterium | reverse complement strand
CGGACGGGGTGGTCACCCGGGGTCCCCGGCCGATCGCAGATCGGACGGGGTGGTCACCCGGGGTCCCCGCGAGGTCGCAGACCTCGTGGGGTGGTCACCCGGGGTCCCCGGCCGATCGCAGATCGGACGGGGTGGTCACCCGGGGTCCCCGCGAGGTCGCAGACCTCGTGGGGTGGTCACCCGGGGTCCCCGCGAGGTCGCAGACCTCGTGGGGTGGCATCGCGGGGTGGAGCAGCCCGGTAGCTCGTCAGGCTCATAACCTGAAGGTCGCAGGTTCAAATCCTGCCCCCGCAACCAACGTCTTCGGGATCGGAAGAAGGACACCGAACACGGTACAGGAGGTCCCGTGCACGCCGACTACGATCCGAAGCTCATCGGAGAGTGCGCGGCGCTGATCCCGAAGGAGCTCGAAGCGCGCTCGGGCAAGGTGTTCTACGCCGGTCGAGCCGCCTTCGGCGCCCCCTCGCCCATCTACATCCTGGGCCTCGACCCGGGCGGCCACGCCGAGGATCATCCCGACGAGACGATCGGCCAGCATACCGAACGCGTGCTTCATCGATACGACGAGGAATGGTCGGCGCTGTTCGACGAAGTCTGGATCCCCGGCCGTATCGCCCGGACCCCCGGCGAGGCGCCGATGCAGAAGCGGTTGCGACACTTCCCGACCGAGCTCGGCCTCGAGCCGCGGCGCGTACCGATGAGCAACGTGATCTTCCTGCGCTCGCAGTCCGAAGCTGCCCTCGACGCAGCGGACGAGGCGACGGCCGAGCGCACGCGGCCGTTCCATCTCCGCGTCATCGAGAGGCTGCGTGTGCAGCTGGTCGTCTGCCTGGGCCAGAAGGCCGGGGATCGGGTCAAGAGCTGGCTCGGAGCCCATGAGCCCATTGGCCGATGGGAGGAGCGGAACGAACGGAGGTGGGCCGCAACCGCCTGGAGCTCCGGCACCGCAGGCCCGCGGGTGGCGATCCTGCCGCAGCCGAGCCGTGCCGACTGGACCAACCCGGCAGCCGACCCCTCGCCCTTCGTCCGGCGACTGCTCGAGCAGGTGTCGAGCGGAACGAGCGCCTCGTCCTAACCCGCCCGCTCCTCCGTCCAGCTCTCGTTGAAGGCCAGGGCGCAGGTCGAGAAGGGGCGCCCTTCGCGGTCGCGGGGCCAGGGGCGGCCGACCGCCTCGACCCCGTCGAGCGCCAGCCGCGCGCCGAGCGCCGGGATCAGCACCGTGCACACCCCGTAGCGCCGACCGGGGATCTCGTGCGGCCGGGTGTGCAGGAGGAGCGGATCGCCGAGTTCGTACCAGGTGAGCAGGAGCTCCTCGCGCGGCGTGGTCACGCGCTCGCTCCAGCACCGGGCCGGATCGCCCTCGCGGGTGAAGCGCGCATCGACCACCGGGATCGAGGGATCCGCGGTCTCCGGATCGAGCATGCCCTGCACGGTCGCCTGCAGCCAGCGCGCCATGGCGAGGTTGTCCGTCCAGATCCGGAAGCGCCCCTGGGTCAGCTCGCTCTTCAGGTAGAGCACGTGACCCGGGCCCTTCGGGCAGGCGAGGATCCGCCAGAAGCTGGCGTTGGTCGAAAAGGGCGCGCCGTCGGTCTCGGAAAGCCGGATGAACGGGTTCTCGCCCACGAGGATGACGCGGTTCGGATCGACGGTCGTCACGAGAGCCTCCCCTGCCCCGCCCCACCGCGGGCGCGCAGAGCCGCGGCGTGGGCCGGAAATCCTTCGTACTCGGCCAACAGCATGGCAGGTCGGGCCAGCGTGGGATAGGCCCCTTCCGTGACGTAGCCGATCGAGCTCCGCTTCATGAAGTCGGTGACGGCGAGCGGGCCGAAGCTCCGCGCCCAGCCCCCGGTCGGCAGGACGCAATTGGGGCCGAGCACGAAATTGCCGAGCGTGATCGGCGTCCACGGACCCAGCAGGATCTCGGCGGCGTTTCGGAGCCGACCCAGATGCGCCCAGGGCTCGGCGGAGAGCACCTCGAGATGCTCGGGCGCGTAGGCGTCGACGAAGGCGCAGGCCGCCTCCAGCGAGGGGGCGAGCAGGATCCCGCCGCGCGGGCCCTCGAGCACGGCCCTGGTCCAGCTCCGCCGCGGCTCGGGCAGCTCGGCCCAGCGCCGCGGCAAGGCGGCGAGCACGCCCTCGGCCACGTGCCGCGCGGCGGTCACGAGATAGGCCGAGCTGTCCGGCCCGTGTTCGGCCTCGATCAGGAGATCGGCCGCGGCGAGCTCGGGATCGGCCGTGGCGTCGGCGAAGACGATCGCCTCCGACGGTCCGGCGGGCGGCCCGGTATCGATCCGATGCGCGACCAGCCGCTTGGCGGCGACGACCCAGGGGCTGCCCGGGCCCACGATCTTGGCTGCCCGGGGCACGCTCTCGGTGCCGAAGGCGGCGGCTGCGACCGCCTGGGCGCCGCCCACCTTGCAGATCCGCTTCACCCCGGCCTCGGTGGCGGCGACGAGCGTCGCGGCGTCGACGCCCCCCTCGGGCGTGGGGGGTGTGAGGATCGTGATCTCCGGCACCCCGGCGACTGCCGCCGGCACCGCGGTCATCATCGTGACCGAGGGGAAGGCGCCCTTGCCGCGCGGCACGTAGAGCGCCACCGAGGGGATCGGGGTCCAGCGGTCGCCGGCGAAGGCACCCGGGCGCACCTCGTGCAGCCACATGGGCTCGGGCTTCTGCCGCTCGTGGAAGGCGCGGATGCCCGCGATCGCGAAGCGGATGGCCTCGACGATCTCCTCCCCGACCGCCGCGTAGGCCCGGGCGACCTCCTCCTCGCCGGCGACGAGCGAGTCGAGCGGTCCCGTGACACCGTCGAACTCGCGGGCGAAGCGGCGCAGCGCGGCATCGCCCTCGACCCGCACCGCCTCGACGATCGGCCGCACCTGCTCGAGGATCGGCTCGACCGCCTGATCGGCCCGGCGGAGGAGCGCGGCGCGCTCCTCGTCGGCGAGGTGCTCGAGCTCGAGGAAGCGGGGCGCGAGGGTGGTCATGGATCGGCTCCTTCAGCGCGAGCGCAGGAAGATGTCGAGCCCGACCAGCCGGTCGAGCAGCAGGACGGCGGCCGCCGCGACCGCCACGTAGACGGTCGAGACGGCGGCGAGATCGGGTGTGATCACCCCCCGG
>JBBIIE010000326.1:0-3127 GCA_037446605.1 Geminicoccaceae bacterium | reverse complement strand
GGGCTCGGCCGCGGCGCGCGCCGGGCCGGGCTCGCTGCCGGGCAGGAACGCCTCGGAGATCACGACGCGGCTGCCGGGGCCGGGGCGCTGGCCGGTCGCGGCGTCGATCTGCACGAGCCGGATCCCGGGCGGGGTGCGGAAGGGCACCGGCGGTGTGCCGTCCAGGGCCCCCCTCATGAAGGAGATCCAGATCGGCAGTGCCACCGAGGCGCCGGTCTCCTTGGGACCCAGGCTCGCCGGCTGGTCGAAGCCCACGAACACGGCGGCCACCAGATCGGGCGAGAAGCCCACGAACCAGGCGTCCTTGGCGTCGTTGGTGGTGCCGGTCTTGCCGGCCAGCGGCCGACCGAGCTCGCGTGCCGCCACCGCCGTGCCGCGCTCGATCACGCCCTGCAGCATGCCGACCATCTGGAAGGCGTGGCGCGGGTCGGCGACCTGCGGGCGGAGATCGGGCGGCTCGGGCGGCGGCTGGCCGTGCCAGGCGGGCTCGCTGCAGCCCGTGCACGCGCGCGCGTCGCGGCGGAAGGTGGTACGCCCGTGGCGGTCCTGGATGCGCTCGACCAGGTAGGGCTCGATCCGCCGTCCGCCGTTGACCAGCATGGCGTAGGCGGTGGCGAGCGCCAGTGGGGTCACCTCGTTCGAGCCGAGCGCGTTCGAGAGGAAGGGCTCGAGGCCGCGCTCGATGCCGAAGCGGCGCGCCACCTCGATGATCCGCTCCATGCCGATCTCCTGGGCGAGCCGGACGGTCATCAGGTTGCGCGACTTCTCGAGGCCGAGGCGCAGCGTCGAGGGCCCGTAGAACTGCTGGCTGTAGTTCTCCGGCCGCCACTTCGGCAGGCCCGGGCCCTGGTCGATCACGATCGGCGCATCGAGCACGATCGAGGCCGGGCTCATCCCCGCCTCGAGCGCCGCCAGGTAGACGAAGGGCTTGAACGCCGAGCCGGCCTGCCGGCGTGCCTGGGTCGCGCGGTTGAACTGGCTCTGCCGGTAGCTGAAGCCGCCGCTCATCGCGAGCACCCGGCCGGTGTGCGGGTCGAGCGCCACGAGCGCCCCCTCGACCAGCGGCCGCTGGCGCAGCGCGAAGCGGCCCGCGGCGGGAAGCGGCTCGACCACGACCACGTCGCCCGGGCGGAGCACCTGGCGGGCCTCCCGGACCGGCGGGCCGAGCCTCCCCTCGGCCTCCACGCGCCGCGCCCAGGCGAGCTCGGCGAGCGGGATCTGGCCCTCCGCGCCGTCGGCGAGCAGGATCCGGGCGTCGCGTTCGGCGCTCCGCACCATCGCCAGCCGCCAGTCGAGCAGCTCGAAGCCGGGGTCGATCCGGGCGAGGCGGGCGGCGGCGTCGGGGGCGCTCGGATCGAGGCTCGCGAGCGGGCCGCGGAAGCCCTGCCTGCGGTCGTAGGCGGCGAGGCCGGCGCGCAGCGCCCGGTCGGCCAGGCCCTGCAGGCGCGGCTCGACGGTGGTGCGCACGGCGAGCCCGCCCTCGTAGAAGCCGGCCTCGCCCAGCCGGTCGACGAGCTGGCGGCGGACCTCCTCGGTGAAGAAGTCGGCCACGACGAAGGTCTCGGCCGGGCGCTGGCGGGTGACGAGCGGCTCGGCGCGGGCGGCCTCGTAGGCGGCGCGGTCGATGTAGCCGTCCTCGAGCATCCGCCCGAGCACGTAGTCGCGCCGGTCGCGGGCCTCGGCCTGGGCCTTGACCGGGTCGTAGCGCGAGGGGGCCTTGGGCAGGGCGGCCAGGAACGCGGCCTCGCCCAGGCTGAGCTCGTCGAGCGCCTTGTCGAAGTAGGTGAGCGCGGCGGCGGCGACGCCGTAGGAACGGTTGCCGAGGAAGATCTCGTTCAGGTAGAGTTCGAGGATCTTCTCCTTGCTGAACGCGCGCTCGATGCGCAGCGCCAGCACCGCCTCCTTGAGCTTGCGCTCGAGCGACACCTCGTTGGTCAGGAAGAAGTTCTTGGCGACCTGCTGGGTGATGGTCGAGGCGCCCTGCGGCCGGCCGCCCTCGCCCTCCTGCAGGCGGCGCAAATTCGCGAGCGCGGCGCGCAGGATGCCCGTGGGGTCGATCCCCGGATGGCGCCAGAAATGCTGGTCCTCGGCCGCCACGAAGGCCTGCACGACGCGCGCCGGGATCGCCTCGATCGGCACGAAGACCCGCTTCTCGCGGGCGTACTCGGCCAGCAGCCTGCCGTCGCCGGCGTAGAGCCGGGTGGCGGTCGGCGGCTCGTAGCGGGCGAGCCGCTCGTGGCCGGGCAGGTCCTGCGCCAGCCGGTCGAGCGCCCAAACGAGCACGGCGCCGCCCACCACCGCGGCGACCAGGGCGGCGAGGGCGAGGCGGGCGAGCCGGCCGAGCAGGCGGAGCAAGGGCGAGCGTTCCTCGGTTGCGGGCGTGCCGCTCTATTTGACGGCGCCGGTGTGGCGGTCAATGGCCGCCAGAATCGCCTGGGCGAGCCGGCGACGGTGGCGCGGGTCGGCGAGCCGGCGGGCGTCCTCCGGGCTCGACAGGTAGCCGAGCTCGATCAGCGCCGAGGGCGTCTCGGGCGACTTGAGCACGGCGAAGCCGGCGAAGCGGCGATGGTTGCGCAGGAGCGGGGTGACCTTCTGCAGCTCGGCCGCGAGCGCCTGGGCGAGCTCGATCGACTTGTTCAGGGTGTCGCGCTGGGCGAGGTCGATCAGGATGCTCGCCACGATCGGGTCGTGCCGGGAGAGATCCGTGCCGGTGAGGATGTCGGCCTTGTTCTCCTTGGCCGCCAGCGCCGCCGCCTCCTCGTCCGAGGCGGTCTCGGAGAGCGTGTAGACCGAGGCGCCGGCGACCTGCGGGTCGGCCACGCTGTCGGCGTGCAGCGAGAGGAAGAGCGCCGCACCGGCCTCCTTGGCGACGCGCAGCCGCTCGCGCAGGGCCAGGCCCTCGTCGGTGCGGCGGGTGAGGACCGCGGCGTAGCGGCCGGTCGCCTCGAGCGCCTCGGCGAGCTCCAGGCCCATGGCCAGCACGACGTCCTTCTCCCGGATCCCGTCGACCCCGATCGTGCCGGGGTCGATCCCGCCGTGGCCGGGGTCGATGGCGACCACGAGCCGGCCGCCCGCGGCGGGGTGCGCCGAGCCGTTGCGCGCCGGCTCGGCCGCTGCCGGCGCGGGC
>JBBIIE010000325.1:0-3147 GCA_037446605.1 Geminicoccaceae bacterium | reverse complement strand
GTGTCCGAGACCAGCACCCAGCCCTCGGCCGCCGCGACCTCGGCCGAACGGCGGACCGCGTCGTCGTAGGTCCCGGCGACCACGCGCACCTCCGCTCCGAACGCCTCGATCGCCCGGCGTCGGCCGGGGCTCACGCCCTCGTGGACGAAGATGACGCAACGGCAGCCGGCGCGCGCCGCACCCCAGGCGACCGCCCGGCCGTGATTGCCGTCGGTGGCGCAGGTGACCGTGATCCCGGGCCCGTGGCGTTCGACCGCGCGCGCGACCGCGAAGCCGCCGCCCAGGTCCTTGAGGAACAGGGCGCCGAGCCCCGCCGCCCGGGCGAGCCCGTCGAGCCGGCGGAGTGGTGTGGGCGCGTAGCCGGGCCAGCTGCGGATCGCCGCCCGCGCGGCCTCGAACCCGGCCTCGTCGAGGATCGTGCGGGCCGCGGGGCTGGTACCCGCCCGCGCGCGGGGATTGGCGGCGAAGGCGGCGGTCTCCGGGCGGCAGCTCGGGGGCGGGAGGGGCATGGCGTCCACCGGGTCGGGATCCCGCGCTTGTCCCGCCGCCGCGGCCGCCGCGCAAGCCCGCAGCGTCAACCGAACGTTAACCTCGGGCTGGCAGGGTGGGCTGCGGGATACGCGGCGGATTGACCGCCGCCGCGGTCGGCGGCAGCCTCCGGCGTCGGGCAGCCGCTGTCCCAGAGACTGTCGCGGAATGGAGGTCCGGTGCCGCTCGAGGGCTCCAGCGCGTCGGTTCCGGCGCTGCGCGAGGCGATCCTGCACAAGCTCGCCTACGCGGTCGGCAAGGACCCGCGCCACGCGCGCACGCACGACTGGTACATGGCGACCGCGTTCGCCGTGCGCGACCGGATCGTCGATCGCTGGATGACGACGACCCGCCGCGTCTACGCCTCGGGCGAGCGGCGGGTCTACTATCTCTCCCTCGAGTTCCTGATCGGCCGGCTGCTCGACGACAATCTGTCCAATCTCGGCCTGCTCGAGACGGCGCGGACGGCGCTCGCCGGGCTCGGCGTCGCCTTCGAGGAGGTGCGCGAGTGCGAGCCGGACGCGGCGCTCGGCAATGGCGGGCTCGGCCGGCTCGCGGCCTGCTTCGTCGAGAGCATGGCGACCCGCGGCGTGGCCGGGTTCGGCTACGGGATCCGCTACGATCACGGCCTGTTCCGCCAGCTGATCCGCGACGGTCGGCAGATCGAGCTGCCCGAGGACTGGCTGTCCTTCGGCAATCCCTGGGAGTTCGAGCGGCCCGAGGTGGCCTATCCGATCGGCTTCGGCGGCACGGTCGAGGCGCCGGACGGCCCGGCCGGGCGCTGCCGCTGGCTGCCGGGCCGCACCGTGATGGCGGTCGCCTACGACACGCCGATCGTCGGCTGGCGCGGCCAGAGCGTCAACACGCTGCGGCTCTGGTCGGCGCGCCCGGCCGAGCCGATGCGCCTCGACGTGTTCAACCGTGGCGAGCATCTCGACGCCTTCGCCGAGCAACTCGCGGCGCAGGCGATCTCGCGCGTGCTCTATCCCGACGACAGCACGCCGCGCGGCCTCGAGCTCCGGCTCCAGCAGGAGTACTTCTTCACCTCAGCCTCGCTGCAGGACCTCCTGCGCCGCCATTTGAGCCAGTTCGGCGAGCTTCGCTCGCTGCCCGAGAAGGCGGTGATCCAGCTCAACGACACCCACCCGGCGCTCGCCGTGCCCGAGCTCGTGCGGCTCCTGGTCGACCAGCACGGGCTCGCCTTCGACGACGCCTTCGCGCTCGCCCGGGCGACCATCCGCTACACCAACCACACGCTCCTGCCCGAGGCCCTCGAGAGCTGGCCCGCCGCGCTCGTCGGCCGGCTCTTGCCGCGGCACCTGCAGATCGTGTTCGAGATCAACGCCCGGCACCTCGCGGCGGTGCGCGCGCGGCCCGACTGCGACGACCAGCTGCTGCGCTCCGTCTCGCTGATCGACGAGCGCGACGGCCAGCGTGTGCGCATGGGCCATCTGGCCTTCGTCGGCTCGACGGTGGTCAACGGCGTCTCGCGCCTGCACGGTCGCCTGGTCGCCGAGAGCCTGTTCCGCGACCTCGATCGGATGCTGCCCGGTCGGATCACGAGCGTGACCAACGGGGTGACGCTGCGGCGCTGGGTCGAGCAGTGCAATCCCGGGCTCGGCGCGCTTTTGGAGGAAGCGCTCGGCGCCGGCTGGCAGGCGGACGGCGAGCGCCTCGAGCGCCTGCGCCCGCTCGCCGAGGACGCCGGCTTCCGCGAGCGGTTCGCGCGGCTGCGCCGCGACGCCAAGGAGCGGCTCGCCCGCCGCGTGGCGCGCGAGCTCGGCGCGCGGCTCGACCCGGAGGCCCTGTTCGACGTCCACGTCAAGCGGATCCACGAGTACAAGCGCCAGCTCCTGAACGTCCTCGAGACGGTGGCGCTCTGGCAGGCGATGCGCGCCGATCCGGCCGGCGACTGGCCAGCGCGCGTCAAGATCTTCGCCGGCAAGGCGGCGGCCAGCTACCATCGTGCCAAGCTGATCATCCAGCTGATCTGCGATCTGGCCGAGGCGATCCGCGCCGACCCGCTGGTCGACGGCCGCCTCCAGGTCGTCTTCCTGCCGAACTACAATGTCAGCCTGGCCGAGCTCGTCATGCCGGCGGCCGATCTCTCGGAGCAGATCTCGACCGCCGGGATGGAGGCCTCGGGCACCGGCAACATGAAGCTCGCGCTCAACGGCGCACTCACCATCGGCACGCTCGACGGCGCCACCATCGAGATCGCCGAGCGGGTCGGCGCCGAGCATCTGTTCCTGTTCGGCCTCACGGCCGAGGAGGTCGAGGCGCGCCGCGCCCGCGGCCTCGACATGGCGCCCGAGCTGGCCGAGACGCCGCGGCTCGCGGCCGCCCTCGAGGCGCTGCAGGAGGGGACGCTGTCGCCCGCGGAGCCGCACCGCTACCGCCCGATCGTCGAGGCGCTGCGCCACCACGACTGGTTCATGCTGTGCCCGGACTTCAAGGGCTACTGGGCACGCCAGCGCGAGGTCGAGGCGCTCTGGCGCGAGCCGCGGGCCTGGTGGCGGACCGCGGTGCTCAACGTCGCGGGCTGCGGCTGGTTCAGCGTCGACCGGGCGATCGCGGAGTACGGGGAGCGGATCTGGAACGCGCCGCCGGGCGGCCGGC
>JBBIIE010000324.1:0-3193 GCA_037446605.1 Geminicoccaceae bacterium | reverse complement strand
GCAACGCGGCGCTGGCCGCCGGTCTCGTCGCCGGGCTCGAGCTCGCGCGGACCGGCGCCGTCGAGCTCGAGCAGGCGGTCCCCTTCGGCCCGATCCGGCTGCGGCGGCGGGCATGAGCGGCACCCCTCCGCCGCCGCCCGAGGGCCTGGCCGAGGCCGGGGGCGGCTTCACGGGCCAGGCGGCGCCGGCCGCGACCATCTCCGAGGCCTCCCCGGAGGCCCCGGCACCGGATCCGGTAGCGCTCGTCGAGGCCTACCTGTTCGCCGCCGCGGCCCCGGTCGAGGAGCGCGAGATCCAGGCCCTGCTCGGCGCGCGGGCCGAGGCCGCGGCCGTGCTCGCCGCCCTGGCGGCACGGCTGCGGGGTGGCGGCGTGCGGCTCGAGCGCAGCGGCCGGCTCTGGGCGCTGCGCACCGCCCCCGAGCTCGCCCCCTTCCTGCAGCGCACCGTGCGGCCCTTGCGTCGGCTGTCGCGGGCCGCCCTCGAGACGCTCGCGGTGATCGCCTGGCAGCAGCCGGTGACGCGTGCCGAGATCGAGGCGGTGCGCGGGGTGAGCCTCTCGGCCGGCACGCTCGAGCTCCTCGTCGAGGCCGGCTGGGTGGCGCCCAGGGGCCGCCGCGAGGCGCCCGGGCGGCCGGTCACCTGGGGCACCACCGACGCCTTCCTGGACGCCTTCGGGCTGGCCTCGCCGGCCGAGCTGCCGCGCCTCGAGGAGCTCGTGGCCGACGGCCTTTTCAAGGCCCGGCCGGGCGACTAGATCCAGCTCCCGGGTCGGCGGTCGCCGGCCCGCTGCTCGAAGGTGGCGATGGCTGCGGCCGCGATCCTCGCCCGCGAGCCGGGGCGGCAGGGTCTGCGCGTCCACGGGCTCTCGCACCGCTTCGGCGCACGGCTGGTCGTCGATCGGGTCGATCTCGCCGTGCCGCCGGGCGAGATCCACTGCCTCGTCGGCCCCTCGGGCTGCGGCAAGACGACCACGCTCCGCCTGATCGCCGGCCTCGAGCCGATCCAGGAGGGCGAGATCGCGATCGACGGCCGCGTGGTCGCCCGGCCGGGGGCCATGCTGCCGCCCGAGCGCCGCCGGGTCGGGTTGATGTTCCAGGACTTCGCCCTGTTCCCGCACCTGCGCGTCGACGAGAACGTCGGCTTCGGGCTGGCCGGCCGGCCGCGCGGGGAGCGCCAGCGCCGCGTGCGCGAGCTGTTGCGCCGGGTCGACATGGAGCGCCACGCGCGCGCCTTCCCGCACACGCTCTCGGGCGGCGAGCAGCAGCGCGTGGCGCTCGCCCGGGCGCTCGCCCCCGCCCCCGATCTGATGCTCCTCGACGAGGCCTTCTCGGCGCTCGACACGACGCTGCGCGCGCAGGTGCGCGAGGAGACCATCGCCATCCTCAAGGAGACCGGCACGCCGACGCTCCTCGTCACCCACGACGCCGAGGAGGCGATCCGGGTGGGCGATCGGATCCACGCCATGGAGGGCGGGCGGATCGTGCAGAGCGGCACCCCGGCCGAGCTCTATCTGCGCCCCGAGGACCCCTTCGTGGCCGGCTTCTTCGGGCCGGTGAACCGCTTCGCCGGGCGCGCCGGGGCCGGCCACGTCGACACCCCGGTCGGCCGCGTGGCGGCACCCCCCGGGCTCGCCGCCGGCACCCCGGTCGAGGTGGTGGTGCGGCCGGAGGGGATCGCGCTCGCCGCGGCCGGGACCGGGGTCGGCGTGCGCGCGGTCGTGGTCGAGCGGCGTGATCTGGGGCCGTTGCACCTGATCTGGCTGCAGCCGCCGGGCGGCCCGGTGGTCAAGGTGCGCCGCGCCGTGCCGCTCGCGGTCGAGCCGGGCCAGGAGGTCGAGGTCCGGCTCGACCCGGCGCACGCCTTCGTCTACGCCTCGCGCGGCAGCGGCTGAGGGGCGAGGTTGCGCGGCCCCCCGCCTTTTGCCAGATTCGCCGGCCGGATCGGGCCGGGGCCTCGTGCCAACCCGGCGGAGCCGCGGTGATGCTCGACATCGGCTGGTCGGAGATGCTGGTCATCCTGGTCGTGGCCCTCGTGGTCATCGGCCCGAAGGACCTGCCCAAGGTGGCGCGCCAGGTCGGCCGCTGGACCGGCAAGGCGCGTGCCATGGCGCGCGAGTTCCAGCGCTCCTTCGACGACATGGCGCGCGAGGCCGAGCTCGAGGAGATCAAGGCCGGGCTGCAGAAGATGAACCCGGCGAGCCTCGAGAGCACGATCCGCGAGACGGTCGACCCCGACCGCAAGCTCGAGCAGGCGCTGGACGTGCGCGACACGCTCGACGCCGAGGCCCGCTCGATCAGGGCCGAGCTCACGGCCGAGCCGCCGCCCGCGGCACCGCCCGAGCCGTCGCCCGCCGTCGCACCCGCGCCGGCCGCGGGCGAGCCCGCGCTCGCCGGCGGGTCCGAGCGCCCGGTGGAGCGCGGCTGAGCCATGGCACTCCTCAAGGACATCGACGACCGCGAGATGCCGCTCCTCGACCATCTGGTCGAGCTGCGCAACCGCATCATGTACGCGGTGATCGCGCTCGTGCTCGGCTTCGTCGTCTGCTGGTTCTTCGCCGAGCCGATCTACCGCTTCCTGGTCCGCCCGCTGGCCGACATCTACGAGAGCCTGGGCTACCACGACCGGCGCATGATCTACACCGGCCTGGCCGAGGCGTTCTTCACCTACCTCAAGGTCGCGTTCTTCGCCGGCGCCTTCCTCACCTTCCCCTTCGTGGCGGCCCAGCTCTGGATGTTCATCGCCCCGGGCCTCTACCGGCACGAGAAGGAGGCCTTCCTGCCGTTCCTGGTGGCCACCCCGGTGCTGTTCTTCCTGGGTGGGGCGTTCGTCTACTACTTCATCTTCCCGATGGCGTGGCGGTTCTTCCTGAGCTTCGAGAGCGCCGGGGTCGAGCCGGGCGCACTCCCGATCCAGCTCGAGGCCCGGGTCGGCGAGTATCTCGACCTCGTCATGAAGCTCATCTTCGCCTTCGGCATCGCCTTCCAGCTCCCCGTCGCCCTCACCCTCATGGGCCGGGTCGGCATCGTCACCGCCGACGGTCTCGCCAGGGCCCGGCGCTACGCCATCGTGGGCGTGTTCGTGTTCGCCGCCGTCATCACCCCGCCCGACGTGATCAGCCAGATCGGCCTCGCCCTCCCCCTGATCGCGCTCTACGAGGTGTCGATCTGGATGGTGCGGCTGGGCGAGCGCCGGC
>JBBIIE010000323.1:0-3232 GCA_037446605.1 Geminicoccaceae bacterium | reverse complement strand
GCGAGCGCCGGGCCCGCCGGCCCGGCCGCCGGGACGGCCGCGGGCGGGCTCTATTGACGCCGCGGCCGCTTTCGCCGACCCCTCCCGCCGACTGCCGACCACCACACCGGACCATCGCCATGCGCGCCGAGCTCGCCCAGCACGTGGAGCCGATCCGCTCCGGCCTCGCCATCCTGCGGAGGCATCTTTGACTGGGACAACGCCCTCCTGCGCCTCGCCGAACTCGATTCGCTGAGCGAGGACCCGAAGCTCTGGGACGAGCCGGAGAAGGCGCAGGCGCTCATGCGCGAGCGCACCCGGCTGGCCGCCGCGGTCGAGCGCCAGCGCACCCTCGAGAAGCGGTTGGACGACGCGCTCGAGCTCGCCGAGCTGGCCGAGGCCGAGGAGGACGCCGCGGTCCTGGCCGAGGTCGAGCGCGACCTCGCGGCCCTCGAGGCCGAGGTCGCCCGCCAGCAGCTGCAGGCGCTGCTCTCGGGAGAGGCCGACGGCAACGACTGCTACCTCGAGGTCAATGCCGGCGCCGGCGGCACCGAGTCCTGCGACTGGGCCGAGATGCTCCTGCGCATGTACGTGCGCTGGGCCGAGCAGCACGGCCACAAGGTCGAGTGGATCGAGGAGACCGCCGGCGAGGAGGCCGGCATCCGCTCCGCCACCATCCGCATCCTGGGCGAGAACGCCTATGGCTGGCTCAAGACCGAATCGGGCGTGCACCGGCTCGTGCGCATCTCGCCCTTCGACAGCCAGGCCCGCCGCCACACGAGCTTCGCGAGCGTCTGGGTCTACCCGGTGATCGACGACCGCATCCAGGTCGAGGTCAACGAGAAGGACCTCAAGATCGACACCTACCGCGCCTCCGGCGCCGGCGGCCAGCACGTCAACCGGACCGATTCGGCGGTGCGCATCACCCACCTGCCGACGGGCATCGTGGTCGCCTGCCAGACCGACCGGAGCCAGCACCGCAACCGGGCGATCGCCATGGACATGCTCAAGGCCCGGCTCTACGAGCTCGAGCTGCAGAAGCGGCGCGCCGAACAGGCGGCGACCGAGGCCGCCAAGACCGACATCGGCTTCGGTCACCAGATCCGCAGCTACGTCCTCCACCCCTACCGCATGGTCAAGGACCTGCGGACCGGCGTGGAGACCTCCGACACCCAGGGCGTGCTCGACGGCGACCTCGATCCGTTCCTCGAGGCCTCGCTCGCCCAGGGTGCCGGCAACCGCCGGCCGGAAGCCGCCCAGGCGCGGGCCTGATCCGGACCGGGCCGAGGAGGGCTCCCTTGAGCGAGCGCGTGCTGATCCTCGACTTCGGCTCGCAATACACGCAACTCGTCGCCCGCCGGCTGCGCGAGCTCCGCGTCTATTGCGAGATCCACCCCTGCACCTGGCCCGAAGCGGAGATCCGCGCCTTCGCCCCGCGCGCGGTCGTGCTCTCGGGCGGGCCGGCCTCGGCCTTCGAGGCGGCGAGCCCGAAGCTGCCGCCGGCCGTCCTCGAGCAGGGCGTGCCCGTGCTCGGCATCTGCTACGGCGAGCAGGCCCTGTGCGCGGCGCTCGGCGGGAAGGTCGAGCCCGGCACGGTGCGCGAGTTCGGCCGGGCCGAGATCGAGCTCTTGGCCGAATCGCCGCTGTTCGACGGGATCCTCCGGGTCGGCGAGCGGGCGACCGTGTGGATGAGCCACGGCGACGAGGTGACGGCGCTGCCCGCGGGCTTCCGTGCGATCGCCTCGAGCCCCGCCTCGCCCTTCGCCGCGATCGCCGACGAGACGCGGCGCCTCTACGGCGTGCAGTTCCACCCCGAGGTCGCGCACACCCCGATCGGCAGGGACCTCCTCGCCAATTTCTGCTTCCGCATCGCCCGGCTCGCCGGCGACTGGTCGATGGCCACCTTCCGCGAGGAGGCGGTCGCGCGGATCCGCGCCCGGGTCGGCCGCGGCCGCGTGCTGCTCGGCCTCTCGGGCGGGGTCGATTCGGCCGTGGCGGCACTCCTCCTCCACGAGGCGATCGGCGAACAGCTCACCTGCGTGCTCGTCGACACGGGCCTCCTGCGGCAGGGCGAGGCGCGCGAGGTGGTCGAGCTGTTCCGCGGCCACTTCAACGTCCCGCTCCGCGTGGTCGAGGCGGGCCCGCGTTTCCTGGCCGAGCTTTCGGGCGCGGTCGACCCGGAGGAGAAGCGCAAGCGGATCGGCCGGCTGTTCGTCGAGCTCTTCGAGGAGGAGGCGGAGCGGCTCGGGCCCGTCGACTTCCTGGGCCAGGGCACGCTCTACCCGGACGTGATCGAGAGCGTCTCCTTCCGCGGCCCCTCGGTCACGATCAAGTCGCACCACAATGTGGGCGGGCTGCCCGAGCGCATGCGGCTGCAGCTCGTCGAGCCGCTGCGCGAGCTCTTCAAGGACGAGGTGCGCGAGCTCGGCCGCGAGATGGGGCTCTCCGAGGCCTTCGTCGGCCGCCACCCCTTCCCCGGCCCGGGCCTCGCCGTGCGCATCCTGGGCGAGGTCGGGGCCGAGCGCGTGGCGCTGTTGCAGAAGGCCGATGCGATCTTCCTCGAGGAGATCCGCCGGGCCGGCCTCTACGATCGGATCTGGCAGGCCTTCGCCGTGCTCTTGCCGGTCCGCTCGGTCGGTGTGATGGGCGATCAGCGGACCTACGAGCAGGCCTGCGTGCTGCGCGCCGTCACTTCCGAAGACGGCATGACGGCCGACGTGTTCCCCTTCGAGGTCCCGTTCCTCGCCCGGGTCGCGAGCCGGATCGTCAACGAGGTCCGCGGCATCAACCGGGTGAGCTACGACGTGACGAGCAAGCCGCCCGGCACGATCGAGTGGGAGTGAGCGGGTCCGACCGCCCGCGGCAGTCCCGCCCTTCGTCCGGCCCGGCCGCGCTCAGGCGGCCCGCGTGACCCCCGCCCGGTGCGCGGCCGCACCCGCCTGCGGAACCCGCGGGGCGAACATCGCACCCGTCGCGGCGGGCGGCCCCCCGGCCGGGCCGGGTCGGGCGAGCTCGCACACCGCCTCGCGCAGGACCCGGACGAGCTCCGCATCGAGCTCCGGGCCAGGCGCATCCGGCACCACGGCCCCGGGCGGCGCGGGCGCACCCCACGCAGTCATCGGGGAAGGCCGGACCGGAGCCGTGATCCCCGCCGCGCCCGCGGTCGCCTCGGGCTCGCCGGCCCCGGCGTGCAGCGCCGACCCCTCCTCGGCCGCGAGCCCGGTCGCCTCGGGGCGCACCGGTGGCGGTGACG
>JBBIIE010000322.1:0-3246 GCA_037446605.1 Geminicoccaceae bacterium | reverse complement strand
CGCCGGGTTCCTGACCTCGACCCCGCTGTCGCCGGCCGCCACCGTGACGCTGCCGGTCCCTTGACGGATCAGCCAGACGACGGCGGCGGGATCGCCCGCCTCGAGAAGGGGCGCGGTGTTGCTCCCGAGCGTGTAGGTCGAGGCGACGGTGACGACGATCGGGTTCGCGTTGTTGACGCGGTGGACGCGACCGAAATCGGCCGGCGACAACGTGAAGTTGGCGTTGCGCTCACGCTCCGGAACCCGGCCGGGCAGGCTCACCCCGGGGCTCCAGCCGTTGGCGAGCCTCGCGTACCAGCCCGGACCGGCCCAAGGAGTTCCCGAGGGCAGGGCGGAGGGGGACTCGCAATAGACGACGAAGCCGTTGCGCGGCTGGCCGGGCTCCGTCGTCCGCGGCGGGAGGTAGAGCGGATCGGCGATCTCGACCCGGTGCAGGGGACCCGCCACGTGCTCTTCACCATTGCCGAGCGCGAGACGGCTCTCCTGTCCCTCCACGTAGCCCCGCGGCCGATAGAGCCGGGTCACGTTGTACGAGGTGACGTCGATGCCGAGAGCCTGGCGAGGCCTCGGGTTCTTGACGTTGCCGTCGCGCGTCGCGCTGGCGCCGTCGTGGAAGTCGCCGGTGATCAGGAGCTGGCCGAGGTTCGCGGCGCGGACCTGTACGGCCGCACCGCCCTGGTTGGGCTCGTTGAGCCAGAGGGCCGCGGGCAGGAAGGTATCACCCTCGCCCGACCGGGCGGCCGCGTCGTCGCTCGAGACGCCCACCGGGTTGACTTGGCCGAAGCCGTTGCAGTTGGCGAAGAAGCAGCGCATCACCGAGCCGGGAAGATCGGTGTTGCTGTCGATCCAGGGCGTGGTGCAGTTGAGGACGTAGCAGTTGACGAAGCTGACGTGCCGCACGCTGCCCGAATTGCCGCCACCCGCGGCCCCCTCGACCCGGAATGCCGTCTCGACGTACTCGACATCGCAGTTGACGAGGGCGGAGCGCATGACGCGCTTGAGCCAGATCCCGGTGCTGCCGGGAGGCACGCCGGCGCTATTCACCTGGACGCGATTGAGCAGCAGGTTGTTCATGACAAACAGCTTGCCGGCGACGGCCGAGCCGGTGTGCTCGATCAAGATCCCGGTCGTTCCGACACCTTTGAGCTTGATCGAAACTTCCTCGATCAGACCGTCGCCATAGTTGACGGCGGCTCCGGCCTCGTCCGCGTAGAGGCGGATGCCGCTGGCGAACAGATCGTGCCCTCCGCCGCCGGGTCCGGCCGAGATCTCCCGCAGGCAGCATTCGTTGGCGTTCTCGAGCTCCAGGCACCAGCCGGCGCTCGTCCCACCCTCGAAGCGGAGCCTCTGGGCGATGAACTCGTGACCCCTGGCCAGGATACCGCCAGTCGTCATGCGGACCGTCAGATCCTCGATGGAGCCACGCGTCCAGTCGGAGGTGGCCGAAGGCTCGACGAGATAGGAGCCCTCGTTGCGGTTGAAGACGAAGGCCCGCTCGGCGAGCGCCTCGATCACCGCGACGTCGCGGCCGGCACCGACGATCCGGCGGCGCGGCTTGATCTGGACGACGGATGCGAGCCGATAGCGCCCGGCCGGAACGAAGACCTCGAGCGCCGCATCGAGCGCTGCCTGGAAGGCAGGAGCGTCGTCGGCGATGCCGTCCCCGGCCGCGCCGAAGTCGCGCACCGAGACACGCTCGGCGAGCTTGTCGCGCAGCAGGCGGCTCGGGGTGGCGCCGGCCAGCCGCCAAGGCAAAGCCTCGACGGCCGCGCGCCGGGTCAGGTTCCCGAGCGTCGTCGACAGCAGGAGCTGGTCCGCCGGCTCGACGGTGGCCGCTGCGGGGAGCTCGTGGATCTGCTTGGTGCTCATGGTTCCGGCTCCACGGCAAGTCGCTCGCCGAGCTCGGTGACGAGCGAGTCGCCGGTCTCGGTTGCGAGAACGGGCGGGGACGGCGGCGGTTCCGTTGCCACCGAGGCTGTGCGATCGCGGCTGGTGACGCGCAGCCCCGCCGCGGTCAGCGCGAGGCCGAGCGGCATGTCAGATTCGACCGATCAGGTAGGCCTCGCAGGGCGCGGCCTCGGCGACGAAGGCGACGTGGCGCTCGCCGCGCCGCAGCGGGATGTCCACATAGTGCCCGGGCGCCAGGAACGGGCTCGTGGCCGGGTCGGCGGTGACCGTGGCGTCGCCGAGCTCGAACCGGCACGGCCCGGTCGCGTACAGCGTGACGATCTCGATGTCAGCCGGGATCGGCGTCCCGTTGCGGATGGATTCGGCGCCGACCGACAGCTTGATCGTGCCGCGGTAGTCGAACCCGAGGATGCCGATCGGGTTCCCGTTGTCATCGAGGGGCAGGAGCAGGCTCATGGCTGCGTCTCCGAGCGGGCCCGGCGGCGTGCCGGGCGGCGATCATGAGCGCAGCCTAGCGGCTCATGGGATGATTGTCAAGATACAGGATCAATAGCCTCGATCGTCGAGCGGGCGGCCTCGTGTCGCTACTGGCTGACCCAGAGGATGCGGGCGAGCCAGGCGAGGCGATCGGCCTCGATGACCTCTTCCGCCTTGCCGGCGCCGAGCTCGGCGAGCACGACCCGCTGCGCCGTGCGCCGCACGACGACCCCGAACAGGACCTGGCTCGTGCGCAGGCGGGCGATCACCCGGTCACCACGGCGGATGCTGCTGCCGGGCGAGATCACGACGACGTCGCCCGATCGGTAGACCGGCGGCGCCACGTCACGGTCGAGCTCGACCGCGTAGGCGTGCTCGTCGTCGATCGCCGGGTATTCGATCTCCTCCCAGCCCGCGGGCTGCGGAAATCCCGACGCGTCGAGGCACGGCCCGCTTTCGACCTCGGCGAGGCCGGTGCAGCGCAGCCGGAAGCCGCGGCCGGCCGGGCTGCCGGGCGTGCCGCCCTGCATCAGCTCGACGAAATCCCGCATCGAGGTCTGTGTCGCGTCCAGGACCTTCGACACGCTTTCGGTGCTCGGCCAGCGCGGCTTGCCCTGCTTCGTGATTCGCTTGCTCTTGTTGAAGGTGGTCGGGTCGAGGCCGGCTCGCTTGGCGAGCCCGGATGCCGACAGCTTGTTGCGCGCCGCCAGTCGGTCGATTCCGTCCCAGACCTGCTTGTGGGTCAGCATTAGGATCGAGCTCCGAGCCTGACCGGGCTTCGCCCGCATTCCTGCCTATTCTGTTGACAGGAACGCTCCCTGTCAGTAGGTTAAAATGCATGAGAACAGAGAACAACAGCCT
>JBBIIE010000321.1:0-3283 GCA_037446605.1 Geminicoccaceae bacterium | reverse complement strand
GCGGCACGTGGCGGGCGGCGGCACCCTGCCAGGCCGGGCTCAGCTCGCGCTCGCGCGGCCCGTCGGCGGCGGCGAGGCGGGCGTAGAGCTCGGCGCGGATCCGCTGCAGCTCGGCCGCACCGCCCGGGCTCAGCCGGTAGCGGCCCTCGAAGCCCATGGCGAGGCAGGCGGCCAAGAGCTCGAGCAGCGGCCGGCCGCGCTCCGGCTCGCGCCCGGCCCGGTCGAGCAGCGCGAAGAAGCGCTCGCCCGCGGCCACGTCGTGGTGCAGCGTGCCGGCGAGGCTGTCACCCTTCCAGCCGCCGTGCGCCCCCCAGGGCGTGTTGAGGACGATGTCGTCGAACAGCGCGCAGAGCGCGTAGTGGCCGGCCTCGACCTGGCGCGGGTCGGCGCCCTTGGCGAGCGCGCGCTCGCGCCAGCGGGTGAGCTCCTCCTCGAGGCGCACGCGGAGCTCGGCCGGATCGCCGGGCGGGCTGCGCGCGGCCAGCCGCGGTGCGAGGAGGAGGAGCCCGTGCGCCGCCTGCACGAGCGGGCCGCGGCCGGGCGTGCCCTCGGGCAGGGGGGCGCCGGTCGCCGGCACCGGGCGCGGCCGGGAGGGGCCCGGTGGCGGGCCGCGGCCGCCCGGGGTGGGGACGATCCGGGTCCGCTCCTCGCCCCCGGCGCCGAACGGGCCGCCCAGACCGAAGGGATCGTCGTCGCCGCCCATGCCCCGGCCCCCGCCTCAGTCCCGGATCGCCCAGAGCTCGAGCTCCATGCCCTCGCGCAGGTCGCCCGTGACGTGCAGGGCGAGGCCGGCCGAGGAGGCGAGCCGCCGCCAATAGTCGTTGGCGCGGTCGAGCTCGAAATAGACCATGCCGCGGTGCAGGGGGATCTCGCGCGGCACGGTCGGGAGATGGCGGATCGGGATGCCGGGCACGGCCGCGCGCACGATCGCCTGCAGCTCCTCGGCCGGGCCGATCTTGATCTGCCCGGGCAGCCGCTGGCGGATCGCCTCGGGCGCCACCGGCGCGGTGAAGGCGAGGACGAAGCTGGCCTCGGCGTAGAGGCTGCGGTCCTGCACCTCGGCCGCCCGCACGCCCGAGGGGAACGCCTTCAAGGGGATCGGCTGCGCCTTGCGCTCCGGCCGGGCGAGCTCGAGCAGCACCCGGCGCAGCTCCTGGAACAGCGCCTGGAAGGCGGGGCCTGGCTCGGCGTGCCGGTAGGGCGGCAGGACCGCCGGGCGGAGCTCGCCCGGAAGGAAGCTCGCCGCCTCGCCGAGCAGGCCGAGCAGCCAGCGGTAGAGCGCCTCGCCGTGCAGCGTGCGCTGCTCGGCCAGGTGGCGGGCCACCGGCAGGGTGCGGTTGCACAGAAGGAGGATCAGGAAGTCGGCGATGTCGCCGGCACCGGCGAGCCGCTTGCCGCCGACGAAGGCGGCGCGCTCGGCGGCGATGCTCTCGAGCTTGCCCGCGAGCTCCTCGAGGAAGGAGAGGAGCGGCCGGCTCGCCGCCAAAGCCAGGCAGGGCGGCACGTGCTCGCGGTCGAGGACCAGCGCCCCGCTCGCCTCGGCGGTCACCACCCGGGCCAGGGCGAGCGTGGCGAAGCCGTCGAGCGGTGCGGTCCCCGGCAGGAGCCGGAAGCGCGGCTCGGCGATCTCGATCGGCACGCGGCCCTCGAAGCCGAGATTGCCGTCGCGCAGCTCGACCGTCCGGCCGCGGTGGCGCAGCCCGACGCCGGCGGTCCCCTCGGGCTCGATCTCCTGGCCGCCCTCGAGGCGGACCGGGAGTGCCAGGTGCACGACCACCGGCCGGTCGGGCCGGGGCAGCGCCAGAGGCTCGGGCGGCGGCACCGGGTCGGGGATCGAGAAGGGCGTGCCGTCCGGCAGGATGCCGGCGGCCGCCACGAGCCCGATCCGGCCCTGGGTGAGCAGCGCCTCGTCGAGCTCCAGCCGGGTGAAGCCCCACCCGAGCCCGGACAGGCCCGCCACGGCGAGCGCGAGCTGGCTCTCGATCCAGCGGTCCTGCTGCTGGAAATGCTGGGTGCGCAGCAGCATCCCCTCGGACCAGACGAGCCGGGCGCGGCTGCTCAAGGGGCGGCCTCCGCGAGCTTGACGCCCTTGGCGCCGAGCTCGGCCAGGAGCAGCGTGGTGGCGTTGCGCGGCACCTCCTTCCAGGCCCGCCACTGCACGCCGTCGAGCTGCTGGTAGGCCGCCACCACGCCCACGACCTTGACCTCGTCGGGCAGCTTGGCCTGCCAGACCTGGGTGCCGCCGGGTGCCACCACGATCTCCTCGACCCCGTCCAGGTCGCGGCCGAGCGCCTTCGAGGGATCCTCGTCGAGCGCGAAGAAGTCGGCCTCGGGCAGGCTCCGCCCGGTCTTGAGCCGGAGCACGCGGACGCGCACCGGCTTGGCCACGCCGGCCGCATCCGGGTTGACGTCCGGGCCGGCCTTCAGGGTCAGGCTCACGAGGGTGGGTGGCGGCGGCGGGGGCGGCGGGTCGGAGCCGCAGGCGGCGAGGACCAGCAGGCCCGGCAGACCCCACAGGAGCAGGCGGCGGATCCTCAAGGCTCGCTCTCCCGGGCTGGCCGCGCGGCCCGGAGCCGGCGCTCGTAGGCGGCGCGGAAGGCATCGTCGAGATCGCCCATGAAGCGCCGGCGGGCCTGCTCGGAGAGCTCGCCCCAGCACTGCCGGTAGAGCTCCCAGAGCCGCGCCCGGCGGCCGCCCTCGAGGAGCAGTCGGAGCGCCGGCGTGTCGGCGAGCCGCTCCTCGAGGACGGCCGGGTCGAGGCGCCGCAGGAGGTCGTGCAGCGCCGCCTCGACCGCCTCCAGGAGCCCCATCTCGTGCGCCTCCAGATCGCGCACCGCGGCCTCGATCGCGGCCAGCGCCGGCAGGTCGCCGGGCTCGGGCGGGGCGAGCAGCGCGCGGGCCGCACCCGCCCGCGAGCGGGCGTATTTGAGCGGGTTGTTGGCGGCCGCACCGATCAGCGTGCGCTCCAGCCCGGCATGGCCCTTGACCAGCGCGCGGGTGGCGAGCAGCGAGCGCAGCCCCTCGGCCATCGCCGCGAAGGCCGCCCCGGCGGCGCGCAGCCGCTCCAGGGGATCGCCCGCGAGCGGCCCCTCGCCCGCGAGACCGGCGCCCTCGAGGCCGGCGCCCTCGAGGCCGGCACCCTCGAAGAAGGCGCGCAGGGCCACCGCCGCGTCGGCCTCAGGAGCCGGCGCCGCGCGCGGCTCGGGGCGGGCCAGCGCGAAGCTCTCGTGCTGCGGCTGGCCGTGGTCGCCGCGGCTCGGGCCCTCCTCGCGCGGCGCCAGCG
>JBBIIE010000320.1:0-3289 GCA_037446605.1 Geminicoccaceae bacterium | reverse complement strand
CGCATAGTACATCAGCGAGGCCGAGGCGACCAGCAAGAAGGCCCACAACACCAACGACAATAGCAGCTCCTCCCGCTTGGCGCGCCCGCGCTCGAGGCGGCCGAGCTGCGGCTCGCGGCCGACGAGCCTTCGGCGGCGCTCGCCCTGCTGCGGACGGAGGCGGCGACGCCCGCGCTCCCGACCGAGGCGGCGGAGCGGGCGCGCAGCCTGCGCGCAGCGGCCGAGGCGCGCGGCGGCGACGGTCGCCCGGCCGAGGACGCGGCGGCGCGGGCGCAGGGCTTCGAGGCGGCCTGGCGGAGCCGTGACTGGCCGAGGGTGGCCGAGCTCGGGCGGCGGCTGCTCGCGGCCGGACCGCCGCCGGCTCCGGAGCGCGAACCGCCGGAGCTGCGGCTGCGGTCGGCCCTGGCGCTCGCCGCCATGGGCGATTCCCGGGCGGCGCGCGACCTGCTCGAAGGCGCGGACGAGGCCGGCGAAGCGGACCGGGCGCGGCGGCTGGTCGCCCTGCTCGCGGAGCCGGCACCCCTGCGCGGCGATGTGGCCGAGGTCGCCCGCGCGATCGACGGCGAGGTGGCGCTGCTGCGCGCCGGTCTGGCCGGCTCACGCTGAGGCCGGCGGCCCACCCGAGCGGCGCAGCCAGGCCAGCGCGTGGCCGATCATGAGCTCGAGATCGTCGAGGCGCGGCCGCCAGCCGAGCACCGCCTTGATCCGCGTCTCATCGGCCACGACCTCGGGTGGGTCGCCCGGGCGGCGCGGTGCCAGCCGGACGGGCAGCGGCCGGCCGGTCACGCGCTCCACCGCGGCGAGCACCTGGCGCACCGAGAAGCCGCGCCCGTAGCCGCAGTTGAGGACCGCGCTCGGGCCGCCGCCGAGCAGATGGTCGAGGGCCGCCAGATGCGCGGCGGCGAGGTCCGTGACGTGCACGAAGTCGCGCACGCAGGTGCCGTCCGGGGTCGGGTAGTCGTCGCCGTAGACCGGGACCTCGGGGCGCCGGCCGAGCGCAGCGTCGAGCGCCACGCGCAGCAGGTGGGCGGGCCCGCTGTCCGCCTGGCCGGCGCGACCCGCCGGGTCGGCCCCGGCGACGTTGAAGTAGCGCAGCGCCACGAACGGCAGGTCGTGCACCGCGGCGGCATCGGTCAGCACGCGCTCGACCATCAGCTTCGACCAGCCATAGGGGTTGACCGGGACGGTCGGCGCGTCCTCGCCGACCGGCGAGCGGGTCGGCGCGCCGTAGACCGCGGCGGTCGAGGACAGCACGAAGGCCGCCACGCCATGCCGGACGCAGGCCTCCAGCAGGCCGAGCGAGGCGGCGAGGTTGTTGCGGTAGTAGGGCAGCGGGTGGCGGACGCTCTCCGGTGCCACGATCGAGGCGGCCAGGTGGACGACCGCCGCGACGTCGTGCCGGCGCAGCGCCGCGGCCACCGTCGCGCGGTCGGCGACGTCGCCCACGACCAGGGCGCAGCGGCGGTGGAACGTGCGCAGCCGGCCGCTGCTCAGGTCGTCGAGCACCACCACCGGCCAGCCGGCTTCGAGCAGCGCCAGCACGACATGCGAGCCGATGTAGCCGGCACCACCGGTGACGAGCACGGAGCCCGGCCGGCTCATCGCCCCCGACCCGTGCCGACGACACCGCGTGCGGCCTCGAGGAGCCGCCGCGCCAGTGCGTCGAAGTTGAAGAGATTGTTCAAGCAGAAAACCTCGAAGTGTCGGCTCCCCGGCCGCACCGGGCCGGTTCCGCCCAGTCGGCTAGCAAACCCCGAAGAGACAAGGTGAGCCGATGTTCACCACAATGTTGCCGGGTACGCCGCCCGGGGTCGCACGCAACTTGAGTGCGCGGCGCGGCTATGGCAGGTGCATGCCGACGAGGTGCGATCGGGTCTCGGGGGCGGTCCGGGGATGCAGCGGGTGACGGGCGGAACGGGTGGGCGGGATCGGGCGGCGTGGCGCCGGCCGCGGCGGGGCGCGGTCGCAGCACTGCTGCTCGCCCTGGCGGCCTGCACGACGCTGCCGGAGGCGCCGCGCGAGCCGGAGCCGGCCCAGGTCCCGGCCGGCTCGGAGGCCTACCGGATCGCCAGCGGCGACGACCTGCAGATCTTCGTTTGGCAGGACCGCGATCTCTCGCTCAAGGTGCGCGTGCGCCCCGACGGCCGCATCTCGATGCCGCTGCTGGCCGACGTCGAGGCGGCGGGGCGCACGCCGGCCGAGCTCGGCCGCGAGCTGGAGCGCCGGCTCGCCGAGTTCGTCCAGCGGCCGCTCGTCACGGTGATCGTGACCGACTTCCTGGGTCCGCTCGACCAGCAGGTGCGGGTGGTCGGCGAGGCGACGCGGCCGCAGAGCCTGCCCTGGCGGCCGGGCATGAGCGTGCTCGATGCGGTGATCGCGGTGGGCGGGCTGACCGCGTTCGCCGACGGCAACCGCACGGTCCTGGTGCGGCGCACCCCGGAAGGGCCGCGGCGCTACCGCGTGCGGGTCGCCGATCTGCTGCGCGAGGGCGACATCGAGGCCAATGCCGGCCTCGCCCCGGGCGACGTGCTGATCGTGCCCGAGGCGATCTTCTGAGCCGCCATGCAGCAGACCCTCGATCAGCTCCTGGGCCTCCTCCGCCTGGTCCGGCGCGGTCGCTGGACCTGCCTCGCGATCGCCTGGGCGGTGGCGGTCGCCGGCTGCCTCGCGGTCGTGCTGCTGCCCAGCCGCTACGAGAGCACGGCGCGCATCTACGCCGACACCGACGGCATGCTCGGTCCCCTGCTCAAGGGACTGACCGTCGAGACCGACCTCAGCCGCCAGCTCGACGTGATGCAGCGCACGATCCTGAGCCGCCCCAACCTCGAGCGGGTGATCGACCGGGCCGGGCTCGCCCACCGCGCACCCGACCCGATCGCCGCCGAGCGGCTGGTGGCCGAGCTCAAGGCCTCGATCCGGGTGACCTCGCAGGGCTGGAACCTGTTCACCGTCGCCTACCGCGACCGCGACCCGGCGGCCGCGCAGCGGGTCGTGGCGGCGCTGCTCGAGATCTTCGTGCAGACCAATCTCGGCGTCAGCCGCGAGGAGCTCGAGGTGGCCCGCCGGTTCGTCGACGAGCAGATCGCCGGGCAGGGTCGGGCGCTCGACGAGGCGGAGCGTCGGCTGGCCGAGTTCCAGAAGAGCAACGCCGGCTCGCTGACCGGCGAGCAGGGCTACTTCGTGAGCCTGCAGGAGGCGCGCCGGCAGATCGCCGCGGCGCAGCGCGAGCTGGATGCGGCGCGCGCCGAGCAGGTGGCCTTGCAGCGGCAGCTCGCCGACAAGGCGCGGG
>JBBIIE010000319.1:0-3298 GCA_037446605.1 Geminicoccaceae bacterium | reverse complement strand
CGGCCAAGCGCGGGGGCCGGTGCCGGACGGCGTGCCGACCTTCGCCGCGATCGCCCGCAACTGGAGCGATCCCGCGGCGCTGGCCGACCGGCTGATCGTCCCGCCGCACCCGGACATGCCGCTGCCGCCGCTCGGCAACCGGCAGCGCGCCGAGCTCGCCGCCTGGATCACGAGCCTGCGCGAGTGAGCCGGCGCCGGGTGGCCCGGCTCAGCCGGCGTTCACGATCTGGGTGCCGAAGCCGCCCTCGGTGAAGAGCTCGAGCAGGATCGCGTGCGGTACCCGGCCGTCCAGGATCACCGCCGCCTCGACCCCCTGCTCGACGGCGGAAAGGCAGGTCTCGACCTTGGGGATCATGCCGCCCGAGATCACGCCCTCGCGGATCCAGCGCCGGGCGGTCGGCGCATCGAGCGTCGGCACGAGCCGCTTCTCGGCATCGAGCACGCCCTTGACGTCGGTGAGCATCAACAGCTTGCGCGCCTTCAGGGCGCCGGCCACGGCACCGGCCGCCGTGTCGGCGTTGATGTTGAAGGTCTGACCGCCCTCGCCCACGCCGATCGGCGCGATCACCGGCACGATGTCGCTCTGGGTGAGCACGTCGAGCACGTGGGTGTCGACCCGGGTGGGTTCGCCCACGAAGCCGAGATCGACCACCTGCTCGATGGCGCTGCCCGGGTCGCGGCGCGTGCGGGTGAGCTTCCTGGCCAGGATCAGGCGGCCGTCCTTGCCGCACAGGCCCACGGCCATGCCGCCGGCACCCTGGATCGCCGTCACGATCTCCTTGTTGATCCGTCCGGCCAGGACCATCTCGACCACTTCCACGGTGGCGGCGTCCGTCACCCGGAGCCCGTCGACGAAGCTCGAGCGGATCTGCAGCCGGTCGAGCATCGCCTTGATCTGCGGCCCGCCGCCGTGCACCACGACCGGGTTGATCCCGACCTGCTTCAACAGCACGACGTCGCGCGCGAAGTCGGCGGCGACCTTCTCGTCGCCCATGGCGTGGCCGCCGTACTTCACCACCATCACCGCACCCCGGTAGCGCCGCATGTAGGGCAGCGCCTCGATCAGGGTCATGGCGACGCGCTGGACGTCGGGTGGCGGGCTGTCGACGCTCATGGACGCTCTCCGGGAGGCGCGGCCGCGGGCAGGGGTGCGGCGCGGGCCGCGAGCTCGGCGCGCAGCCGATCGATGCCGAGGCGCGTGCGGGCGCTCGTCGCCAGCGGCTCGGGCAGTGCCCCCGGGGCGCGGGCGAGCTCGGCGCGGAGCTCGCCGAGCCGCGCCTCGAGGGCGGCCGGGCGCAGCAGGTCGACCTTGGTCAGCACCACGCGGAACGGGACCGCGGCCCGCGCGAGCAGCTTCATCGTCTCGCGGTCGCTCTCCTTGAGCCCGTGCCGGGCGTCGACCAGGAGGCAGACCAGCGCCAGCCCGGGGCGGCCGCGCAGATAGGTGAAGACGAGCTCGGTCCAGGCCTCGACCACCGCCTTCGGGGCGCGGGCGTAGCCGTAGCCCGGCATGTCGACGAGGACGAGCCGGCCGGCGATGTCGAAGAAGTTGAGCTCCTGCGTGCGGCCGGGCGTGTCGGAGGTCCGCGCGAGGCCGCTGCGGCCCACGAGCGCGTTCAAGAGCGAGCTCTTGCCGACGTTCGAGCGGCCGGCGAGCGCCACCTCGGGCGCGCCCGCGGGCGGGAGCTGCTCCAGCCGTGCCACGCCCAGGAGGAAGCGCGCCGGACGGGCGAAGAGGAGCCGGCCCGCCTCGAGCGCGGCGGTCTCGACCTCCGGCTCGGCCGTCGCCACGGCCATCGCGGCCACCTCCGCCCTCAGCCCGGCTTGACCCCCATCCGCTTCATGATCAGCCATTGCTGGCCGATCGACAGGAGGTTGTTCCAGGTCCAGTAGATCACGAGCCCGGCCGGGAATGTGGCGAACAGGAAGGTGAAGAAGATCGGCAAGAGGTTCATCACCTTGGCCTGCACCGGGTCGGCCGGCTGCGGGTTGAGCTGCTGCTGCAGCCACATCGTGCCGCCCATGGCGAGCGGCCACACCCCGATCGTCAAGAAGGCGGGCGTGTCGAACGGCAACAGGCCGAAGAGGTTGAAGACGCTGGTCGGATCCGGCGCCGAGAGATCCTGGATCCAGCCGAAGAACGGCGCGTGCCGCATCTCGATGTTGACGAACAGGACCTTGTAGAGCGCGAAGAACACCGGGATCTGCACGATGACCGGCAGGCAGCCGGCCATGGGATTGACCTTCTCCCGCTTGTAGAGCGCCATGAGCTCCTGGTTCATCTTGACCTTGTCGTCGGCGTAGAGCTCGCGCAGCCGCATCATCTCGGGCTGGAGCTTCTTCATCTGGCTCATCGCCTTGTACGATTTGTTGGCGAGCGGGAAGAAAGCGAGCTTGACCAGCAGGGTCAGGAGCAGGATCGCCACCCCGTAATTGCCGGTCCACTTGTAGAAGAAGTGCAGGATGTGGAAGATCGGCTTCGTCAGGAAGTAGAACCAGCCGAAGTCGACCGCCCGGTCGAACAGCGGGATGCCGTAGAGCTCGGCGTACCGGTCGAGCTTGTCGACCTCCTTCGCGCCGACGAAGATCCGGTCGACCAGCTCGACCGTCTGGCCGGGGGCGAGGGTGACCGGGGCGCCGCGGAAGTCGACCTGGTAGCGGTCGCGACCCTCGATCGGCACCCAGCGGAAGCCCGCGTCGAGCGGGCGGTCCTGCTGCGGGACCAGCGCCGCGAGCCAGTACTTGTCGGTGATGCCGAGCCAGCCGCCGGTGCTGGGCAGCGTCTGCGGCCCGTCCTCCTTGAGATCGCTGTAGTCGATCTCGTGCAGCGTGCCGCCGAGCACGCCGAGCGGGCCCTCGTGCAGGATGTAGAAGCCCATGGTGTGCGGCGTGTCCCAGCGGCTGACGAGGCCGTAGGGATGGAGCGTGACCGGCCGGTCGCCGGCGTTGCGGACGGTCCGTTTGACGCCGATCAGGAAATCGTGGTCGATCTCGATCTCCTTGCCGAACACGAGCCCCTGGCCGTTGTCGAAGCGCAGCCGGACCGGCCGCTCGGCGGTGAGCCGATCCGTCTCGGCCTGCCAGAGGGTGCGCGCGTCCGGCACCACCACGCCCGGCTCGGCGGCGATCCAGCCGAGCTCGGCGAAGTAGGGCGAGCGCGTGCCGACCGGCGACAGGAGCGTGATCTCGGGCGAGGTGCGGCTCGGCGTCTCGTGGTAGTCGGCCAGGCGGATGTCGTCGAGGCGCGCGCCCGTGAGCGCGATCGAGCCGTGCAGGCGGCCATTGTCGATCGTGATCC
>JBBIIE010000318.1:0-3303 GCA_037446605.1 Geminicoccaceae bacterium | reverse complement strand
GGTCGAGAGCTCGGGCGATCCGATCCTGATCCTCGACCCCGACGGTACGCCGGCCTTCGTCAACAGCGCCGCCGAGCGGCTGCTCGGCACGCTCGACGCGCGCGGTGGCGGCCGCGGCGGGCTCGCCCGGCTGGTCCTCGACCGCCGCCGCCGGCGCGAGCTCCTGCGCGGCCTCGGCCGTGCCGGGACGTTCCAGGCCGAGCTCGAGGTCCTGGCCCGCGGCGGGCCCCTGCCGGTCGAGCTCCGGGTCGACCGGATCCTGGCGCCGGACGGCACGCCGGCGGGGTTCGTGGCGATCGGCAGCGACGTGAGCGAGCGGCGCGCCACCGAGCAGCGCATCCGCCACCTCGCGCACCACGATCCGCTGACCGACCTGCCGAACCGCACGCTGTTCCGCGAGCGCGTCGAGCAGGCGGCCGAGAACGCGCTGCGCTCGGGCGGGCGGCTCGCGCTGATGCTGGTCGACCTCGACCGCTTCAAGGAGGTCAACGATTCGCTCGGCCATCCGGCCGGCGATGCACTCCTGTGCGCCGCGGCCGGCCGGCTGCGGCGGCTGGCACCGCCCGGCGCACTGGTCGCCCGGCTGGGCGGCGACGAGTTCGCGCTCCTCCTGCCCGAGCTCGTCGACGACGGGCAGCTCGGCGCGCTCGCCGAGCGGATCCTGCGCAGTCTGGCCGAGCCCTTCGCGCTCGCGGGACGCTCGGTCAGGAGTGGCGCCACGATCGGCGTGGCGATCCTGCCGGACCACGCCCCGAGCCCGGACGGCCTGCTCCAGCACGCCGATCTCGCCCTCTACCGCGCCAAGGCCGAGGGGCGTGGCCGGCTGCGGCTGTTCGATCCGGAGATCGCCCGCGAGCTGTGCGAGGCGCGTGAGCTCGAGGCCGATCTGCACGAGGCGATCGGGGCCGGACAGCTCCGCCTCGTCTACCAGCCGCGCATCGAGATCGCGAGCGGGCGGCGGGTCGGCGCCGAGGCCCTCCTGCGCTGGCACCATCCGGCCCGCGGCCTGGTCACCCCCGCGAGCTTCGTGCCGCTCGCCGAGGAGCGCGGGCTGATCCTGCCGATCGGCGCCTGGGTGCTCGACACCGCGGCCGCGCAGGCGGCGCACTGGGTGCGGCGCGGCGGCCCGCCGCGCGTCTCGGTCAACCTCTCGCCCGTGCAGTTCCGCGAGGGCGACCCGGCCGAGCTGCTCGCCGCCACGATCGCCCGCCACGGTCTCCCGCCCGAGCATCTGGAGGTCGAGATCACCGAGGGCGTGCTGCTGCAGGACACGCCGCGCGTGCTCGCCACGCTCGGCCGGATCCGGGCGCTCGGCGTGGGCGTGGCGCTCGACGATTTCGGCACCGGCTACGCCAGCCTCAGCTACCTGCGCAAGTTCCCCCTCGACCGGCTCAAGCTCGACCGCAGCTTCGTGTCCGATCTGGAGGCCGACGGCTCGGCGCGGGCGGTGGCGCGGACCGTGATCGAGCTCGGCCACGCGCTCGGCATGCGCGTCACCGCCGAGGGCGTGGAGACCGCGGGCCAGCTCGCCTGCCTGGAGGCCCTCGGCTGCGACGAGGCGCAGGGCTATCTCACCGGCCGGCCGGTCGAGGCCGATGCGCTCTCGGACGGAGGCCCGGCGCCGCGGCCGCGGCGGCCGCGCCGGGCGGCTGTGGCCGAACGGGCACGCTCGTCCGCTTGCGGCGTGTCGTCCCGGCCGCCATGATCGCGCCATGGTGGCGTGCGGCGACGGGCTCCCGCGGTGACGGCCGGCGGCCAGCCGGACCGGCCGCTGCGCGGTCCCGACTTCGTCCCCGTCGCGCAGGGCGTGGTGCACGTCACGCGCTTCGCGCCGAGCCCGACCGGGCACCTCCATCTCGGCCACGCCTACGCGGCGCGTTTCGCCTTCGATGCGGCCCGGCTCACCGGCGGCCGCTTCCTGCTGCGCCTCGAGGATCTCGACCCGCAGCGCTGCCGGCCGGAGTTCGCCCGCTCGATCGTCGAGGACCTGGCCTGGCTCGGGCTGCGCCCGGACGGCGTGGTGGTGCGCCAGTCGGAGCGGCTCGGCCTCTACCGCGAGGCGTTGGCGCGGCTGCAGGCGGAGGGCGTGCTCTACCCCTGCTTCTGCACCCGCCGCCAGGTCCGGGCCGAGGTCGAGGAGGCGGCACACGCCCCGCACGGGCCGTCGGGCGAGCGCCTCTACCCGGGCACCTGCCGCAGCCTCGCGCAGGCCGAGCGGGCGGCGCGGATGCGCGCCGGCGAGCCCTTCGCCTGGCGGCTCGACGTGGCCCGCGCGCTGGAGCGCACCGGTCCGCTCGCCTGGTACGACGTGCGCGCCGGCTGGGTCGAGGCCGAGCCCGGGCTGCTCGGCGACGTGGTGCTCGCGCGCAAGGACGTGCCGGCCAGCTACCATCTGGCGGTGACCGTCGACGACGCCGCCCAGGGGGTCACCCTCGTGACCCGCGGCGAGGACCTGTTCCACGCCACCCACGTGCACCGGCTGCTGCAGGCGCTGTTGGGCCTGCCGGTGCCGCGCTGGTACCACCACAACCTGATCGGCGACCGCGACGGGCGGCGGATGGCCAAGCGCACCGGCGCCCTGACCCTGCGCCATCTGCGCGAGCACGGGCTCACCCCGGCGGCGATCTGGGGCATGATCGGCCAGGGCATCCTGCCCTCGCGCGCCGCCGAGCCGCAGCCCGCGCCGCACTGATCCCCGGCCGGTGGCGGCGGGCACCGCCCCGGCGGGGGCGCACATTGGGACGGAACGGCGGCGGGTGCCCCGGCTGGTGGCACTCCTGGTCGGGCTCCTCGCCGGCTGCCTCGCACCGGCGCCGCCGCCCGCCTCCCCGCCGCCGACGCGGCAGTGGGAGCCGGCCGGGCCGGCGCGCGCCCAGCTCCTCGCGCTGCACGGCTTCGGCGACCACAAGGGTGCCTTCGAGGGGCTCGGCGCGTTCCTCGCCGGGCACGGGATCCGCACCCTCGCCTACGACCAGCGCGGCTTCGGCGAGCAGCCCGACCGCGGGTTCTGGGCGGGGACCGGGCCGCTCGCGGCCGATCTCCGTGGCATCCTCGGGCGGCTGCGGGGGGAGCGGCCGGACCTCCCGCTGCTCCTGCTCGGCGAGAGCATGGGTGCCGCGGTGGCGCTGGTGGCCCTCGCCGACCCCGCGGCACCCGCGGTCGACGGGCTCGTCCTCGTGGCGCCGGCGGTCTGGGGCGGCGAGACGCTCGCGCCGCTCTACCGCGCGCTGATGCGCGGCCTGGCCGCGGCGCTGCCGGGGCTGCGGGTGAGCGGCCGCGGCCTTGTGCCACATCGCCGCGCTG
>JBBIIE010000317.1:0-3321 GCA_037446605.1 Geminicoccaceae bacterium | reverse complement strand
TCAGAGCTTGGGGTAGGCGTTCGGCTTGGCGGCCCACTCGGCATAGGCCGCCTTCTGCTTCTCCACCCCGATCTGCTGGGTGATGCGGTCCCACTGGGCCGCGACGTCGTCGAGGATCTTCTTCGGATCCTCGCCCGCCCAGAGCCGCGAGATGCCCTGGCGCAGCGCCTCCTCGTACTTGTCGGTCTGGATGAGGGAGAGATCGAGGAGGCCGTTGACCGCCCCGGCCTGCAGCGCCGCCAGGTACTCGGGCGCCTCGGGCCAGCGCTTGCGGTACTCCTCGGAGGCGAAGTGGCTGTCGCGGAACGGGTCGCGCAGCGCGAAGGGGAGCTGGACGCGCTGCAGCGAGGTGTCCTTGCTGTTCAGCCACTGGATGAAGAGGTAGGCCGCCTCCTTCTTCTTCGAGGAGGAGGAGACGCAGAGCGAGAAGCCGGCGGCGAGCTGCGGGTGGCCGCCCGGCGGCATGGCGTAGCCGACCTTGCCCGCGATCTGCGACTTGGGCACCCAGGAGAGCGCCTTCTCCTCGGTGCCGTAGCCGGCCGCCCAGCGCCCGTAGGGCGGCCAGGAGATGGTGATCGCGCTGTCGCCCTTGAGGAAGGCGGCCAGGTTCTCGACGAAGCCCCAGGCCTCCATGCCCGCCGGGCCGAGCTTGTTCTCCGCGAGCCAGCCCTCGAAGGTCTTGACGCCCGCCGGGCCGTTGATGGTGGCCTTCATGGTCGCCGCGTCGAAGAACCGGCCACCATTGTTGCGGAACCGCTCCTGGAACATGAACTGCATGTAGGGCGGCTCGCGGAAGAAGGCGCAGCCGTGCGGCTTCTTGCCGGTCACCTCGTTGATGGTGGCGGCCACGTCGTACAGCTCGTCCCAGGTCTTGGGCGGGACGGGCAGGTCCTTGCCGGTCCTGGCCTTGTAGGCGGCCTGGACCTTGGGATCGCCGAGCACGTCCTTGCGATAGTACATCACGAAGACGTCGCCGTCGTCGGGGAAGCCGTAGATCTTGCCGCCCACGGTCATCTGGTTGTCCCGGTAGACCGGCGCGATCTCCTTGAGCTCGTCGCGGTAGCCGTACCTGTCGACGTAGGGATCGAGCGGCTCGAGCGCGCCGGCCCGCACCAGATCGGCCATCCAGGCCGGGATCACGTTCAAGGCGTCGTAGGCGCCGGTGCCGGCCCGGTGCTCCTGCAGGATCTTGGTGAACATCTCGGCCGTGGAGACCTCGATCACCTTGACCTTGATGCCGGTCTGCTTCTCCCACAAGGGGCCGCTGAAATTGAGCGGGTCCAGGGACTGCAGCCCGGCCTCCCAGACGATGGTGATCTCCTGCGGCCCGAGCTTCTTGGCCGCCTCGACCGCGGTGGCCGCGGCGGACGCCGCCGCCGCCGGCCGGCCGGTGGCCGCGAGCACGCCCATGGCCGCTCCGGCCGCCATGACCTCACGCCTGCGCATCCTCATCCTCGAACCTCCCTGTCGGCCGGGCCAGCCTCCGGCTCGCCCGCCCTTCTAGCGCGCCCCGCGGCGGCCGGTAAGTCGTGCCGCGGCAGGGCCGAGGCGCCGGCGACGCGGTCCGATCCGGCCCGCCGCCATCCCGCCCGGCCCTACGGGCGCACCCCCTCCTCGAGCCGCCGGGCGAGCCCTTCGAGCAGCGGCAGCGCGGCGCGGAGCCGTGCCTCGAGGGCCGGCCGCGGCGAGCCCGGCACCGCCCAGAGGATCCGGCCGGGCTCGACCTCGAGAACCGCCCCGGCGGCGGTGTCGGCGAGCCCCTCGGCCACACTCGAGCCAGTCGAGCCCACGAACCGCCGCCGCCACTCGAGAAGCCCCCGGCGGAACTCGGCATCGAGCAGGGCCACGATGTTCGAGGCGTCCCCGCTCGCCACGCGGAACACCTCGTCGAACGCGGGGTCGCCCGTCGCGACCTCGGCGCTCGGCCCGAACCAGGCATCGAGGACGGAAGCCCGCGAGCGCGGCTCGACCCGGAGCCGGAACGCCCCGCCCCCGTCGGCGATCGGGAGCGCGAGCACCGTCCAGATCGAGGGCCCGGGACCCGCCCGCCGCGCCCGTCGCCAGGACCGGATCCAGAGCTCGACCGGCCGCCCGACGAGCGGCCCCGCCGCGATCCGTTGCTGGTGCTCGAAACCGCGCTCGCTTCGGCTCTCGGTCCTGCCGAGGGGCACCGGGGCGAGGCCGAGGGCACGAGCGAGCCCTTCCCGCTCGGCCGCCGTCTTGCGGGCGAGCCACCACCAGGCGGCGAGGACGGCGACCGTACCGGCGACGAAGAGGAGGATTTCCATGCGCGGCGCCTCGAAAACCGCCCGCCCCTCGGCTAACATCCCGCACCGGGCGGCGGGAAGTCGGGAGAGGACGGCCGGCACCCCCGAGCCGCCGGGTTCCGCGAAGGGAGGGAGGATGCGCGGCTTCGCGCTCGACGCCTTGATCTTCGACGTCGACGGCACGCTCGCCGAAACCGAGGAGCTGCATCGGCTGAGCTTCAACCGCGCCTTCGCCGAAGCCGGTCTGCCCTGGTCCTGGTCGGTCGAGGACTATCGAAGGCTCTTGACCACGACCGGCGGCCGCGAGCGGATCTGGCGGTTCGTCCGCGAGGTCGAGCCCGAGCGGGCGGCCACCCTGACCGGCCACGAGGACCCGTTCGTCCGCCGGCTGCACGCCCGCAAGACCGAGCTCTACGCCGAAGGGGTGCGGCGCGGCGAGGTGCGCTTGTGCCTCGGGATCGCCGAGCTCCTCGCCCGGGCCCGAACACTCGATCTCGCCCTCGGGATCGCCACGACGACGAGCCGGGCCAATGTCGAGGCGCTTCTCGATGCCCACCCCGAGGCGCTACCGCGGGCCTGGTTCGCGACCCTGGTGTGTGGCGAGGACACGGCGCGCAAGAAGCCCGACCCCGAGGTCTACCGGCTCGCCCTCGAGCGGCTCGGCGTGCGGCCCGAGCGGGCGCTCGCGGTCGAGGACTCGCGCAACGGCGTCCTCGCCGCCGAGGCGGCCGGCATCCCGGTCGTGGCGATCCCGAGCCTTTATACGGCGGGCGACGACCTCTCGGCCGCCGATCTCGTGCTCTCGAGCGCGGCCGAGCTCGTGGCCCTCCTGTCGCGCTGAGAGGGAGCGGTGCCGGCGGGGCCGACCGATCCGGCCGTGGCGATCGCGCACCGCGACGCGAGGTCCGGGCACCGCTCGGACGCGCGATCAGAGCCCGAGCACGAGGCGTGGGCCCGCGGCCCGCGAGCAGCAGGCCATCATCCTCCGGTTCTGGGCCCGTTCGGCGCGCGAGAGGACGGCGTCGCGATGATCGACCACACCGTCCAGGACCTC
>JBBIIE010000316.1:0-3345 GCA_037446605.1 Geminicoccaceae bacterium | reverse complement strand
CCGCGCCGCGAGCGGGCTCGGGACCGTCGTGCCGCCGGAACCGGCGCCGCCGCCGGCCGCTGCACCCGCTCGAGGCGCGCCGCGCGCTCCTCGGCCGCGGCCATCCGCGCGGTCGCCTCGCGCACCGCGGCGCGCGCCGCCTCGAGGTCGGCCTCGAGCCGCGCCACCTCGTTCGCCCGCTCGGCCGCCCCGACGAGATAGGCGGCACCCAGGCTGAAGAGCAGGATCGCACCACCCGCGGCACCGAGCGCGATCGCCAGGGCCACGCGCTGGCGGCGGCGGCGGACGGTGGTGCCGAGGGCTCCTGCGGTCCGGACGGGCGTCATCCCGCCGGGCGCGCCGCTGCCGGGACGGCGTCAGGAGCCACGCGGAACGGCCTCGGCCACGAGCGCCCGGACCTCCGGCTGGTTGCGCTCCTGCAACATCTGGTAGACGGTGGCGGCGGTTTCCTCGACCGACCGCTTGGTCACGTCGATCTCCGGCCAGCCCATCCGCGCGTAGAGCCGGCGGGCCTCGACGAGCTCGGTCCGGACCCGCGTCAGATCGGCGTAGTCGCCGCCGTAGCGGCCGCGGTCGCCGGCCCGCACCCCGAGCATGCGCTGCCGGTTGGCGCGGATGTCGGCCAGCAGCTCCGGGCTCACGGTGAGGCCCACGACGAGCGGCCGGGTGAGCCGCTCCAGCACCGCCGGATGCGGCACGTCGGCCACGAGCGGCACGTTGCCGGCCTTGATGCCGCGATGGGCGAGGTAGACGCAGGTCGGCGTCTTCGAGGTCCGCGACGGCCCGACCAGGACCACGTCGGCCTCGTCGAGCTCCTCGGCGAACTGGCCGTCGTCGTGGCGCATGGCGAAGTCCATTGCCTCGATGCGCGAGAAATAGAGCGCGTCCATGGCGTGCTGGCGGCCGATCTGCGGCTTGCCGGCCGAGCCCACGAGCCCGGTGAGCGCGCTCATCACCGGGTCGAGCACCGGCACGCAGGGCACGCCCAGGAGTCGGCAGCGCTCGTGCAGGACGTGGCGCAGCTCGGGCGAGACCAGGGTGTAGAGCACGAGCCCGGGCAGCGCCTCGATCAGCGGCAGCACCTTGTCGAGCTGGGCGCGGGTGCGGACGAAGAACCAGACGTGCTCGACCGGCACCACGTCCTCGAACTGGGAGACCGCCGCGCGCGCCACGTTGGTCACCGTCTCGCCGGTCGAGTCGGAGATCAGATGCAGGTGCAGCCGCACGGGACACTCCCGGGGAGAAACGCGGGACGAGGCCGGCACGGACGGAGGACCGGATCGGGTCGGCGCCCACCGCCGCCGGGGCCGACCCGTCCATCCCGCGCCCGTCCACCGCCGCCCGCGGCGGGGACGGCGCCCCGGCCGGAACCGGGGACCGTCGGGCCCGAGGCGGATTATCCCCACCATTCCGTCCACCTTCAAGCTGGCCCGGGCGATCGTCGCGGCAAGGGCTTGGCCGATGGTTCCGCGGACTTGTCCGGCTCGCCCGGGCGTGCGAACCAGCCTCGGGACGAGGCTGGGGATCGGACGGGACGACCTTGCGACCCGGCTTTGCACCCGCCAGCAACCCTCAACATCAAGTCCTGATCGATTCCAGGGATGAGTGGATGATGCAGCCGGGCCCGACCTCGACCGAAGCGCCCGTCAAGCCGTTCCTTCGGGCGCTCGCCGGCATCCGGGTCGACCCGCCACCGCTCTGGCTGATGCGCCAGGCCGGCCGCTACCTGCCCGAGTACCGTGCCGTCCGCTCGAAGGTGCGCGACTTCCTCGAGCTCTGCTACACGCCGGAACTCGCGGTCGAGGTCACCCTGCAGCCGATCCGCCGCTTCCCGCTCGATGCGGCGATCCTGTTCTCCGACATCCTGGTGGTGCCGCACGCGCTCGGCGCCGAGCTGCGCTTCGTCGAGGGCGAGGGGCCGAGGCTCCAGGTCGTCGACGATGCCCGGAGCCTCGCCCGGCTCGATGCCGCGCGGCTGCACGAGCGCCTCGCGCCGGTCTACGGGACGCTCGGCCGGCTGCGCGCCGCACTGCCGCCCGAGGTGGCGCTGATCGGCTTCGCCGGTGCGCCCTGGACGCTGGCGGCCTACCTGGTCGAGGGACAGGGCTCCAAGGAGTTCCTGCGCCCGCGCACCCTGGCGCGCCGCGACCCGGCCCTGTTCGGCGCGCTGATCGAGCTTTTGTCCGGTGCCGTCGTCGAGTTCCTCTCGGCCCAGGTCCTGGCCGGTGCCGAAGCCCTGCAGCTCTTCGACAGCTGGGCCGGCGTGCTGCCCGAGGCCGAGCTGCGGCGCTGGTGCGTGGAGCCCGCGGCGCGCATCGTGGCCGAGCTGCGCGCCCGCCACCCGAGCGTGCCGATCCTGCTCTTCCCGCGCGGTGTGGGCGCCGGCCTCACCCTGTTCGCGGCCGAGGTCGGCGCGCAGGGCCTCTCGCTCGACACCACCGTGCCGATGGGCTGGGCCGCGACCGCGCTCGACCGGCCGGGCGGCCTGGCGCTGCAGGGCAACCTCGACCCCGTGGCCCTGCTCGGCCCGGAGCCGGCGCTGCTCGCCGAGGCGGGGGCCATCCTGCGCGCCGCGGCCGGCCGGCCACACATCTTCAATCTCGGCCACGGCGTGCTGCCGCCGACCCCTCCCGAGCGGGTGGCGGCGCTGGCCCGCTACTTGAAATCCGGGCGCGGATGCGCGATCTGAGGGAACGAGCGGGGCGTCGAGCGGCCCGACCGACAGCGTGAGCAGCGGCCTGCACGCTCGGATGGCTCTCCCGGAAGGCGATCTTCTCGACCGGTGTCGTCCAGGGGGCGGCCGGCGGTCCGCGTCCCCCCGGCGGTGACCAACTCCGTGCTCTGGATCAAGGCACTCCACATCATGGCGTTCGCCGCCTGGATGGCGGGCATGTGGTATCTGCCGAGGCTGATGGTCTACCATGTCGACGCGGCGGTCGGCTCGCCCGGCTCCGAGACCTTCAAGGTCATGGAGCGGCGGCTGCTGCGCGCGATCACCACGCCCGCGATGGTGGTGACGGTCCTGGCCGGGCTCTGGCTCGCCACCGCCCAGGGCCAGTGGGGCGAGGGCTGGTTCCACGCCAAGCTGGCCCTGATCCTGCTCATGCTCGCGACGCACGGGCTCCTGGCCCGGCACGTGCGCGAGCTGGCCGCCGACCGGCGCGAGCGGACCGGCCGCTACTTCCGCATGCTCAACGAGGTGCCGACGGTGCTGTTCGTGCTGATCGTCCTCCTCGTGGTGCTCAAGCCTTTCTGATGCCGGCCGGATGAGCCGCGCCGGCGAGCTGGGACAGCGACCTTGGCCGACAGCGACCTGACCGAAGGCAAGCTGCCGTTCCCCGACGA
>JBBIIE010000315.1:0-3351 GCA_037446605.1 Geminicoccaceae bacterium | reverse complement strand
CGCCGGCGGCGACCGGGTCGCGTGGCGGCGCCGCGGCGGCGGCCTCGGCGGTCGCCACCGGTCCGAGGGCGGCGTGCGGGACGAGGTGGACCGTGCGCTGCGGCAAGGGGATCGCGATGCCGAGCTCGTCGAAGCGCCGCTTGAGCCTCCGGTTGAACTCGCGGCCGACCCGCCACTGCTCGCCGGGTCGGGTCTTGAGCCGGCCGCGGATCACGACGGCCGAATCGCCGAACCGGTCGAGCCCGGCGATCTCGAGCGGCTCCAGGATCAGCCGGCGCCACGGCCATTCGCGGCGCAGCTGGGCCTCGATCTCGTGCAGCACGGCGATCACCCGGTCGACGTTCTCCTCGTAGCCGATGCCGACGTCGAGCACCCAGAACGAGTAGTCGCGGGTCATGTTGGTGATGCTGTCGATCGTCCCGAACGGGATCGTGTGCACGTCGCCGTTGTAGGAGCGCAGCGTCACCGTGCGCATGCTGATCGCCTCGACGACGCCCGAACGGCCGCCGAGGTCGACCACGTCGCCGACCCGGATGGTGTCGCCGAGCAGGATGAACAGCCCGTTGATGATGTCCTGCACGAGCTTCTGCGAGCCGAAGCCGACGGCGAGGCCGATCACGCCGGCGCCGGCCAGGAGCGGGGTCGCCTGGATGCCGAGCTCGCCCAGCACGGTGGTGACCGCGATCAGGACCAGAAGGACGACGACCGCGCTCTTGGCGATCGCCGCGGCGGTCCGCGCGCGGTTGCCGTAGAGGACGTTGCCCTGAGCGTCGCGCGCCTTGATGTAGCCGCCGATCCACCAGGAGGCCAGCCGCCAGAGGGCGAAGCAGACCGCCAGGATGGTGGCGATGCGCAGGCCCCGGCCCAGCGCCGCGTAGCCCTCCGGGCTGTTCAGCCAGGCGAGCAGGCCCACCCCCCAGGCCTCGAGCAGGAGGACCACGGCGCCGAGTTTGACCGCGGCCTTGAGCAGCCGCGTGCCGAGCGGCGTCCGGAGCGCCGCCGTGGGCTCGCCCGGCTCCTCGCCCTCGGCCGCCGCCCCCGGCGGACCGGCCGGCCGGTCGAGCCAGGTGAGCAGGAGATGGGCGAGCAGGAGTACCGCGAGCGTGGCGAGCGTGGCGCGGATCGGGCCCCACCCGAGACCGAGCACGAGCAGCGCGGCGTTGAGCCAGACGAGCGCCACGAGCCAGAGGTGGGCGGAGCCGATCAGGAGGTCGAGGAGCAGCAGACGGCGCAGGAAGTCGGTCTCGATCCAGCGGCCGAGCGCGCGCATCGCCCGCTCCAGGGCGGCCCGGCGGGCCAGGATCGCCACGGTGAGCGCCCAGGCCACGGCGAGCGCGAGCAGGCTCGCCACCGCCTCGTAGAGGTCCGGGGGAAGGCCCAGCCGTCCGGCCACGAGCAGGGCCGTGATGCCGAAGATCACCAGGCGACCGATCCGCTGCGCGGCACGGATGGCGGCGGCGGGCGAGTCGGGCGCGGCGGACGCATCCTCGAGCGACAGGCCCTTCGCCAGGGCGGCGTGGCGGACCACCACCGTCAGCACGCGGTCGGCCAGGATCGCCGCGACCACGAGCCAGGCGACCCGCGCGGTCGCCGGGAGGAAGCCGCCCTGGTCCAGGATCAGGCCGCTCACGCCGGCGAAGACGGTCGCCGGCGCGAGGTCGAGCGCCGCGAGCCGCAGCCGGTCGAGCCCCGAGCCCGGCGTACGCCCGCGATGGCGGCGGATCAGCCGGGCGGTGAGCAGGGCGACCAGGGCGCCGATGCCGAGCGCCTGGCCGACCCCGGTCGCCACGTTGCGCCAGAGCTCGCGGCGGAACTCGTTCTCGAACTGGAAGGAGAGCCATTCGCCCAGGAGCGGCAGGCTGGCCGGAAGCGTGCCGAGGGCGGCCAGGGCACGCAGGATGACGTCGACCCGCTCGAGGACGAGCCGAGCCAACTGGTCGAGGGCGCTCTCGGCGGCCGCTTCCGGCGGCTTCTCGCCACCCGCGGCGCGCAGGGCCTTCAGCTTGGCGACCAGCTCGGCGCGCGCCTGGGGATCCTCGAGCTGACGGACGAGCGCGTCGATCTCCTCCGCCGCCACCGCGGGCTCGGCCGCCGTCGGGGGCGAGGGGAGCGCCGGCTGGGCCCGAGCGATCGGCGCCGCGAGGCCGCCGAACAGGAGCAGCAGGGTCAGGACCAGGGTGCGCAGGACCGAGGACATGCCCGACGCGTCTAGGGTGGGCGGGCCGCTCCCGCAACCGCCGCGCGGTCGGCGCGCACCGCTCACGACCCCTCGCCTCGGCCCGTTGCGAGGAAGCGCTGCTCGGTACCCTCGAGGACGAGGCAGGTGAGCCGGCCGGTCCAGCAGGCACCGGTGTCGATCCCGATCCGGTTGCGCCGCACGACGGGTGCGTCGGTGACCGTGTGGCCGTGCACGACCACCTTGCCGAACTCGCCCGGGAAGCTCAGGAACGGCTCGCGGATCCAGAGGAGATCGGCCTCGGTCTGCGCCTCGAGCGGCAGTCCGGGGCGGACACCGGCGTGGCAGAGGAAGTAGTCGCCGAAACCGAAGGCGAGCTCGAGCCCGTCGAGCAGCCGGCGGTGGCCGTCGGGCACCCGGTCGAGGAGGAGGGTGCGGGCCGCAGCGAGCCGCTCGGCCTCGGGCAGCGTCCGGTCGAGCCCGACCCCGTAGCTGGCGAGCGTGGCGTCGCCGCCATACTGCAGCCAGGCCTCGCCGACCGGTGCCCCGGCCAGGAAGTCGCGCAGCCAGAGATCGTGGTTGCCGAGCAGGAGGACCCGGGCGAAGCCCTCGAGCGGCCGCTCGAGGAGGTGGTCGAGCACCTGCCGGCTCTCGAAGCCGCGGTCGACGAAGTCGCCGAGCAGCACGAGGAAGGGCTGGAGCGGCCGGGGCGCGGCGGCGAGGTCCTCGCGGATCGCCTCCTCGATCTGGCGGAGCAGGTCGAGCCGGCCGTGCACGTCGCCGATCGCGTAGAGCCGCGTCCCGGTCGGCACGGCGGCGGGTCGCCCGTCGACCTCCGGCCGCGCGGGCGCCTCGGCGACACGGCGCTGGAACAGGCGACGCAGCACCCGGACTCCCTCGATCCGGCTCACCCCTGGGGTGAGTGCCGGAGAAGTGGCGCCGGCCGCGCGGCGGCGCCAGCGGAGGGCTGTGGCCGCTGCGCGACAGCCCGCGACCAACCTAGCGCGCGCGGCGACGGGGCGCGCCGCCGGCGGCGCGGCAGTTTGCCGAGGCCGATCGGCTCGACTATGAGGACGGGTGGTGGGCGCGGTTCCAAAGCCCCCCCTGCTCAACCATCAGGAGAGAGCATCATGGCTCCGCTGGCGCGCATCGCCGAACTGGAGGCAGCGCTGGCG
>JBBIIE010000314.1:0-3353 GCA_037446605.1 Geminicoccaceae bacterium | reverse complement strand
GAAGGCGCCGCCGAACCTGGGCGCCTCGGCCGCCGGCCGCGGATCGGCGGAACGCGCCGCGCGCGCGGCGGGCCGGGCCGCGCGCAGGACCTTCTGGGCGCCCTTGATCGTGTAGCCTTCCTCGTAGAGCAGGCGGCGGATCCGCCGCAGCGCCTCGACGTCCTCGGGGCGATAGTAGCGCCGGCCACCGCCGCGCTTGAGCGGGCGGACGATCGGGAACTTGCTCTCCCAGAACCGCAGCACGTGCTGCGCGACGTCGAGCTCCTCGGCCACCTCGCTGATGGTGCGGAAGGCCGAAGCACCCTTGGCCGGTCGCTCGTCCGTGCCCGTCGGCGGCTCGGCGGCCGCGGCGCTCACGAGCCGCGCCCGCCGCCGGCCCCGTTGATGCGGTCCTTGAGGACCTGCGAGGCGCGGAACACCAGCACCTTGCGGGGCGGGATCGGAACCTCCTCCCCGGTCTTGGGGTTGCGGCCGATCCGCTTGCCCTTCTCGCGCACGGCGAAGGTCCCGAAGGAGGAGATCTTGACCGTGCCGAGCGCCGCCACCGACTCGACGATCTCGCGCAGGACGGCGTCGACCAGCTCGGCCGACTCGCTGCGCGACAGCCCGACCTCCTGATAGACCGCCTCGGCCAGCTGCGCGCGCGTCACGGTTCGCCCGGCCACCGCTTGCACCTCCTCCCCACCCGTTAAAAAACCGTAAGCTGGGCAACGAGTTCCGTCAACGGCGAAGGTGCCGTCACCAGCGGATCAGGCCGGCCCCCCAGGCGAAGCCGCCCCCGAGTGCGTTGACCGCCACGAGCGCGCCCGGGCCGAGCCGCCCTTCCGCGAGTGCCACGTCGAGGGCCAGGGGGATCGAGGCGGCCGAGGTGTTGGCGTGACGGTCGACCGTCACCACGGTCCGCTCGGCCGGCAGGCCCAGCCGCTTGCCGACCGCCTCGATGATCCGCAGGTTCGCCTGGTGCGGCACGAGCAGGTCGAGGTCGGCGACCGAGAGGCCCGCTTCGTCGAGGACCGCCTGCACCGAATCGGCCAGCCGCACGACGGCGTGGCGGAACACCTCCCGGCCGTTCATGCGCAGGTGTCCGGTGCTGCGCGTGGCGGACGGGCCCCCGTCGACGTAGAGGTCGCGGTAGTGACGGCCATCGGCGCCGAGGTGGGTGGCGAGCAGGCCGCGATCGGCGAGGTGGCCGGGCTGGCTCTCGGCGCGCAGCACCACCGCCCCCGCACCGTCGCCGAACAGCACGGCGGTCGAGCGGTCGTTCCAGTCGAGGAGCCGCGAGAAGGTCTCGGCGCCGATCACGAGCGCGGTGCGCGCCTGGCCCAGGCGCAGGAAGTTGTCTGCGACCGTGAGCGCGTAGACGAAGCCGGCACAGACCGCCTGCACGTCGAGCGCGATGCCGGCCCCGGTGCCGAGCTTGTGCTGGACCGCCGTCGCGGTGGCCGGGAAGGTGTGATCGGGCGTGCTGGTCGCCACGACGATCGCATCGATCGCGCCCGGGCGCAGGCCGGCACGCTCGAGCGCGCAGCGGGCCGCCCGGACGGCGAGATCGGAGGTGAGCTCGTCCTCGGCCGCGATGTGCCGCCGGGTGATGCCGGTCCGCTCACGGATCCAGGCGTCGGAGGTGTCGAGCCGGCCGGCCAGCTCGTCGTTGTCGACGATGCGCGCCGGCAGGTAGGCGCCGACACCGGCCACGAGGGAGCGGATCATCGGGGCCGGATCGCTCAGGAGACGGCGGCGCGAGCGATCGGCTCGAGCGCGTGGCGGACTGCCCGCATCTCCTCGGTGATGCGCGCGTTGGTTCCCTGGCGCACGAGGTCGGCGGCGACCTTGATCGCCCAGGAGAAGCCGAGCGCGTCGGTGCCGCCGTGGCTCTTCACCACCACCCCGTTGAGGCCGAGGAACATGGCACCGTTGTGCCGACGGGGGTCGAAGCGCTCGCGCAAGGCGGCGAGCGCCGGCTTGGCCACGAGGTAGCCGAGCCTGCCGCGCAGGCTGCCGGAGAAGGCCTCCTTGAGCGAGTCGCGGAACATGCGCGCGACGCCCTCGGCGATCTTGAGCGCCACGTTGCCGGTGAAGCCGTCGGTCACGACGACGTCGACGGAGCCGTCCACGAGGTCGGTGCCCTCGATGAAGCCGCCGAAGGAGATCGGCTCCGGGCTGGCGCGCAGCACCGCCGCGGCACGCCGCACCACGTCGTCACCCTTGAGGTCCTCGGTGCCGACGTTGAGGAGGCCGATCGTCGGCCGCTCGACGCCGAGGATCGCGCGCGCGAAGACCGTGCCCATCACCGCGAACTGGACCAGGCTCTCGGCGTCGCAGCTGACGTTCGCGCCGAGATCGAGGATCACGACGGGGCGCGAGCGTGAGGGGAAGACCCCGCAGATCGCCGGCCGGTCGACGCCGGGCAGGGTGCGCAGCACGACCTTGGCCATCGCCATCAGGGCACCGGTGTTGCCGGCCGACACGGCGGCCGCCACCCGGCCCTCCTTCACCGCATCGATCGCGAGGCGCATGCTGCTCGACCGGCCCTGGCGCAGGGCCAGCGACGGCTTGGCGTCGGCGGCGACGAAGTCCGGCGTGTGGAGCAGCTCGACGACGGCCCGCAACGCCGCCTGCCGGTCGAGGAGGGGGCGCAGCCGCGCCTCGTCGCCGACCAGCACGAAGCGCAGCTCGGGATCGCGGGAGAGGGCGATCGCCGCCCCCTCGACCACCATGGCCGGCGCGGCATCGCCGCCCATGCCGTCGAGCGCGATCGGCAGGCTCACCCGGCCCCCCCCGTCGGCGCGTGCGGCGCCGCCCGGTCCGACCCGCGGGCCACCCCGGTCGGAGCTCGCTCGCCCTCCTCGGACGAAAGCTTCGGGTAGGGATCGAGGGCCAGCACCAGCTCCTCCGCGGCGATCTCGCCCAGATCCAGCCGACCGCCCTCGAGGGGCTCCGGCTCGTCGGCCTCGGGATCGACGACGATCGCCTCGGTGCCGGCCGGCTGCGTCACGAAGCTGCGTCGCAACGGCACGGAGAGCCGTACCGGCACGGGCTCGAGCGTGCGCACGCAGCGCTGCGTCACTTCGGCCTCGAGCCGACCCTCGAGGACCAGCACCTCCCGGCCCGGCAGCCAGGCGACGCGGCCGGAGGCGCGCAGCTCGCCGATCGCCACGAGGTCGAAGCGGTCGGCCAGGGCCGCGCGCTCGGCCGCATCCGCCACGATCGCGAAGGCGCGGCCACCGCTCGGGACCCGCGCAATCTCGAGCTCACGGCTGAACTCGGGACCGTCGATCACCTGCCCCCCGACACCGCCCGCACCCGTTCCGCCCGCACCGGACGGAACCCGTCTCTGGACCCGCCCGCGTCGA
>JBBIIE010000313.1:0-3370 GCA_037446605.1 Geminicoccaceae bacterium | reverse complement strand
CGCACCTCGAGGCCGGCACCGTTGGAGGCCTCGGCGGTGCGCCGACCCGGGACCGTGGGCTCGGCCGTCTGCGGCGGGATCGGCGAGCTGTCGAAGGGGCGGCCGCCCTCCCCCTCGCCGCCGGCCAAGAGCCTCACTCCTTGACCGCACCCGTCAGGCTCGAGACGTAGTACTCCACGAAGAAGCTGTAGAAGATCGCCACCGGGATCGAGCCCAGCAGCGCGCCGGCCATCAGCGAGCCCCAGTGGTAGACGTCGCCCTCGACGAGCTGGGTCAGGACCGCGACCGGGACCGTCTTCTTCTCGGCCGACTGGATGAAGGCGAGCGCGTAGATGAACTCGTTCCAGGAGAGCGTGAAGGCGAAGATGCCGGCGGAGATCAGGCCGGGCACGGCCAAGGGCAGCGTGATCCGCCAGAGGATCTGCAGCCGCGTGGCGCCGTCGATCAGCGCGCACTCCTCGAGCTCGTAGGGGATCGACTTGAAGTAGCCGATGAGCAGCCAGGTGCAGAACGGGATCAGGAACGTCGGGTACGTGAGGATCAGGGCCAGCGGGCTGTCGAACAGGCCGAGCTGGAAGACCATGGTGGCGAGCGGGATGAACAGGATCGAGGGCGGCACCAGATAGGCCAGGTAGATCGCCAGCCCGACCCACTGCGAGGCGTAGAAGCGCAGCCGCTGGATGGCGTAGGCGGCGAGCACGCTCGCGAAGATCGACACCGCGGTCGCCACGACCGCCACCGTCATGGTGGTGACGAGCCAGCTCGGATAGTCGGTCTGGAAGAGCAGCTTGTTGATGTTCGCCAGCGTCGGCGAGCTGACCCAGAACGGGTTGAAATCCTTGTAGTTGAGCAGCTCTTCGTTCGACTTGAAGGTCGTGATCGCCATCCAGTAGAAGGGAAAGAGGAGTACGATGATGAAGCAGGCGAGCGGGACGTAGATCGTGACGATCCGGCGCGGCACGCTCGACCATTCGAGCGGACCGGAGCGCTCGGCGAAGCTCGCCGATGCCGGAGCGGTGGTCGCGGCCTCAGTCATCCTTGCCCCCCTGCTGCCACTTGCGCCGCGCCAGCGCCACGTAGCTGAAGATCGTCGCGAACACGAGGAACGGGATCATCGAGACGGCGATCGCCGACCCCTCGCCGAGCTGGCCGCCCGGGATCGCCCGCTGGAAGGCGAGCGTCGCCATGAGGTGGGTCGAGTTCGCCGGCCCGCCCCGGGTGATGGCGTAGACCAGCTGGAAGTCGGTGAAGGTGAAGATCACCGAGAAGGTCAAGACGACCGCCAGGATCGGCATCAGCATCGGCAGCGTGATGTGCCAGAAGCGCTGGAACGGCTTGGCCCCGTCGATCATCGCCGCCTCGTAGAGCGAGGGCGAGATGGTCTGCAGGCCGGCCAACAGGCAGATCGCCACGAAGGGGATCCCGCGCCAGATGTTGGCCGCGATCAGCGACCAGCGGGCGTTCCAGGTGTCGCCCAGGAAGTTGATGTAGTTGTCCAGGAGGCCCAGCCGGTCGACCAGCACGTAGGAGATGATCGAGAACTGCGGATCGTAGATCCACCAGAAGGCGATCGCCGAGAGCACGGTCGGGACGATCCAGGGGATCAGGATGATCGCGCGGATGAACGACTTGAACGGCAGGTGGTGGTTCAGCAGCAGCGCCAGCCAGAGGCCGAGCGCGAACTTTCCGATCGTGGCGACGAGCGTGTAGAAGAAGGTCCACCACACCGCGGTGAGGAAGGTGTCGTCGGCCAGGAGCGAGGCGTAGTTCTCGAGCCCGATCCACTCGCCCGAACGGCCGATCCGCGTGTCGGTGAAGCCGAGCCAGATGCCGAGGCCGAGCGGGTAGGTGAGGAACACCACGAGCAGGCCGATCGCCGGCAGCATGCAGATGAACACCAGGAAGGGCTTCCAGTCGAGCAGCCTGGCGAGCCAGCTCTGCTCGACCGGCGGGAGCGCCACCCGCTGCGTCGTCGTCGCCACCGCGCCCACCTCCCCGTGCTCGGCCCCCCGGCGCCAGCCAAGCTAGCCGACCCCGGGCGGACGGGATAGAGCCAAGCGCACCGGCGACCGCCAGCCGGGCAGCGGCCGGAGGAGCCATGCGCGCCGTGCAGGACACGCCCGAGGCCGAGCGGTTGCGCGTGGCGCGGCTCGGCATCCGCGTGCTGCGCGCGCAGGTCGAGCAGCCGGTGCGCACCGCCTTCGGCGCGATGACCAGCCGGCCCTGCCTCCTGGTGCGTGTCGAGGACGCGGACGGCGCCCGGGGCTGGGGTGAGGTCTGGTGCAACTTCCCCACCTGCGGCGCCGAGCACCGCGCGAGGCTGCTCGAGACGCTCGTGGCGCCGCGGCTCCTCGGCCGCACCTGGAGCGGGCCGGCCGAGGCCTCCCACACGCTCGCCCGCGAACTGCACACGGTGGCGCTCCAGGCGGGCGAGCCGGGCCCCGTCGCCCAGGTCCTGGCCGGGCTCGACATCGCGCTCTGGGATCTGCTGACCCGCCGGCTGGGCGTGCCGCTGCACCGCCGCCTGGGCAGCGAGCGCGAGCGGGTCCCGGCCTATGCGAGCGGGATCGACCCGGCGGAGGCGGTCCCCACGATCGAGCGCGCCCGGGCGGCGGGGCACCGCCGCTTCAAGATCAAGGTCGGCTTCGGGCGCGAGGTCGACCTGCCCGCCGTCGCAGCCGCAGCCGCGAGCCTCACGCCCGGGGAGCGGCTGATGGTCGACGCCAACCAGCGCTGGGACCTGCCCGAGGCGCGGCGCATGACGCACGAGCTCGCCGCGGCACGGCCGCTCTGGATCGAGGAGCCCCTGCCGGCCGACGCGCCCTGGCGGCACTGGCGCCGGCTCGCCGCCCCGGGCGTGGCGCTCGCCGCTGGCGAGAACCTGCGCGGCGAGGCCGCGTTCGAGGCCGCGCTGGCGGCCGGGGTGCTGGGCTTCGTCCAGCCCGATGCCTGCAAATGGGGTGGGATCACCGGCTGCCTGCCGCTCGCCCGGCGGATCGCCGACGCGGGCGCGGTCTACTGCCCGCACTTCCTCGGCGGTGCGGTCGGCCTGCTCGCCTCGGCGCACCTGCTCGCGGCCGCCGGCGGCGAGGGTCTCCTCGAGATGGACGTCAACCCCAACCCGCTGCGCGCCGAGCTGCTCGGCCCGATCCTGCCGGTGGCCGACGGTGCCGCGTCCCTGCCCGCGGGGCCCGGGCTCGGGGCCGAGCCCGATCCCGACCTGCTCGCCCGCTTCACCACCGCCGAGGCCGAGCTGCGCGCGGAGGGCTGAGAGCCCCGCGCCGGCCGGGCTTGCGCGCCGGCGGCGCCGCGCGCCTCGTGGCGCCGGGCACTGGCGGGGAGGCCGGCCGTGACGTTGCGCACCGCCAAC
>JBBIIE010000312.1:0-3409 GCA_037446605.1 Geminicoccaceae bacterium | reverse complement strand
CGAGCCGGCCGCTCAGGTCGCGGCCGGGGCCGGCTCCAGCCCGAGCCGGGCGAGCGCCTCGGGCGGGCAGTCGCACTCCAGCATCAGCCGGCGCTTGAGGCCCGCGAGCCGGGCCTCCTCGGCCGGATCGTCGAGCGGCCGCTCCTGGCCCGGGTCGCTGGCCAGATCGTACAGCCGGGTGGTGTCCTCGAGCAGCCCACCCGGCCCGTAGTTGCGGTACATGGGCGAGGTCTCGATCACCGGCACCTTGAGGAGCGGCACCTCCTTGGTGAACGGGAAGGGCGGGGCGAGCGTCGCCGTCCTGAGCTCCTCGGGCGTGAACCGATCCCAGAGATGGGTCGGCATCAGCGTGTACTGGTAGATCTCCTGGCGGCGCAGGTCGGCCGGGTAGCGGTGGTAGGTGAAGCGCCCGTCGGTGACGTTCACCGCCCCGCCGAAATAGCCGAACAGCGCCGCCTCGCGGTGCGCCGCATCGGCCAGGAGCCGCGGCAGGAGCGAGCGGCCCTGCATCGAAGCCGGCCGTTCCACCCCGAACAGGTCGAGGAAGGTCGCGGGCAGGTCGATCGTCTCGGTGAGCGCCCGGCGACGCTGCCCCGCACCCCGCTTCGCGAGGTCGGGGTGCCAGAGGAACAGCGGGATGTGGGCGATCTCCTCGTACAGGCTGATCCGGTTCTTGGCCCAGAAATCGTGCTCGCCCAGAAGGAAGCCGTGGTCGGTGGTGACCAGGAGGACGGTGTCCTCCCAGAGCTCCAGCCGGTCGAAGGCGTCGAGCAGCCGGCCCAACAGTTCGTCGCACAGCGCCACCACCGCATAGTAGTTGGCGCGCAGCGCCTCGCACTCGGCCGGCAGCTCCTCGACCCGGCCGTAGCGCGGCCAGTCGCGGATCGGGCCGTTCCAGCCCGTCTCGAAGCGGGCGCGGAACCGCTCCGGGGCGGTGAACGGCTCGTGCGGGTCGAAGGTCTCGAGCTGCAGGAACCAGCGGTCGGCCGCCCGGTTCAGCTCCAGGAACTCGAGCGCCCGGGCGAAGCACTGCACCGAGGGATAGTCATCCTCCTGCCGGATGAACTCGCGGTTGACCATGTTCTTGCGGAAGTAGGAGCGCTGGCGCTCGCTGTACTGCGCGGCGTGGTACTTCTCGCGCAGGCGCTCCCAGGGCGGCTGGACCATCGCCTTCCAGGCGTCGCCCTCCTGGCCGCGCACGAACTCGAAGCTGTCGTAGCGATTGTGATAGGTCGCCCCGCCATCCTCGAAGTAATGGAAATGGTCGGTCACCAGGTGGCTGTAGACGCCGTGCTGCGCCAAAAGCTCGGGGAACGAATCGTCGAACGGCTCGAGCGGGCCCCAGCTGCGGTGCAGGAAGGACAGCCGGCCGGTCTGCAGGTCGCGGCGGGCCGGCATGCAGGGCAGGCTGCCGACATAGTGGCGCTCGAAGGTGACCGCGCGCGCGGCCAGCCGGTCGAAGGCCGGCGTGGCGATCCGCGTGCCGCCATAGGGGCCGAGCAGGTGGCGGTTGAGCGAGTCGAACAGCACGAGCACGCAGCGCATGGGTGGCTCCGGAGCTTCGCGTCGAAGGCTCAGGCGGGCTCCGCGCGGCCGGCCGCCGGGCGCCGGCGGGCGCGCAGGAGCGGCCAGAGGAGGACCAGGAGTGCCGTCAGGAGGAACAGCGCCGAGAGCGGGTTGGTCAGGAGCGGCGCGTAGCTGCCGCCCGACATCATGAGGCCGGTCCTGAGCTTCTCCTCGGCGAGCGGGGCCAGGATGAAGCCGATCACGAACGGGCCGAGCGGGATGCCGGCCCGTTCCAGGGCGAAGCCGACCACGCCGAAGGCCAGCATCACCCAGACGTCGAACATCGAGTTGTCGGCGCCGAACGCGCCGATCACGCAGAACACGAGGACGACCGGCATCATGTAGCTGCGCGGGATCTCGGTCACCCGCGCGATCAGCGGGGTGAGCGCCAGCATCATCCCGTACATGGCGACGGTCGAAAGGAGACAGGCCGAGATGATCGCCCAGACCACGTCGGCGTTGGTCACGAACAGCATCGGGCCGGGCTGGATCGAGTGGATCATCAGCGCCCCGATCAGGATCGCGTCGATCACCGAGCCCGGGATGCCCATGGCGATGAGCGGGATCAGCGCGCCGCCCACGGTCGCGTTGTTGGCCGCCTCGGAGGCGACGATCCCCTCCTCCGAGCCGTTGCCGAAGCGCTCCGGGGTCCTCGAGAGGTTGCGCGCGACCGTGTAGGCGACGAGCGAGCCGACCGAGGCGCCGACCCCGGGCAGGATGCCGATCCAGGTCCCGATCGCCGAGGAACGCAGCATGTTGGCGAAGTGCCGGCGCCAGTCGGAAAGCCGCACGAACATGCCGCGCCCGGCCCCGCGCACGCGCTCGACGGTGCGGTCGAGCTCCAGGATGTCGGTGATCACCTGGCTCACCGCGAAGACGCCGATCAGCACCGGCAGGAGCTTGAGGCCGGCCTGGAGCTGGTGCTGGTCGAAGGTCAGCCGCGGCATGCCCGAGGAGGGGTCGATCCCGGGCATCGAGACGAGCATGCCGAGGAAGCCGGAGAGCAGGCCCTTGGCGAGGTTGCCCTTGCTCACCGTGGCGATCAGCACCATCGCCATGACGACCAGCGAGAACAGCTCGAACGGCCCGAACCGGGTCGCCCAGACCGACAGGGGCTTGGCGAGCAGGAAGAGGACCAGCCAGGCGAACAGGCCGCCGAAGAAGGAGGCGGCGATGCCGAGGCCGAGCGCGCGGCCGGGCTGCCCGGCCTTGGCCATGGGAAAGCCGTCGAAGGTGGTCATCACGTTCGAGGGCGAGCCCGGGATGCGCAGGAGCGTGGCCGAGATCAGCCCGCCCGTGATCGAGCCCGTGTACATGGAGACGAGCAGGATCACCGCCTGGGTCGGCTGCATGTAGAAGGTCAGGGGCAGGGTGAGCGCGATCAGCATCGCCCCGGTGAGGCCCGGGATCGCCCCCACGACGATGCCGAGGAAGGTCCCGAGCAGGGTCAGGAACAAAGGCCAGGGGGCGAGGTTGGCGAGGAGGGCCTGGGCGAGGTCGGCGAGCATCCGCGTCAGAGCCCCGGCAGGTCGACGATGAACACGCGCGTGAACAGGTACTGGCAGCCATAGCCGGTGGCGAGCGCCACCAGCACCACCCAGGGCAGCTCGCGGCGCGCGAAGCGCACGAGCCAGCCGATCGTGGCCACGAGGTAGAGCGTGGTCATCACCGCGAAGTCGACCAGCCGCGCCTGCATCGCCGCCACGTAGAGGACGGTGGCGAGGCTCACCAGCAGCGCATCCAGCGCGCGCGGCACCGGCGGCCGGAGCGGCCAGGGCCGGCGCCGCAGGCGGAGCGCCGCGGCGAGCGCGACGCCCATGGCCAGGAGCAGGATCAGCCCGGC
>JBBIIE010000311.1:0-3413 GCA_037446605.1 Geminicoccaceae bacterium | reverse complement strand
GATCGGCCGCCACCGGGCCCGCGAGCCGGCCTTCGACGTGGGCGCGGCCGGGCAGCGGCGCCCGGCAGCAGCCGGCGAGGCAGAAGTCGCAGGGCCCGTGGTCGGAGCGGTCGGACGAGGGATCGTCCGGATCGGCCGCGACCCCGACGCCACCGGCGGTGCACAGCTCGATCGAGGAACCGGTCCCCGCCGCGGCGCCGGCGAGCGTCGCGCCCAGGATCTGCGCGAACAGCAGGAGCCCGGCCAGGATCACGCGCAACGCGGCACTCCGGGCTGCGCTGCGGGAGGAGGCGAGGGCGGATCCGGGCGGTTCCACGGGCGTCAGCCTAGCGCCCACCGCGGCGCGCGGTCGAGCGGCGAGCGCGGGCTGCGACGCGCGGTAGCGGGCCGCCGGCCGGCCCCGTGGACAGCGGGCACCGATCGGCTAAGGTCGGCCGCGGCGGAGCGAGGCGAGCGAGGAGGGCGCGCCATGACGGTGGTGGTTCGCGGCGGCACCGTGGTCAACGCCGACCGGAGCTTCCGGGCCGACGTGCTCTGCGCGGACGGCGTCATCAAGGCGGTGGGCGAGGGGCTCGAGGCGCCGGCCGGCGCGACCGTCGTGGATGCCGGCGGGGCGCTCGTGATGCCGGGCGGGATCGACCCGCACACCCACATGGAAATGCCCTTCATGGGCACGGTGGCGATCGAGGACTTCGAGAGCGGCACCGCCTCGGCGCTCGCCGGCGGCACCACCATGCTGATCGACATGTGCATCCCCTCGCCGCAGCAGGGGCTCACCGACGCGCTCGACCAGTGGTCGGAGTGGGCCAGGAAGTCGGTCGCCGACTACTCCTTCCACGTCGCCATCACCTGGTGGTCGGACCGCGTGGCCCAGCAGATGGCCGAGTGCGTCGATCGCGGCGTCAACAGCTTCAAGCATTTCATGGCGTACAAGGGCGCCATCATGATCGACGACGAGGTGATGTTCCAGAGCTTCACCCGCTGTCGCGAGCTCGGCTGCCTGCCGCTGGTCCACGCCGAGAACGGAGAGGCGGTGTTCCGCCTGCAGCAGGCGCTTCTGGCGCAGGGCATCACCGGCCCCGAGGGCCACGCCCTCTCGCGCCCGCCGCACGTCGAGGCGGAGGCGGCGACGCGCGCCATCATGCTGGCGCGGATCACCGGCGTGCCGCTCTACATCGTGCACACCTCCTGCCGCGAGGTCGTCGACGCGATCGGCCGGGCGCGGGCCGAGGGCCAGCGGGTCTACGGCGAGCCGCTGGCCCAGCATCTCTGCCTCGACGAGAGCGTCTACCGGAGCCCGGACTGGGACTTCGCGGCCTCGCGCGTGATGAGCCCGCCCTTCCGCTCGAAGGAGCATCAAGAGGCGCTCTGGGCCGGGCTCGCCTCGGGCACGCTCCAGGTCACCGCCACCGACCACTGCGCCTTCCTGCTCGAGCAGAAGCGCCTCGGCCGCGACAACTTCACCCGGATCCCGAACGGCACCGGCGGGATCGAGGAGCGGATGAAGATCGTCTGGCACTTCGGCGTCAACGCCGGGCGTCTGACGCCCGAGGAGTTCGTCGCGGTCACCTCGACCAACTGCGCCAGGATCTTCAACCTCTACCCGCGCAAGGGGGCGGTCGTGCCCGGTGCGGATGCCGACCTCGTGGTCTGGGATCCGGCCGCGAGCCACACGATCGGCCGGAAGACCCACCACTCCAAGCTGGACGTCAACGTCTTCGAGGGGATCACCGTGCAGGGCGTGCCCGCGGTGACCCTGAGCCAGGGGCGGATCGTCTGGCGCGACGGCAGGCTCGACGTGCGCCGGGGTGCCGGCCGCCACGTCGAGCGGCCGCCGATGCCGTCCGTCTTCGAGGCCCAGGCCAAGGTCAACGAGCGCACCCGGCCGCACCCGGTCGAGCGCGAGGTGCACCTGCAGCAGACCCCCTGAGATGCGGCCGGGCACGGCTCAGCCCACCGCCACCAGCCGGTCGACCAGGCGGTCCCACCCCACCCGCTCGAGGAAGGCGTAGTCGGACGGCCCGTAGTCCGGCCAAGGCGCGTCACCCGCGGCCGGCAGGTGGATCGAGAGCCCGCTCGCCGCGTCGACCGAGCCGGCTTCGGCCAGCAGGAGGGTGGCGAGCGCGGCCTCGGCGCGGCGGGCGGCGGCGGCGATCGCCGGATCCGCGACCCGCTCCTGGATGCCGTCCAGGAAGTCGCCGAGGTCGCGGTAGGGGTAGCCGGCGTCGCGCGGCGTCGGCCGGGCCGCCGCCGCAGCCGCGGCGAGCGCGCGCAGATCGCCCGGGCCGGCCGAGGCCGTGATCTCGCGCACGAGGCCGTCGAGCGCCGTCTCGAGCCCCGCGACCCCCTCGAGGTCGACCGCGGAGAGGGTGATGTCGCGGCGCCCCGCGAAGCGCTCGGCGTAGGTCTCGACGATGCGCTCGGCGAGCTCGGCGGGTGCCGCATCCGGGTCGCGCGCCAGCGCGCCGAGCCAGCGGTCGTAGGCCCAGCCCTCGACCGGCTCCAGCTCCTGCGAGGCGACCATCACCCGCGCCACCTCGGCGAGCTCGCCCGCCACCTCGGCCATCGCCATCAGGCAGGCGTCGAAGCCGAGCAGGTCGACCCGCCCCAGGCTCGAGGCGGCGATCGCCGCGCGGGTCTCGGCCAGCGTCAGCCGGTCGCCGCGGCTCGAATCGTCCCAGGCCACGCCCTCGAGCCCGCCGCCATGGTCCCACACCACGAGCCCGTAGCGCTCGGCCGGGAAGGTGGCGTGTGCCCAGTCGAGGAACTCCGTGAGCGTCGCCGGATCGCCCGTGTCGCGCTCGCCGATCGGGACGAGCCCGGCGCCCACCCGCGTGGGATCGCCGTCCGGCGCCACCGGCCCGAGCCGGGTGTCGGTGAAGTCGCCCGGACCGGCCACGTACCAGGGGCTGCGGTCGACCAGCGCCGCGAGGTTCACCGAGCCGGGCAGCGCCACCCGCTCCATCTCGGCGAGGTCGGCGAGCGCCCAGGGCTCGAGGTCGTTGTCGGCCGCCATGTAGACGAGGATCGTCCAGCTCGCGCGCGGCCCGGCACCGCCATCGCCGGCATCGCCGCCCGCCGCGAGCCGCGGCAGGAACTCCGGGTCGAGCGCACCCAGCCGGTTGCCGTCCAGATCGCGCAGGCTGCGCGGGCCGAGCTGGAGGCTGTAGGTCGATCCGGCGGCGAGCGCCTCGTGCGGCTCGATGCGGACCTCGGCGCCGTCGATCCGCACCTGCCCGGCGTCGCGCACCGGGATCCTGACGGTACCCGCCTCGCCGACCAGTCGGATCGCCCCGCGCCCGGCCACGACCGGCTCGTCGAAGCGCAGCACGAGCGGATCGTCCGGTGCCGGCAGGCCACCCGCCGGGGCGCGCACCTCGACCAGCTCCGGCCCGTCGCGCGATCCGTGATGG
>JBBIIE010000310.1:0-3445 GCA_037446605.1 Geminicoccaceae bacterium | reverse complement strand
GGCTGCCGGGACGGCCGGGTGCCGGATCGCGGTGCTGGGCGATTCGCTCACCGCCGGCTACGGGCTGCCGCTCCAGGCGGCCTTCCCGGCCCGCCTCGAGGCGGCGCTCTCGGCGCGCGGGCTCGGCTGCGCGGTGCTCGATGCCGGCGTGTCGGGTGACACGAGCGCGGGCGGTGCGGCGCGGGTCGAGTGGGTGCTCGCCGACCGGCCGAGCCATCTCGTCGTCGAGCTCGGTGGCAACGACGCGCTGCGCGCGCTGCCGGTCGAGCAGCTCGAGGCCAATCTGGAGCGGATCCTGGGCGCGGCGGCGGCGCGCGGCGTGCCGGTGCTCCTGGCCGGCATGCGCGCGCCGCCCAATCTCGGCGAGGAGTACGGGGCGGCGTTCGCCGCGGTCTACGCGCGGCTCGCGGCACGGCACGGCGCCGCCCTCTACCCGTTCTTCCTCGACGGCGTGGCCGGCCGGCCGGAGCTCCTGCAGGCGGATGGGATCCACCCGACCGCGGCCGGCGTGGAGCGCATCGTGCAGGGCATCCTGCCGAGCGTCCTGGCCTGGCTGCGGGCGAGCGGCGTCTCGACCTCGGGTTGAGAAGCCTCCCCGTCCGATCATCTCGCCCGGGCAAGCGCCTACCCACAAGCTGTTGATCGTTTCGGGGATAAGCCGGTCGGGCCCGGCTCTTGCGGCATAACGTCCCCTCGTGCTTGAGATGCGGGTCGGGAGCCGGTCATAAGCCCGCATCCGCGACGGGCAGGGCGCGGTGGGCCGAGTTCGGGGAGGGATCGATGGCGGATCTCTACAAGGTCGATCCGGAGTTCGCGCGGTCGAGCCACTGCGACCGCGAGCGCTACCGGGCGATGTACGAACGCTCGATCAGTGACCCGGACGGGTTCTGGACCGAGCAGGCCGAGCGGATCACCTGGATCCGGAAGCCCACCCGGATCAAGAACACCAGCTTCGAGGGCGACGTCTCGATCCGGTGGTTCGAGGACGGGCAGCTCAACGTCTGCGCCAACTGCGTCGACCGGCACCTGCCGCACCGCGCCAACCAGGTGGCGATCATCTGGGAGGGCGACGATCCGTCGGTCGACCGCAAGATCACCTATCGCGAGCTGCACGACCGGGTCTGCCGGCTGGCCAACGTGCTCAAGCAGATGGGCGTCGAGAAGGGCGACCGGGTCACGATCTACCTGCCGATGATCCCCGAGGCGGCGTACACCATGCTCGCCTGCGCGCGGATCGGCGCGATCCACTCGGTGGTGTTCGGCGGGTTCTCGCCGGACAGCCTCGCCGACCGGATCAACGACGCCCAGGCCAAGCTCCTGGTCACCGCCGACGGCGGCCTGCGCGGCGGCAAGGTCGTGCCCTTGAAGGGCAATGCCGACGAGGCGCTCGCGAAGTGCGCGCCCGACGTCAAGGTCCTCGTGTTCCGGCACACCGGCATGGCCGTCGACATGGTCGAGGGGCGCGACCACGACGCCCGCGAGCTCATGATGCGGGCCAGCAACCAGTGCCCGCCCGAGCCGATGGGCGCCGAGGACCCCTTGTTCATCCTGTACACCTCGGGCTCGACCGGCAAGCCGAAGGGCGCCCTGCACACGAGCGGCGGCTATCTGGTCTACGTCTCGCTGACGCATCGATACGTATTCGACTATCGCGAGGGTGACGTCTACTGGTGCACCGCGGACGTCGGCTGGGTCACCGGCCACAGCTACATCGTCTACGGGCCGCTCGCCAACGGCGCCACCACGCTGATGTTCGAGGGGGTGCCCAACTACCCGAGCTTCTCCCGCTTCTGGGAGGTGGTCGACAAGCACCACGTCACGATCTTCTACACCGCGCCGACCGCGATCCGCGCGCTCATGCAGAAGGGTGACGAGCCGGTCAAACAGACCTCGCGGGCGACGCTGCGGCTGCTGGGCTCGGTCGGCGAGCCGATCAACCCCGAGGCCTGGCGCTGGTACCACCGGGTGGTGGGCGAGGGGCGCTGCCCGATCGTCGACACCTGGTGGCAGACCGAGACCGGCGGCATCCTGATCACCCCGCTGCCGGGCGCCACAGACCTGAAGCCGGGCTCGGCGACGCTGCCCTTCTTCGGCGTGCAGCCCGCGATCGTCGACGGCGAGGGCAAGGTCCTCGAGGGCGCCTGCGAGGGCAACCTCGTCCTCCTGGATGCCTGGCCGGCGCTGATGCGCACCGTCTACGGCGATCACCAGCGCTTCGTGCAGACCTACTTCTCGACCTTCAAGGGCAAGTACTTCACCGGCGACGGCGCGCGCCGCGACGCGGACGGCTACTACTGGATCACCGGACGGGTCGACGACGTCCTCAACGTCTCCGGCCATCGGCTCGGCACCGCCGAGGTCGAGAGCGCGCTCGTGGCCCATCCCTCGGTCGCCGAGGCGGCGGTCGTCGGCTACCCGCACGACATCAAGGGCCAGGGGATCTACTGCTACGTCACCTTGAAGTCGTTCATCGAGCCGTCCGAGGAGCTGCGCAAGGACCTGATCGCCTGGGTCCGAAAGGAGATCGGGCCGATCGCCTCGCCCGACGTGCTGCAGTGGGCCCCGGGCCTGCCCAAGACCCGCTCCGGCAAGATCATGCGGCGCATCCTGCGCAAGATCGCCGAGGGCGAGTTCCAGGCGCTCGGCGACACGACCACGCTCGCCGACCCGAGCGTCGTGCAGGACCTGATCGAGCGCCGCGCCGAGGCGATGGGCAAGCGCTGAGGCGGATGCCTCGGGCGGGCGCCCGGCCCGGTCAGGGATCGCGACCGAGCGCCCGCTCCTCGACCCGGATGCGCAGCCCGAGGACGGCGAGGTTGGCGAGGCCGAAGCCGATCGCCACGGCCGGCTCGCCGGCGGCGAGCGCGATCGTGGGCACCTCGAGGGCCACCACCAGATAGTTGGGGTGGCGCAGCCAGCGGTAGGGACCGGTCGCCACCAGCGGCGCGTCGGGTGTGACCAGCACGCGCGTGGTCCAGCGCTCGCCGAGCGTCGCCAGCACCCAGAGCCGCAGGGGCTGCAGGGCGAGCAGGAGGGCGAGCCAGGGGAGCGCGATCGGCCGCTCGGCGGGTGCCAGCGCGAGGAGCGCCAGGAGCAGCCCGGCATGCACCGCCACGATCAGGGGGTAGTGGCCGGCGCCGTGCTCGACCGCACCGCGCGCCCGCAGCCGGCGCTCGTTGCGGCGCGACCAGGCGAGCTCGGCCAGGCGCTGCGCCGCCACCGCCAGCACCAGCCAGTGGACCGGCCCCGGGCTCACCGGTCGAGCTGCGCGAAGCCGACCGTGAAGCCGGGGCCGAGCGCCAGGAGGACCGCCCGCCGCCAGCCCGGCTCGGCGAGCGCCCGGGCGAGCACGAACAGCACGGTCGGCGCCGACATGTTGCCGTGCTCGGCGAGCACCGCCCGGGCGTGGTCGAGGCCCGCGGCCGGCGCCGGCAGGGCGTGCTCG
>JBBIIE010000309.1:0-3455 GCA_037446605.1 Geminicoccaceae bacterium | reverse complement strand
GCTACCTGCCGCTGCCGCGCGCCGACGCCGCGAGCCTCGCCCGCACGGTCCGCGCCGCGGCCGTGGACCACCCGCACGGCCGGCTGGGCCATGGCTGAGCCGGCCCCGACCGACGCGCCCGACTGGTCGGTCGACGGGAAGGACTGGCCCGGCCGCGAGGCGAGCCGCTTCGCGAAGGCCGGCGGCCTGCTCTGGCACGTCCAGGACCACGGCCCGGCGAGCCGGGCGCGGCGCCGGGGCGAGCGGCCGGTGGCGCTCCTGGTCCACGGCACCGGGGCCGCGGGCCACTCCTTCCGCGGTCTCGTGCCGCTCCTCGCCGGACGCTTCCGGGTGCTGGTCCCGGATCTCCCGGGGCACGGCTTCAGCGCGCCCCTGCCGGCCGGCCGGACCAGCCTTCCGGGCATGGCCGAGGCGCTCGCCGGCCTGCTCGCCCGGCTCGGCGTCGCACCGGTGCTCGCCGTCGGCCACTCCGCCGGTGCCGCGATCCTGGCGCGGATGGCCCTCGACGGGCAGCTGGCGCCCGCGCTGCTCGTCGCCCTCAACGGCGCCCTCCTGCCGCTCGCCGGGCTCGCCGGGCTGGTCTTCTCGCCCCTGGCGCGGCTCGCCGCGGCGAGCCCGCTGGTCGCCCGGCTGTTCGCCCGGCACGCGGCGCGCGATCCGGCGATGGTCGCCAACCTCCTGCGCGACACCGGCTCGCGGCTCGATCCCGAGGGCGTCGAGCTGTACCGCCGGCTGGCCCGCCGGCCCGGCCACGTCCAGGGGGCACTCGCCATGATGGCGGGCTGGGACCTGGCGCCGCTCGCCCGCGACCTGCCCGGCCTTCCCGTCCCGCTCCGCCTGCTCGTCGGGCGCAACGACCGGACCGTGCCGCCGGCCACGGCGCGCCGCGTCAAGGCGCTGCTGCCGGCGGCCGAGCTCGTCTACCTGCCCGGGCTCGGCCACCTCGCCCACGAGGAGCGGCCGGAGACGGTGGCGGCCGCGATCCTGGAGCGGGCCGGCCGCGGGGGGCTGCGCGCGGCATGAGCCGGCGGCCGCACGCGGTGGTGATCGGCGCCGGCTTCGGTGGGCTCGCCGCCGCCGTCCGCCTGCTCGCGCGCGGCTACGCGGTGACCGTCCTCGAGCGGCTCGACGCCCCGGGCGGGCGGGCCTACGTGTTCCGCCAGGACGGCTTCACCTTCGACGCCGGCCCGACCATCGTCACCGCCCCCTTCCTCTTCGAGGAGCTCTGGGCACGGGCCGGGGCACGGCTCGCCGAGGAGGTCGAGCTCGTGCCGCTCGATCCCTTCTACCGGCTCCGCTTCGCCGACGGCACGGTGTTCGACTGCTCGGCCGACCCCGCCCGCATGCGCGCCGAGGTGGCGCGGCTGGCACCCGCCGACGTCGCCGGCTACGAGCGCTTCATGGCCAGGAGCGCGGCGATCTGCCGGATCGGCTTCGAGCAGCTCGCGCATCTGCCGTTCGACCGGCTCTCCGCCATGCTCGGGATCGTGCCCGACCTCCTCCGGCTCGAGGGCTGGCGCAGCGTCCACGGCCTCGTGGCGCGGCACGTGCGCGATCCGCGGCTGCGCGTCGCCCTGAGCTTCCATCCCCTCCTGATCGGCGGCAACCCGTTCACCACGACGGCCATCTACGCCCTGATCTCGTTCCTCGAGCGCAACTGGGGCGTGCACCATGCCCGGGGCGGCACCGGCAGCCTGGTCGCCGGCCTCGTCCGGCTGATCGCCCGGCTCGGGGGCGAGCTGCGCTGCGCCGCCGAGGTCGAGGCGATCCTGCTCGAGGGGCGCCGGGCCCGGGGCGTCCGGCTCGCCTCGGGCGCCACGCTTGCCGCCGACATCGTCGTCTCCAACGCCGATTCGGCGACCACCTACCTGCGCCTGCTGCCGGGGCTCGCCCGCCGCCGCTGGACCGACCGCAGGCTGGCCCGGGCGCGCTCCTCGATGAGCCTGTTCCTCTGGTACTTCGGCACCCGGCGCCGCTGGCCGGAGGTGCCGCACCACACCATCCTCCTCGGGCCGCGCTACCGCGAGCTGCTCGACGACATCTTCCGCCACAAGCGGCTGGCCGCCGACTTCAGCCTCTACCTGCACCGGCCCACGGCGACCGATCCTTCGCTCGCCCCGCCCGGGATGGACGCCTTCTACGTGCTCTCGCCGGTCCCGCATCTCGAGGCCGGGATCGACTGGGCGCGCGAGGCCGAGCCCTACCGGCGGAGGATCGCCCGGTTCCTCGAGGCGACGCTGCTGCCCGGCCTCGAGGAGGCCGTGGTGAGCTCGCGGATCCTCACCCCGCAGGACTTCCAGGACCGCCTCGGCGCCTACCGGGGTGCCGCCTTCGGCCTCGAGCCGATCTTCACCCAGAGCGCCTGGTTCCGCCCGCACAACCGCAGCGAGGAGGTGGACGGCCTCTACCTCGTGGGCGCCGGCACCCACCCGGGTGCCGGCCTGCCGGGCGTGCTGAGCTCGGCCCGCGTGCTCGACCGGCTGGTGCCCGATGCCGCCGCCCTGGCCTGAGGTCGGCTTCGCGAGCCCGGCCGACCTCGCCGCCTGCCGGGCACTCCTGCGCGACGGCTCGAGGAGCTTCCACCTGGCCTCGCTCTTCCTGCCCGAGCGGGCGCGCCTGCCGGCCCAGGCGCTCTACGCCTTCTGCCGGGTCGCCGACGACCTGGTCGACCGCGACCCCGACCCGGCCGGCGGGCTCGACCGTCTGCGCGCCCGGCTCGCCGCGGCCTATGCCGGCCGGCCGGGACCGCATCCGGTCGATCGGGCCATGGCCGACCTGGCGCACGGGCTCGGCCTGCCGCGGGCGCTGCCCGAGACGCTGCTCGAGGGCTTCGCCTGGGACCTCGAGGGCCGCCGCTACCCCGACCTGCCCGCCCTGCGCGCCTATGCCGCCCGGGTGGCGGGCGTGGTCGGCTGCATGACGACGCTGCTCATGGGGGTGCGCTGCCCGAAGGTGCTGGCGCGGGCCTGCGACCTCGGGGTCGCCATGCAGCTCACCAACATCGCCCGCGACGTCGGCGAGGACGCGCGGGCCGGCCGGCTCTACCTGCCGCTCGCCTGGCTCGGGGAGGCGGGCGTCGAGCCCGCGGCGTTCCTCGCCCGGCCGGCCTGGAGCCCGCCGCTGGCGGCCGTCGTGGCGCGTCTGCTCAACGAGGCCGAGCGGCTCTACGCGCGGGCGGCGGCGGGTGTTCCGGGCCTGCCGGCGGGATGCCGGCCGGCCGTCCACCTGGCCCGGCTGCTCTACGCCGAGATCGGGCGCCGGCTGCTGCGCGAGGGGCTCGACCCGGTGCGCCGGCGGACGGTGGTGCCGACCGGCCGCAAGCTGGCGCTCCTGCCCTGCGCGCTCGGCGCGGCCCTCGCCGGCCGGTCGATCGACCCGGCGCCGCCGCTGCCCGAGACCGCCTTCCTGGTCGAGGCGGCGGCGGCGGCGCCGCGGCCGGCCGAGCCCGGGGCACG
>JBBIIE010000308.1:0-3459 GCA_037446605.1 Geminicoccaceae bacterium | reverse complement strand
GCTCGAGCACCGGCCGCCGCCCCTGACCTGGCGGACCAGCCAGAAGATGGGCCTGCACGAGTGGTCCTACGACAACGAGGTGTCGCTCGAGTCGCGCCGCCGCGTGCCGCATCTGCCGCGCTCGCGGGCGCTCGCCTCGCTGGAGGCCGAGGTCGAGCTCGGCTTCGACCTGGAGCAGGCCTGGCAGGAGGCCGAGCGCTGCCTCAACTGCGACGTGCAGACGGTGTTCACCCGCCAGCTCTGCATCGAGTGCGACGCCTGCGTCGACATCTGCCCGATGGACTGCATCACCTTCACCCGCAACGGGCCGGAGGCGGAGCTGCGCACCCGGTTGAACGCGCCCGCGCCCAACCCGGAGCAGGCCCTCTACGTCTCGGGCCCGCTCGAGACCGGGCGGGTGATGGTCAAGGACGAGGACGTGTGCCTGCACTGCGGGCTGTGCGCCGAGCGCTGCCCGACCGGAGCCTGGGACATGCAGAAGTTCCTGCTCGAGACGGCCAAGGCCGGCGGCGGGTCGATGCCGGGATGCGGCCGATGACCGCGCGGCTGCAGGCGGTCAACGACTTCGTCGTCAAGTTCGCGAACGTCAACGGGTCCGGCTCGGCCTCCGCCAACCGCCTGTTCGCCAAGGCGATCCTGCGGATGGGCGTGCCCGTCGCCTCGCGCAACATCTTCCCCTCCAACATCCAGGGCCTGCCCACCTGGTACGAGGTGCGGGTGAGCGAGGCCGGCTGGCTCGGCCGGCGCGGCGGCGTCGATCTCGCCGTCGCCATGAACCCGCAGACCTTCGAGAAGGACCAGGCCGAGATCGAGCCCGGCGGCTACCTGTTCTACGACAGCACGCGGCCGCTCCCCGAGAGCCGCTTCCGCCGCGACGTCGGCCGCCTCGGCCTGCCGATCACCACGATCTGCAACGAGCACTATTCCGACCCGCGGCAGCGCCAGCTCTTCAAGAACATCGTCTACGTGGGCGCGCTCGCCCGCCTGCTCGGCATCGAGACGGCCGAGCTCGAGCGGCTCCTCGAGGAGCAGTTCAAGGGCAAGGACAAGCTCGTCGCCGCCAACGTCGAGGCGCTGCACCTGGGCATCGAGCATGCCGGCCGCGAGCTGGCCGGCGCCTGCGCCCTGTCCGTGCGCCGCGCCGAGGCGGTGGGCGAGCGCATCTTCATCGACGGCAACACGGCCGCGGCGCTCGGGTGCACCTATGGCGGCGCCACGGTCTGCGCCTGGTACCCGATCACCCCCTCGACCGGCCTCGCCGAGGCCTTCATGCGCCAGTGCGAGCGCTTCCGCATCGACCCGGAGAGCGGCCGCAAGCGCTTCGCCATCGTCCAGGCCGAGGACGAGCTCGCCGCGATCGGCATCGTCATCGGTGCGGCCTGGAACGGGGCGCGCGCCTTCACCGCCACCTCCGGCCCGGGCATCTCGTTGATGCAGGAGTTCCTGGGCCTCGCCTACTTCGCCGAGATCCCGGCCGTGGTGTTCGACGTGCAGCGCGGCGGGCCCTCGACCGGCATGCCGACCCGCACCCAGCAGTCCGACATCCTCGCCTGCGCCTACGCCAGCCACGGCGACACCAAGCACGTCCTCCTCTTCCCCGAGGACCCGGCCGAGTGCTTCGCCATGGCGGCGGACGCCTTCGATCTGGCCGACCGGCTGCAGACGCCGGTGTTCGTCATGATGGACCTCGACATCGGCATGAACGAGTGGCTGTGCCGGCCGCTCGCCTGGGAGGACGGCCGGCGCTACGACCGCGGCAAGGTGATGAGCTTCGCCGACCTCGAATCGGGCCGCGAGTTCGGCCGCTACCTCGATGTCGACGGCGACGGCATCCCCTACCGCACCTACCCCGGCACGCACCCCTCGAGGGGCGCCTTCTTCACCCGCGGCACCTCGCGCGACCGCTATGCGCGCTACACCGAGGAGGGCCCGGCCTATGTCGACAACATGCAGCGGCTCTTGAAGAAGCTCGAGACCGCCAGGAAGCTCGTCCCGGCCCCCGAGCCGATCGAGGCGGCCGAGCCGACCCGCTTCGGCCTCCTGGCCTTCGGCTCCTCGATGCCGGCGGTGCGCGAGGCGCTCGCCACCCTGGCCGCCCAGGGCGTCCACCTGGACACGCTCCGCATCCGCGCCTTCCCCTTCGCGCGCGCGGTCGAGGAGTTCATCGCCGCGCACGAGCGGGTGTTCGTGGTCGAGCAGAACCGCGACGGCCAGCTCCGCCAGCTCCTGGTCAACGAGTGCGCCATCGACCCGGCCGGGCTCTGGCCGCTGCTGCACTACGACGGCACGCCCCTGACCGCCCGCTTCCTGGTCAAGGCGGTGCTCGACCGTCTCTCCGACGCCAAGGTCGTACCCTTCCGGAAGGCCGTGTCGTGACCTACCTGCCCAAGCCCAGGCTGCACCACCCGGCGCTTCCCAAGAACGCGCTCGGGCTCACCCACCGCGACTACGAGGGCTCGATCTCGACGCTGTGCGCCGGCTGCGGCCACGATTCGATCTCGGCCGCGATCGTCCAGGCCTGCTTCGAGCTCGACCTCGAGCCGCACCGCATCGCCAAGCTCTCGGGCATCGGCTGCTCCAGCAAGACGCCCACATACTTCCTCGGCACCGCGCACGGCTTCAACTCGGTGCACGGGCGCATGCCGTCGGTGCTCACCGGCGCCAACCTCGCCAACCGCGATCTCGTCTATCTGGGTGTTTCGGGCGACGGCGATTCGGCCAGCATCGGCCTCGGCCAGTTCGCGCACTGCATCCGCCGCGGCGTCGACATGGTCTACATCGTCGAGAACAACGGCGTCTACGGCCTCACCAAGGGCCAGTTCTCGGCGACCGCCGACAAGGGTACCCGGAGCAAGAAGGGTGTGGTCAACACCGACAGCCCGATCGACCTCGTGGCGCTCGCCCTCCTCCTCGGTGCCACCTATGTCGGCCGCGGCTTCTCCGGCGACAAGGCGCAGCTCGTGCCGATGATCAAGGGGGCGCTGCGCCACAAGGGCGCCGCCTTCCTCGACATCATCAGCCCCTGCGTGACGTTCAACAACCACAAGGGCTCGACCAAGAGCTTCGACTTCGTGCGCGAGCACAACGACGCCGTGAACCGGCTCGACGTCATCCTGCCGCAGAAGCCGATCACCGCCGCGTACGCCCAGGGCGAGACGATCGACGTGCCGCAGCACGACGGCTCGATCCTGCGCCTGTTGAAGCTCGAGGCCGACTACGACCCGACCGACCGGGTGGCGGCGATGGACTATCTCTTCGAGCACCAGGCGCGGGGCGAGATCGTCACGGGCCTGCTCTATGTCGAGCCGCACTCGACCGACCTGCACGCCGAGCTCGGCACGGTGGCGACCCCCCTGAACCGGCTCGCCGAGGCCGAGCTCTGCCCGGGTCCGGCGGCGCTCTCCAGGATCAACGCCGCGCACCGCTGAGGGCGGGGGCGGCCGGGCGGCGGCGCCTCGG
>JBBIIE010000307.1:0-3481 GCA_037446605.1 Geminicoccaceae bacterium | reverse complement strand
CGCCTCCACCGTCGGGAACGAGACCCGTCGGGTCGGCTGTCATGCGGTCGGCGGGGCGGCAACGGCGCGGGTCGGCGCCGGGTCCGCGATGCGCCGGCCGCGCCCCGTCCGGCCGCTGGGCACCCCACCCGCGGCTCGCCTTGACGGCGCGGATGGCCCGGCGTTGAAGGGTCGGGGCCGGTCGGGACGACCAGGGACCGCACGGGGGAGGGTGGGATGGCGGGCAAGGGCGACGGTGAGGCCAGGCGGCGGCTCCGCTCGCAGGAGTGGTGGGACGATCCGCACGAGCCGGACATGACCGCCCTGTACCTCGAGAAGTACGTCAATTTCGGCCTCACCCGCGAGGAGCTGCAGTCGGGCCGGCCGATCATCGGCATCGCCCAGACCGGCTCCGATCTGGCGCCCTGCAACCGCCACCATCTCGACCTCGCCAAGCGCGTCGCCGACGGCATCCGCGATGCCGGCGGGATCCCGCTCGAGTTCCCGGTCCATCCGATCCAGGAGACCGGCAAGCGGCCGACCGCGATGCTCGACCGCAACCTGCAGTACCTCTCGCTGGTCGAGGTCCTGTGGGGCTACCCGATCGACGGCGTCGTGCTCACCACCGGCTGCGACAAGACCACGCCCGCGCTGTTGATGGGTGCTGCCACGGTCGACATCCCGGCCATCGTGCTGTCCGGCGGGCCGATGCTCAACGGCTACTACCAGGGCGGGCTCGCGGGCTCGGGAACGATCCTCTGGCACGCCCGCCAGCTCTGGGCCAAGGGGGAGATCGGCTACGAGGAGTTCCAGGAGATGGCGGTGGCCTCCGCGCCCTCGATCGGCCACTGCAACACCATGGGCACGGCCTCCTCGATGAACGCCATGGCCGAGGCGCTCGGCATGAGCCTGCCCGGCTGCGCCGCCATCCCCGCCCCCTACCGCGAGCGCGGCCAGATGGCCTACGCCACCGGCAAGCGCATCGTCGGCATGGTGCACGAGGACCTGCGGCCATCGAAGATCCTGACCCGCGCGGCCTTCGAGAACGCGATCGTCGCGGCCGCCGCGATCGGCGCCTCGACCAACTGTCCGCCGCACGTGATCGCGATCGCCCGCCACATGGGGGTCCCGCTCGACGTCAAGGACTGGGAGCTCGGCCGTGACGTGCCGTTGCTCGTCAACGTCCAGCCGGCCGGCGAGTATCTCTGCGAGGAGTACTTCCGGGCCGGCGGCCTGCCCGCGGTCCTCAAGGAGCTGTTGAAGGCCGGGCGGCTGCACGGCGAGGCCCTGACCGTGACCGGCCGGACGGTGGCCGAGAACCTGGCCGGGCTGCCGTTCGCCTCGGACCGGCGGGTGATCCGGCCCTACGAGGACCCGCTGATGCCGGAGGCCGGCTTCGTCGTCATATCCGGCAACATCTTCGATGCCGCGGTCATGAAGACCTCGGTCGTCACCCCCGAGTTCCGCCGGAAGTATCTCGAGCATCCCGAGCATCCGGGCATCTTCGAGGGCCGGGCGGTCGTGTTCGACGGTCCGGAGGACTACCACGCCCGGGTCGACGACCCGGAGCTGGAGGTCGACGAGAACTCGTTCCTGTTCATCCGCTATTGCGGGCCGGTGGGCTATCCGGGCGCGCCCGAGGTGGTCAACATGCGGCCGCCCAGGAAGCTGATCGAGAAGGGGATCAAGGCGCTGCCGACGATCGGCGACGGCCGCCAGTCGGGCACCTCGGAGAGCCCCTCGATCCTCAACGCCTCGCCCGAGGCCGCGGTCGGCGGCAACCTGGCGATCCTGGCGACCGGCGATCCGGTCCGCCTCGACCTGCGCAGCGGACGCCTCGACGTCCTGATCTCGGCCGAGGAGATCGAGCGCCGGCGGCAGAAGCTCGCCAAGGAGCCGCCGCGGATCCCGCCGAGCCAGACCCCCTGGCAGACGATCTACCGGCAGATGGTGGGCCAGCTCTCGACCGGCGCCTGCCTCGAGCCCGCGGTCCTGCACCTCAAGGTCGTCGAAACCCACGGCCCCGCCCCGCGCCGGAACCACTGACCGGCGAGCCGCCGCGGCGTGCCGGCCGGAGCTCGAGCGCCCGACGGCCGGTCGACCGGGTCGGGGACCGCGGAACGAGCGGGACGACGGGGCTGCAGCGTCCTGCCGCGTGAACGATCGGTCGGACGTCGGAAGGCCAGCTTCCCGCGCGGCGGACGGCGAGGAGCCTCGTCACGTTCGAGGTCTTCCCTCCCGGTTGCCCGGCCGCCACGGCGCCGCCTATCCTCCGTCCGTCGGCCCCGGGCGCGAGGAGGCGGAGGATGGCGAGGCTCGGCTGGGGGCTGATCGGCGGGGGCGAGGGCAGCCAGATCGGGCCGGTCCACCGGATCGCCGCCACCCTCGACGGGGAGTTCGCCTTCACCGCCGGCGCGCTCGACCACCGGCCCGAGGCCGGGCGCGCCTTCGGCCGCCGGCTCGGGCTCGCCGCCGACCGCGCCTATGGCGACTGGCGGGAGATGCTCGCGGGCGAGCGCGGCCGGGCCGACCGGGTCGAGCTCGTCACGGTCGCCACCCCGAACGCCTCCCACTTCGCGATCACCCGGGCGTTCCTCGAGGCGGGCTTCGACGTGCTCTGCGAGAAGCCCCTGACCACGACCGTGGCCGAGGCCCTGGCGATCGTCCGACTGGCCGAGGCCCGCGGCCGCATCTGCGCGGTCAACTACGGCTACACGGGCTACCCGCTCGTCCGCCACATGCGGGCCATGGTGGCACGCGGCGAGCTCGGGCGGATCAGGCTCGTCGTGGCCGAGTTCGCGCACGGCCACCATGCCGACGCCGCCGATGCCGACAATCCGCGCGTGCGCTGGCGCTACGACCCGGCCCAGGCCGGCGTCTCGGCGCAGTTCGCCGACTGCGGCATCCACGCCCTGCACCTCGCCTGCTTCGTCACCGGCCAGGAGGTCGAGCGGCTCGCGGCGGATGCCGTGTCCTGCGTCCCGGGCCGCCTGCTCGAGGACGATGCCCAGGTCAATTTCCGCATGTCGGGCGGGACGGTCGGGCGGCTCTGGACCTCCTCGATCGCGATCGGCCGCCAGCACGGCCTCACCCTCCAGCTGTTCGGCGAGCGCGGCGGGCTGCGCTGGGCGCAGGAGCGGCCGGACCAGCTCCACCACACACCGCTCGGCGGGCGCTCGCAGGTGATCGAGCGCGGTGAGGCGGGCCTCTCGCCCGAGGCGGCGTCCGCCACGCGGCTGACGATCGGCCACCCCGAGGGCGTGCCGCTCGCCTTCGCCACGATCTACCGCGACCTCGCCCGGGCGATCCGCGCCCGGAAGGAGGGTCGGGCGCCCGACCCGGCCACCGACCTCTACCCGCGCGCCGTCGACGGCCTGCGCTCGATGGCCGCCATCCACGCGGTCGCCCGGAGCGCCGCGGCCGGCGGCACCTGGCTCGACGCGCGTCCGCCGATCCCGGGCTGAGCCGCCCGACGGCCGGCCGGCGGTCGGGTGGCAATGCT
>JBBIIE010000306.1:0-3488 GCA_037446605.1 Geminicoccaceae bacterium | reverse complement strand
CTCGCGGCCGAGCAGCGCGAGCGCCCGGGCGAGGGTGCGCGCGGCGCGGTCGCCCACACCCGGGGCGAGGTCGAGCAGGCGGCGGCCGTCCGCGACCAGCCTGAAGCCGATCTCGGGGCGGGCGAGGGCCAGCCGCTCGACCGCGGCGAGCGCGGCGCCGAGCTCGGCCCGCTCGGACTTGAGGAACTTGAGCCGGGCCGGGGTGCGGCGGAACAGGTCGCGGACCTCGACCCGGGTGCCCGTGGGCCCGGCGGCCGGCCGCGGCCCGTCGATCCGCTCGCCCTCGACCACGAGGGTGAAGGCGCTCTCGGCGTCGGGCGGGCGGCTCGTGAGGGTCAGCCGGGCGACCGCGCCGATCGAGGGCAGGGCCTCGCCGCGGAAGCCGAGCGTGGTGATCCGCACCAACGCCTCGTCGGCGAGCTTGGACGTGGCGTGGCGCTGCACCGCCAGGGGCAGCTCGTCGGCCGGGATGCCGCAGCCGTCGTCGACCACCAGCACGAGGTCGCGGCCGCCGCCCGCGAGCTCGACCGAGACCTGCCGGGCGCCGGCGTCGAGCGCGTTCTCGACCAGCTCCTTGACCACCGAGGCCGGGCGCTCGACGACCTCGCCGGCGGCGATCCGGTTGACGGTCTCCTCGGCGAGGACGCGGATCGCCGGCACGGGTCCGGCTCAGCCCGGCAGGCCCTCGGGCCGGCCGGCGACGGCGACCAGGAGCTCGCCGGCGTAGAGCCGCCGGCAGACGCGCCGCACGTCCTCGGGCCCGACCGCCTCGACCAGGGCGTTGCGCCGCTCCAGATAGTCGCGGCCGAGCCCGTGCACCATCATGGTGACGAGCACCTTGGCGAGCTGGTCGTTGGTCGAAAGGCGCAGCGGGAAGGAGCCCGTCAGGTAGGTCTTGGCGTCCTCGAGCTCGCCGGGCTCGAGCTCGCCGGTGGCGAGGCGCGCGACCTCGGCGCGGACCAGCTCGAGCGACTGGGCCACCCGCTCGTTGCTGGTCGCCACCGCGCCGAGCCAGAGCGGTGCCGCGCTGGCGTCCTGCAGCGAGCTGTACACCGAGTAGGCGAGCCCGCGCTTCTCGCGCACCTCCTCCATGAGCCGGGAACTGAAGCCGCCGCCGCCGAGCACGTAGTTGGCGATGGTCGCGGCCGGGTAATCGGGATCGCCGGTGTGCAGCCCGCTGCGCCCGAAGGTCACCACACTCTGCGGGATCGGCATCGGCACGACGATGGTGTCGCCGACCGCGGGTGCGACCGGCTCCACCTCGGGCAGCTGCGCCCGCTCCGGCAGCGCGCCGAGCGCGCGGTCGAGCAGGGCGGCGAGCTCCTCGGGGCCGATGTCGCCGGCCACGCCGATGGCGAGGTCGCGGCGGGCGAGGCGCTCGCGCGCCACCGCCGCGAGCTCGTCGCGGCCGATGCGCGCCACCGTCTCGGCGGTGCCCAGCACCGGCCGGCCGTAGCCGTGGCCGTCGAAGGCGCGGGCGAACCAGGCCCGCGCCGCGACGTAGTTCGGGTCGCTGGCGCGCCGCCGCAGCTCGGCCTGGATTTGGCTTCGGATCCGCTCGACCGGCTCGGCATCGAAGCGCGGCTCGGTGAGGGCGAGGCGGAGCAGCTCGAAGGCGTGCTCGCGGGTCGCCGTCAGGGTCTTCAGGTGCACGCTGATCCGGTCCTGGTCGGCGTCGCAGGAGAGCCGGATCGCGTTGTCCTCGAGCTCGCGGCGGAAGGCCTGGCTGTCGTAGGGGCCGGCGCCCTCGTCGAGGAGGCCCGCGCACATCTTGGCGAGGCCGGCCCGGTCGGGGGGGTCGTAGGCCGCACCGCCCCGGAAGCAGAGCTCCATGGTGAGGAACGGTACCGACCGCTCGGTCACCAGATAGGCGCGGCGCCCGCCCGGGCTCACCACCTCCTCGACCCGGGCCGGCGCGGGGCCGGTTCGCTCAGCCATCGGCGGCTCCGTCGGCGGGCAGGAGCCGGCCGGTCACGGCGTGCGCCGGGACGAGGACGGCGCGTGCCGCCTCCTCGACGGCGGCGCGCTCGACGGCGGCGATCCGCTGCGGCCAGCCCTCGACCGAGGCCAGGTCGAGCCCGGTGCAGAGCGCCATGCCGAGGATGCGGGCGACCCCGCCGAGCGAGTCGCGCGCATAGATCGATTCGGCGATCATCCGGCGCTTGACCCGCTCCAGCTCGTCCTCCTCGACGCCGCCGTCGAGCAGCCGCGCGACGAGCGCATCCAGGGCGCCCTCGAGCCGCTCCAGGCTCTGGCCCGGGCGCGGCGTGGCGTAGACCCGGGCGGCGGTCGGATCGAGGCTCCAGGGCTGGTAGTGGGCGCCGGCCGAGGCGGCGAGGCCCTGCTCGACCACGAGCTCGCGGTAGAGCCGGCTCGTGGACCCCTCGCCCAGGAGCTCGAACAGCACCTCGAGGGCGGCGGTCCGCTCGGCCGGCGCGCGGTGCTGGCAGGGGGCGAGGTAGGAGCGCACGAGCGAGGGCTGGCGCACCCGCGGGTCGGCGAGCTCGACGCGCCGGCCGGCATGCTGGGGCGGCTCCTGGACCCGACGGCGTTCCGCCACCGTCCGCCCGGGCAGGGCGCCGTAGTGCCGCTCGGCCAGCGGCCGGAGCGCGTCCGCATCGATGTCGCCGACGGCGATCAGGATGGCGTTGGAGGGCGTGTACCACTGCTCGTAGAAGGCGAGGGCGTCCTCGCGGGTGTAGCCCGCGATCTCGTGCAGCCAGCCGATGATCGGCAACCGGTAGGGATGGTGGAGGAACTGCGCGGCGTTGAGCGCCTCGCCCAGGAGCGCCTGCGGCTCGTTGTCGACCCGCTGCTTGCGCTCCTCCAGGATCACGTCGCGCTCGGGATAGACGTGCTCGTCGGACAGATCGAGGTTGGCCATGCGGTCGGCCTCGAGCCCCATCACGAGATCGAGCCGGTCCCGCGCGATCATCTGGAAGTAGGCGGTGTAGTCGTATGAAGTGAACGCGTTGTCGTTGCCGCCGTTGCGCGCCACGATCTTGCTGAACTCGCCGGGCCGCACCCGCTTCGTGCCCTTGAACATCAGATGCTCGAGGAAGTGCGGCAGGCCGGACTTGCCGGGCGGGCTGTCGGCGCAGCCGATCCGGTACCAGACATAGTGCGCCACCACCGGCGCCCGGCGGTTGGTGACGACCACCACCTGCATGCCGTTGGCGAGCGTGAAGGTCACGGGGTTGAACATCGCGGTCGGGACCGCGCCGGTGATCGGGATCAGGCCGGTCTCGCTCATCCACCCGCCTCCGTCGTCCGCCGCACCGTCTGCACCCGGCCGGCCTCCTGCAGCCGGCGCGCCTCGGCCGCCGGGTCGAGCGCCTCGCCGCGGGCCTCCTGGCCCTGCAGGCGGCGGCGCTGCCAGTCGAGGATGAACAGGAAGGTGCCCTCGTCGACCAGGGCCAGCTGGCCGTCGTCCTGGGCGAGGCGGCGGCGGATGTCCGGGTCGGCCTCGCCCCCAGCGGCGGCGAGGA
>JBBIIE010000305.1:0-3498 GCA_037446605.1 Geminicoccaceae bacterium | reverse complement strand
CCAGGAGTGCCGCCGCGGCGCGCCGCTCCTCGGCCAGGACGAGGTTCCAGGTGCGGCAGGCGGCCGGCGTCGCGGCCGCCTCGACGGCGAGCCCCCAGGCGCGCAGCTCGGCCAGGAGAGCTGCCCGGACCGGCCGGTTGGCCGCACCCAGGCCGAGCACGAGCAGGCTCACCGCACCGCCGGCGAGCGGCCGCAGCAGCCGGAAATCCTCGGCGGCCAGGTCGTTCGGATCGGCCGGCGCCCAGCGCTCGATCCGGTCCGGCAGGAGGAGGAGCGAGCCCTCGAGACGGGTCGCGCCGATCGTGAAGCCACCCGGCCCGTAGGCGCGGACGAAGGGGCGGTCGCCGATCGGTGCGGGCCGCAGCTCCACGCGGTCTCAGCCGGCCTTGGCGGCCGGCTCCTCCGCCGCCAGCGCGGCGGGGCGGAGCTTCAGATAGTAGAGCACGGGCGCGGCGATGTAGGTGGTCGAGTAGGTGCCGACCAGGATCCCGAACAGCATCGCGAAGGTGAAGCCCTGGATGACCGGTCCACCGAAGGCGTAGAGCGCCAGGAGCGCCAGGAGCGTGGTCCCGGTGGTCATCACCGTGCGCGCGAGCGTCTCGTTGACGCTCCGGTCGATCAGCTGGTCGATCGGCAGACTCTTGTAGCGCCGGAGGTTCTCGCGCACGCGATCGTAGACGACGACCGTGTCGTTCAAGGAGTAGCCGACGACGGTCAGGATCGCGGCGATGCTCGAGAGATTGAACTCCAGATCGCTCAAGGTGAACACGAGCAGGACGGCGAAGACGTCGTGGACACAGGCGAGGATGGCACCGACGCCGAACTGCCACTCGAAGCGGAACCAGAGATAGACGAGCACCAGGGCGAGGGCGATCACCACCGCGAGCGTGCCGTCGCGGCGCAGCTCCTCGCCGACCTTGGGGCCGACGAACTCGGCGCGCCGGTAGTCGAGGCCGGGGCCGAAGGCCTGGTCGAGGGTCTGCTTGATCCTCTCGATCGCCGCCTGCTGGGCGCTCTCGTCGCCCGGCTGGCGGACCACGCGGATCAGGACGAGATCGGCGGAGCCGGCCTCCTGGAGCGCCACCTCGCCGAGCCCGAGCCCGCCGAGCGTCTCGCGCATCTCGGCCAGCCGCGCCGGCCCCGGCGTCCTGACCTCGAGCAGGATACCGCCGGCGAAGTCGATGCCGAGGTTGAAGCCGCGCACGAGCATCATGACGATCGCCGCGACGATCACCACGGCCGAGCCGGCGAAGGCCCAGTGCCGGTACCTGAAGAACGGGAAGTTCGTGCCGTCGGGGACGATCCGGGGCAGGACGCGCATCGGGGCCTCAGATCGCGAACTGCGCCGGACGGGCGCGCCAGTACCAGGCGGCCACCATCATGCGGGTCACGGTGACCGCGGTGAACATGGTCGTGATCACGCCGATCACGAGGGTGACCGCGAAGCCCTTGATCGGCCCGGTGCCGAACTGGAAGAGCACGGCGCCGGCGATGAGCGTCGTGAGGTTGGCGTCCACGATCGTCCGCAACGCCTCGTTGAAGCCGGTCTCGAGCGCGGTGAGCGGCGTCCGGCCGTTGCCGAGCTCCTCGTGCACGCGCTCGAAGATCAGGACGTTCGAATCGACCGCCATGCCCATGGTCAAGACGATGCCGGCGATGCCCGGCAGGGTCAGCGTGGCGCCCAGGAGCGACATGGCGGCCACGATCAGGACGAGGTTCAGGAGGAGCGCCAGGTCGGCGATCACGCCGAACAGGCCGTAATAGAGGACCATGAAGACGACCACCGCGAGGAACGCCACGATCGAGGCGATCACGCCGGCCCGGATCGAATCGGCGCCGAGGTCGGGGCCGACCGTCCGCTCCTCGATCACCGTCAACGGCGCCGGCAGCGCACCGGCCCGCAGGAGCACCGCCAGCTCGTTGGCGGTCTCGGTGGTGAAGCTGCCCGAGATGATGCCCGAGCCGCCCAGGATCGGCTCGCGGATCCGGGGGGCCGAAATGACCTTGTCGTCGAGCACGATGGCGAACAGGCGGCCGACGTTCTCCTGGGTGATGCGGCCGAACTTGCGCGCGCCCTGGCTGTCGAAGCGGAAGCTCACCACCGGCTCGTTGTTCTGGAAGGTGGCCTGGGCGTCGACCAGGTTCTCACCCGAGAGCTCGACCTGGCGGTGGAGCGCCCATTCGCGCGGACCGCCGCGCTCGGCCGACTCGACGAGCACGACACCGGCCGGTCCGCGCCCGGCGCGCACCTCGGCCGGGTCGGCCTCCATCGCCACCATGTGGAAGGTGAGCCGGGCGGTCTTGCCCAACAGCCGCTTGATCGCCTCGGGATTGCGCTCGCCCGGCACCTGGACGAGGATCCGGTCGGTGCCCTGGCGCTGGATCGAGGCCTCGCGGGTGCCGAGCTCGTCGATCCGCCGCCGCACCACCTCGAGGGACTGCGTCACCGCGGCACCGATCCGCTCGGCCCGCGCCCGCTCCGAGAGCGCGAGACGGATGCGGCCGTCGGCCTGGCCCTCGATCTCGAGCTCGCGCACCGAGCCGGCGCCGAAGCCGGCCGCCGGCAGGAGCGGGTTGAGCCGGGCGAGCTCGGCGCGCGCCGCGTCGAGCCGCCCGGGATCGGTCAGGGTGAGGACCACCGATTCCCCCTGCACGGCCAGGCCGCGATAGCCGAGCTGTGCGGTGCGCAGCGCTTGGCGCACCTCGCCCACGAGCTGCTCCAGGCGATCCTTGACCACCGCCCTGGCCTCGACCTCGAGCAGGAGCTGCGAGCCGCCCTGCAGATCCAGGCCGAGCACGACGTGGTTCTTGGGCAGGAAGCCGGGCAGGCGGGCGATCGTCTCGCCGGAGAGGAAGTTCGGGACCAGCGCGAGCAGCGCCACGAGGCCGACGACCCCCACGAGCCAACGCTTCCAGGCGGGGATGCGCACCGCGGCAGGCTCAGCGCTTGAAGAGCCGGCTCAACAGGCCGCCACCGCCGGCCGCGCCGGTCGCCCCGGCGTTCTCGTTGGCGGCCGCCACCGGCTTGTTGAGCAGATCGGAGATCGTGCCCTTCGCGATCTTGACCTGCACGCCCTGGGCGATCTCGACCATCACCATGCCGTCGCTGTCGACGCGGGTGACCTTGCCGACGATGCCGCCGCCGGTCAGCACCTGATCGCCCTTCTTGAGCGCCTCGAGCATGGCCCTGTGCTGCTTCATCTTCTGCTGCTGCGGGCGGATCAGCAGGAAGTAGAAGACGATGAAGATCAGGACGAGCGGCAGGAGCGAGACGAACACGTCACCGCCCGCGGCGCCCGAGCCCTGGGCGTAGGCCGGAGAGACCAGCATCGGCTCCTCGGAAGGGTGATGAGACCGGAGCGGAGCGGACTATAGCGGTGGCCGGCGGCGATGCAACCGCGTGCGGCCGACGGCCGCCGCTTGCGGCCCGGCGCGGCGCTGCTAGCCTCCGGCGCCGCCCGCACCGGGGAGCCCGCGCATGCCCGAGCCCGACCTCGC
>JBBIIE010000304.1:0-3504 GCA_037446605.1 Geminicoccaceae bacterium | reverse complement strand
GGCGCGCGGCGGCCAGGCGGCCACCATGCGCCCGAGGTCCCGGGCGCGGATCACGCGGGCCGCTCCGCCATCGTCGCCAGCCTGGTCCCTCATGTTCGCCACCCAGCGCTCGACGCTGTGGTGCCCCCCTGCCGCGGGACAGCCTGCCCGGGTGGTCCCGGGCCGGCCAGGGCTGCACGAGCGTCGCAGCCATCCTGCCGGCGGCAGGGTTGACGATGTCACAAGATCGCGACACAGGCGCACCGGGCTGCGCCCTCGGGTATGTCAGGCACGCAGGGTCCGCCGCAATCGGCCGAGCAGCTCCAGCCGCGAGCGGTCGTCGGGCAGGCGACGCACCTCGTCGGCGATGTCGAGGAGCAGGCGGGCATAGGCGTTGTGCCAGTCGGCGGCGATGCCGGCGACGCGCGGATCGAGCCGGGCGGGCGCCGGCACCGGCCGCGCCGCGGCGCCGCGCACGAGCTCGAAGCACTGGTCGAGCTGCGGGACGACGATGCCGAGCGGGTCGAGGCCGCCGGCGGCGAGCTCGGCGCGCAGGGCCGAGGCGGCCGCCTCCTCGCCGTGGGTGAGGAACAGGCTGCCCGCGATCGGCCGCCGCGCCTGCACCCAGGCGACCAGCTCCTTGTGGTCGGCGTGCGCGGAGAAGGCGTCGATCGCGCGGATGCGGGCGCGCACCGCGACCTCCTCGCCGCCGATCCGCACGCGCTTCTCACCGGACAGGATCACCTGCCCGAGCGTGCCGGCGGCCTGGTGGCCGACGAACAGCACCGTGGCCTCGGGGCGCCAGAGATGGTTGCGCAGGTGCCGGCGGATGCGCCCGGCCTCGCACATGCCGCTCGCCGCCAGGACGATCGCCGGGCCGTCGACCCGGTCGATGGCCTCGCTGTCCTCGGGCCGCTCGCACAGCCGGAGGCGCGGACCGGCGAAAAGCCGGACGAGGTCGCCGGCCTCGCTCAGCGCGTCGCGGTGGCGGGTGAACACCTGCGTCGCCTTGACCGCGAGCGGCGAATCGAGGAACAGCGGGACGCTCGGAAGCTCGCCGCGCTCCATGAGATCGAGCAGCGTGTAGAGGAGCTCCTGGCTGCGCTCGACGGCGAAGGCCGGGATCAGGAGGGGCCCGCCGGCGGCCAGCGCCTCGCCGACCTCGCGGGCGAGCCGTCGCCGCCGCTGCTCGACGGTGACGTCCTCGCGGTCGCGGCCGCCATAGGTGCTCTCGACCACCAGATGGTCGAGCCCGCTCGGCCCCTCGGGGTCGGCGTGCAGCGCGCGCTCGTTGGGTCCGACGTCGCCCGAGAAGAGGAGGCGCAGCGGTGCCCCGGGCCCGTCCTCGATCTCGAGCTCGATCGAGGCCGAGCCCAGGATGTGGGCGGCGTTCCAGAGGCGCGCCCGCACGCCGCGGCCCGGCTCGAACCAGCGGCCGTAGTCGCAGGGCTCGAGACGCTCGAGGCAGGCCGCGGCGTCGCGGCGGCGGTAGATCGGCTCCACCTCGGGGCGGCCGCGACGCCGGTTGCGGGCATTCAGCCGCGCCACCTCGCTCTCCTGGATGTCGGCCGCGTCGGGGAGGACGAAGGCCAGGAGATCGGCGGTCGGCTCGGTCGCCATGATCGGCCCGCGGAACCCGGCGCGCAGGAGCTTCGGGAGGAGGCCGCAATGGTCGATGTGGGCGTGCGTCAGGAGCACGAACTCGAGCCCGACCGCGGAGAAGGGCAGCGGCCGGTAGTTGAGCTCGCGGATCGTCTTGGTGCCCTGGAACAGGCCACAGTCGACCAGGAAGCGTCCGCCCGGATGCTCGACCAGACAGCAACTCCCGGTGACCGTCGAGGCGGCGCCGTGGAAGGTCAACCGGATCGGCATCGAGGGTTCCGTCCAGTGCTCCGAGGCTCGCTCCGGAGCTAGCAGCGGGTGCGATCGTTAGCAACCTAAAGGTGAAAAACGAACGCCTCACTCGCGTTTTTCGTAATGATCGCGGATCGCCTGCCACGCCTGCTCGGCGGTCTCCACGAACCGGAAGATGGCCAGGTCGTGCTCGTCGATCACGCCCTGCTCGACCATGGAGTCGAAGTTGACGATGCTGCGCCAGTAGTTCTCGTCGAAGAGCAGCACCGGCATCGACCGGGCCTTGCCGGTCTGGATCAGGCACAGGGTCTCGAACAGCTCGTCGAGCGTGCCGTAGCCGCCGGGGAAGACGACGAGCGCGCGGGCGCGGGTGAGGAGGTGCATCTTGCGCAGGGCGAAATAGTGGAAGCGGAAGCACAGTTCCGGCGTGACCCAGGGGTTGGGGGCCTGCTCCTGGGGCAGGACGATGTTGTGGCCGATGGTCGGCGCGCCGCCCTCGGTGGCGCCGCGATTGGCCGCCTCCATGATGCCGGGACCGCCGCCGGTCACGATCACGAAGCGGTGCCGGCCGTCCCCGCCGCTGTCCCGGGCCACGAGCTGGGCGAAGCGGCGCGCCTCCTCGTAGTGCCGGGAGAGCTGCTCGAGGCGTGCGGCGATCGCCAGCCGGCGGGCGGCTCCGGGGTCGTCGGGGTGCGCGCGGGCGGCCTGCTCGGCCTCGCTGCGCCGCTGCCGGGCGAGCGCCGGCTCGACGATGCGCGCGCTGCCGAACACCACGATGGTCGATTCGATCCCCTGCCGGCCGAGCTCGAGCTCGGGCTTCAACAGCTCGAGCTGCAGGCGGACCGGGCGCAGCTCCTCGCGCAGCAGGAACTCGACGTCGGTGAACGCGAGCCGGTAGCTCGGCGAGCGGGTCTGGGGGGTGTCCGGGCGCGGCGGCTCGCGCAGCGCATCCTCGCGCGCGCTGGGCAGGGGGACGTGCGGATCGCGCAGCGCCATGGCGGGCTCCGGAGCGGCGGCGAGCGATCGCCGCGGGCCGCCCTTGTCGCGCAAGCGCGGACCGCACGCAACTGCGGGTCGAGTTGGCGGCCGGGACCGACTGGAGACGAGCAGGCCCCGGTGGTCGCCCACCGGGGCCTGCCTCGGCGATCGACGGAGACGGTGTGTCGGGTACGATCAGGCGGCGAGCGCCTTGACCTCGTCGAGATTGGCGGCCGCCCGCTTGACCAGGAGGTCGACCACCTCGGCCTGCGCCTTCATGCCGAGATCGAGGGTCTCCTTGGCGTCGGCCATCGCCTTCTCGAGGACCGCCTTGGCGTCCTCGACATACTCCTTGGGCTGCTTCTTGGCGTCGAAGCCCTTCACGAGCGAGTCGAACTTGCCGAACGACTCCTTGACCATCTCGACCTGACGCTTGGCGACGGTCTGCCAGAGGTCGAAGAGGATCTTCTGGGCCGCGACCGCGGTCTCCAGGTTCGCCTTGTGCAGGGCGACCCAGCCGTCCATCTCGAACTTGGGCATCTCGAACTTGGGCATGGCGGACGAAGTAGACTTGGCAGTCACGGGACCCTCCTCTTGCCGGTTTGCTGCGCTGCACAATCCATATCGCAATGCAGTAGGAAAGTTCAAGGGCCGCGAGCGCCGGCGCCCGCCGATTCGGCACCCGTCGCTGCG
>JBBIIE010000303.1:0-3507 GCA_037446605.1 Geminicoccaceae bacterium | reverse complement strand
CGCGCTGCACGTCGTTCACGTATTCGTTCGGGCGGCACCACTCCTCCACCCCCGGAACGAGGAGCAGCCGGGCCGAGACGAAGGTGAGCCCCGCGCTCACGACTGCCGGCCCGACCGCCACCCGCCCCCGGAGCGGCCCGGCTCACGGCTCGCGCAGCCCCTCGCCGAGCGTGCCGAGCGCCCCCTCGAGGAAGTAGCCGAGCACGGCCCGGGCGCCGACCACGATCTCGGCGGCGAGCGGCGTGCCGGGAACGAGGTGGAAGCCCTCGGGCACGTCGCGCAGCTCGAGCGCCTCCAGCGCGATGCGCGCCCGGTAGACCGCGGCCGGCGCCGGCCGCTCGTCGCGCAGGCGGGTGAAGGCGTCGGGGCTCACCGTGCGGACCGTGCCGCGCGCGGTGCCGTGGCGCAGATGGCGGAACGCGTCGAGCTTGAGGCGGACCGGGTCGCCCGGCTTGACGAAGGCCTGGTCGGCCGCGGCGATCTCCACCTCCACCTCGAGCGGTGCCGCGACCGGCACGAGCGTGGCGAGCCGGGCACCCGAGGCGAGCACCGCCCCGGGCGCCAGCCGGGCCACCTCGAGCACGATGGCGGCCTCGGGCGCGCGCAGCTCGACCAGCTCGCGGCGGCGGGTGGCCTTGGTCAGCTCCTCACGGGTGCGGTCGAGCTCGACCCGCCGGGCGGCCAGTTCCTCGACGAGGCGCGCCGACCACTGCCGGAGGTACATGTCGCGCTCGGCGCGCAGGCCCTCGAGCTCGTGGCGGCTCGCCTCCGCGGCCGCCTCGCTCGCGGCCAGGCTGCGGGCGACCTCCACGCGGCCGTCGGTGGCGATCAGCCGGGCGAGCCGGCTGCCGGTGCGGTTGTCCTCGAGCCGGATGCGCATCCGCTCGATCTCGGAGACGAGCCCGAGGCGCGTGCGCAGATGCTCGCCGTCGCCCTCGAGACGCCGCAGCCCGGCCTCGGCGGCCCTGATCCGCTCGTCGTAGCGGGCGAGGGCGGCGCGATGCTCGGCCGCGCGGTGCGCGAAGACCAGCCGCTGCAGGCGGAGGTCGGGATCGTCCGGCTCGCCCACGGGCTCGCGCCCCTCGACCTCGGCCTCGAGCCGGGCGACCTCGGCGGCGAGGCCGGCGGCGCGGCGGGCGAGCTGGCCGACATCGGCGTCCGGGAACGTCGGATCGAGCGCGGCGAGCCGGGCGCCGGCCTCGACCCGGTCGCCCTCGCGCACATCCAGGCTGCGCAGCACGGCGGTCTCGAGCGGCTGCACGACGATCGGCGGGCTCTCCGCCACTACCCGGCCGCGGGCGATCACGACGCGCTCGATCGGAACCAGGGCGGCGAGCCCGACGAGCGCCACCAGGAGGGCCGCGACCAGCCACGGCACGAGCCCCGCCCCGGCCGGCAGCGGTGCCTCGGCGATCGCCCGGCTCGGGCCGGAGAACTCGGCGAGCGCGGCCCGGGCGGCCCGGCCCCCGTCCCCCGGATCAGGCGACCTTGGCGGGCTCACGCGGTCCTCCGATGCGGAACGGCACGGTCGCGGCCGCCTGCAGGTGGCGGTTCTGGACGAGCCAGAGATGGCGGTAGAGCTCGCAGCGGCCGAGCAGCTCGGCGTGCCGCCCGCGATCGGCGAGCCGCCCCTGGTCGAGCACCAGGATCTGGTCGCACTCGACGAGCGAGGCGAGCCGGTGGCTGACCACGAGCAGGGTGCGGCCGCGGGCGATCCGGCGCAGGCCGGCGGTGACCAGCGCCTCGCTGTCCGGGTCGAGGGCGCTCGTCGCCTCGTCGAGCACCAGCACCGAGGGCCGCATGAGGAGGACGCGGGCGATCGCCAGCCGCTGCCGCTGCCCGCCCGAGAGGTTGCTCGAGCCTTCCTCGACCGGGCTGTCGAAGCCGCGCGGCAGGCGCGCCACGAACTCCTCGGCACCGGCCAGCCGGGCCGCCTCGACGACCTCCTCGGGCGTCGCGTCCGGCCGCCCGGCCAGGATGTTGTCGCGGATCGTGCCGTGGAACAGGAAGCTGTCCTGCAGCACGACGCCGATCCGCGTGCGCAGGTGGCGAAGCTCGATCTCGCGCAGCTCGACCCCGTCCAGGCGGATCAGGCCCTGGTAGTCGTCGTGCAGACCCTGCAGCAGGCGGGTGATCGTCGTCTTGCCCGAGCCGCTCCGCCCCATGATGCCGACGAGCTGGCCGGGCTCGATCGTGAAGCTGACATCGTCGAGCGCCGGGCGGGCGGCACCCGGATAGGCGAAGCGCACCCCCTCGAAGGCGATGGCACCGCTGATCGGCGGCCGCACCCCGGCCGCCCGCCGCCGCTCCGGCGGATGGTCGACCACCGAGGCCACCTGGGCGAGCGCCCCCTTGACCTCCTGCAGCTGCTGCAGGAGGCCGGCGAGCTGGACGAGCGGCTGGGTGGCCCGCCCGGCGATCATGGTGAAGGCCACGAGCGTGCCGGCCAGGACGCGCGCCTCGCCGCTCAGCGTCAGCCAGGCACCGAGCGCGAGCGAGCCCGCGAAGACCAGCTTCTCGAGCGGCTGGAGCAGGGTCTGCGGCTGGTTGGCGAGGTGCTGCAGCCGGGTCGCCTCGCGCACCGAGGCCGCGGCGAGCGCGTCCCAGGCACGCCGCCGCAGGGGCTCGAGCGCGAGCGCCTTGACCGTGCGCATGCCGGCCACCGTCTCGACCAGGAAGGCGCTGCGCCGCTGCTCGGCCTCGACCAGCCGGGCGTAGGCCACCCGCATCGGCCCCATGTAGAGCGCCACGATCGCCGCCATCAGCCCGACGATCGCCAGCACCAGCGTGGCGAGCGGCGGGCTCAGCACGAACATCGCCGGCACCAGCACGACGAGCGTGGCGCCGTCGAGCACCACGGAGAGCAGTTGGCCGGTGAGGAACGCCCGCACGCGGCGGACCTCGGCGAGCTTGTGCACGGTCTCGCCGGTCGGCCGCCGCTCGAAGAAGTCGATCGGCAGCCCGATCAGCCGGTCGAAGAGATGCAGGCCGATCCGCGCGTCGATGCGCGCCGCGGCGAGCGCCACGAGCCGGCGGCGCACGAAGCCGAGCGCGGTGTCGAACGCCAGCACCACGAGGATCGCCAGCACCAGCACGAGCAGCGTCGCCATCCGCTCGTGCACCAGCACCCGGTCGACCACGACCATGTAGAAGAGCGGCGGGGCCAGGGCCAGGAAGCCGCTCACCAGCGCCGCCAGGGCGATGTCGCGGAACAGCCGCCGCTCGCGCAGCACCTGGGCGAGCATCCAGCCCATGCCGAACGGCCGGTCGAGCGAGAGCAGCGGCGACCGCCGGCGCACCAGCACCGTCCAGCCGTCCCAGAGCTCGGCCAGGCTCACCGGGTCGATCCGCTCCGGCGGCGCGCCGGGTCGGCCGGGATCGAGCAGGACGAGGACGGTCACCCCGCGGCGCCGCTCGACCCCCTCGAGCAGCCGCCAGCCGCCGTCCGAGAGGTGCAGCAGCGCGGGCACGCCCTCGCCCGCGGCCGCGAGCGCCGCGGCGTCGAGC
>JBBIIE010000302.1:0-3513 GCA_037446605.1 Geminicoccaceae bacterium | reverse complement strand
CCGCCGGAACGGTGGCCGGAGCCGCGGCACCGGCCTAGTCTCGCGCGCGGACGGCCGGGGAGGCGGCGATGCGCGCGAGGCTCGACTACTGGCAGGCGGCACCGGAGCCCTTCCGGGCGCTCATGGGCCTGACCGGCGCGCTCAAGGCGGGCCGGCTCGCGGGCCGGCTGATCGAGCTCGTCTTCCTGCGCTGCTCGCAGCTCAACGGCTGCGCGCACTGCGTCGACAACCACGCCCGGGCGCTGCGCGCGCTGGGTGAGAGCGAGCAGCGGCTCGACTGCCTCCCGGTCTGGCGCGACACGCCCTTCTTCGACGCGCGCGAGCGCGCCGCCCTCGCCTTCGCCGAGGCGATGACGCGGATCGGCGAGGCGGGCGTGCCGGAGCCGGTGTGGGCCGAGGCGCGGGCGGCGTTCGACGACCGCGAGCTCGCCGAGCTCGCCTTCGCCGTCGTGGTGATCAACGCCTGGAACCGCCTCTCGATCGGCTTCGCCCACGCGCCGAGGGCGCGGGGGTAGGGGGAGGTGACGCGCCCCGACCCCTTGCCCGGGCGATCCGGGCGGCGCATGAAGCCGTATCGGCGGTGGCGCGGGTCGCGCGTCGCTCTCCCGGTGAGCCCATGGACGAGTGGATCCGCATCCGCGGTGCCCGCGAGCACAACCTCAAGGGCATCGACCTCGACATTCCGCGCCACAAGCTCGTCGTCGTGACCGGCCTGTCCGGCTCGGGCAAGTCGTCGCTCGCCTTCGACACCATCTACGCCGAAGGCCAGCGCCGCTACGTCGAATCGCTCTCCGCCTACGCCCGCCAGTTCCTCGAGCTCATGCAGAAGCCGGACGTGGACCTCATCACGGGCCTCTCGCCGGCGATCTCGATCGAGCAGAAGACCACGTCGCGCAACCCGCGCTCGACCGTCGCGACGGTCACCGAGATCTACGACTACATGCGCCTCCTCTGGGCGCGGGTGGGCGTGCCCTACTCGCCGGTCACGGGCCTGCCGATCGAGGCGCAGACCGTCTCGCAGATGGTCGACCGCATCCTGGCGATGCCGGAAGGGACCCGGCTCCACCTGCTGGCCCCCATCGTCCGCGGCCGCAAGGGCGAGTACAGGAAGGAGCTCCAGGAGCTGCAGCGCCGCGGCTTCGAGCGCGTCGTGATCGACGGCGCGCTGGTCGACATCGAGGAGGTCCCGGCACTCGACAAGAAGCGCAAGCACGAGATCGAGGTGGTGGTCGACCGCCTCGTGGTCGGTCCCGATCTCGCCCAGCGCCTGGCCGACAGTCTGGAGACCGCGCTCGAGCTCGCCGACGGCCTCGCCATCGTCGAGGATGCCGACAGCCGGGCGCGGACCACGCTCTCGGCCAGGTTCGCCTGCCCGGTCTCGGGCTTCACGCTGCCCGAGATCGAGCCGAGGCTGTTCAGCTTCAACAATCCCTACGGCGCCTGCCCGGCCTGCGACGGGCTCGGCAAGCTCCTGCGCGTCGACCCCGAGCTCGTGGTCCCCGACCCGGACAAGTCGATCGCCCAGGGTGCCGTCGAGCCCTGGGCGTCGCAGACCATGATGTACTACCCGCAGGCGCTGCTCTCGATCTGCCGGCATCTGGGCGCCGATCCGACCACGCCCTGGAAGCGGCTGCCCAGGCGGGTGCGCGAGCTGATCCTGTTCGGCTCGGGCGAGGAGGCGATCCCGCTCGAGTTCGAGGACGGGCTGCGGGTCCTCAAGACCAACAAGCCGTTCGAGGGGGTGGTGCCCAACCTGCAGCGGCGCTGGCGCGAGACCGAATCGGCCTGGATGCGCGAGGAGCTGGAGCGCTACATGTCGGCCAGCCGCTGCGAGGCCTGCCAGGGCTTCCGGCTCAAGCCCGAGGCGCTCTGCGTCCGGATCGACGGCCGCCACATCGGCCAGGTCACCGAGCTCTCGATCCGCGAGGCCGCCCTCTGGTTCGAGGCCCTGCCGGGCAAGCTCTCGGCCAAGCAGAACGAGATCGCGGTGCGGATCCTCAAGGAGATCCGCGAGCGGCTGGGCTTCCTCGTCGACGTCGGGCTCGACTATCTGACGCTCGCCCGCGATTCCGGCACGCTCTCGGGCGGCGAGAGCCAGCGCATCCGGCTCGCCTCGCAGATCGGCAGCGGCCTCACCGGCGTGCTCTACGTGCTCGACGAGCCCTCGATCGGGCTGCACCAGCGCGACAACGACCGACTCCTCGCGACCCTGGAGCGGCTGCGCGACCTCGGCAACACGGTGATCGTGGTCGAGCACGACGAGGACGCGATCCGCAAGGCCGACCACGTGATCGACATGGGGCCGGGTGCCGGCGTGCACGGCGGGCTCGTGGTGGCGCAGGGCACGCCCGAGGAGGTCATGCGCGAGCCGGCCTCGCTCACCGGCCAGTACCTGTCCGGGCGGCGGCGGATCCCGCTGCCGGCCCGCCGCCGCGAGCCGGCGCCCGGACGCTTCCTGGAGCTGGTCGGCTGCCGCGCCAACAACCTGGCCGGGATCGACGCGCGCTTCCCCCTGGGTCTCCTGGTGTGCGTGACCGGTGTGTCGGGCTCGGGCAAGTCCTCGCTCGTGGTCGACACGCTCTACCCGGCGCTGGCGCGCCGGCTGATGGGGGCACGCGCCCTGCCGGGCGAGCACCGCGAGCTGCGCGGGGTCGAGCTCGTCGACAAGGTCGTGGACATCGACCAGTCGCCGATCGGCCGCACACCACGCTCCAACCCGGCGACCTACACGGGCGCCTTCACCCCGATCCGCGACTGGTTCACCGGCCTGCCGGAGGCGCGCGCGCGGGGCTACAAGGCCGGGCGCTTCAGCTTCAACGTCAAGGGCGGGCGCTGCGAGGCCTGCCAGGGCGACGGCGTCATCAAGATCGAGATGCACTTCCTGCCCGACGTGTTCGTCACCTGCGACGTCTGCAAGGGCAAGCGCTTCAACCGCGAGACGCTCGAGGTGACCTACCGCGGCAAGTCGATCGCCGACGTGCTCGACATGACGGTCGACAGTGCCGTCGAGTTCTTCGAGGGCGTGCCGGCGGTCCGCCACAAATGCCTGACCCTGCAGAAGGTCGGCCTCGGCTACATCCATCTCGGGCAGCAGGCCACCACGCTCTCGGGCGGCGAGGCGCAGCGGGTCAAGCTCGCCAAGGAGCTGTCGCGCCGCGCCACCGGGCAGACCGTCTACATCCTGGACGAGCCCACCACCGGGCTGCACTTCGAGGACGTCCGGAAGCTCCTCGAGGTGCTGCACGCGCTGGTCGACCAGGGCAACACGGTGATCGTGATCGAGCACAATCTCGAGGTCATCAAGACCGCGGACTGGATCCTCGATCTCGGCCCCGAGGGCGGCGACGGCGGCGGGCGGATCGTGGCCGAAGGTCCGCCCGAGCTGGTCGCGGGCGTGCCCGGGAGCCACACCGGCCGCTACCTCGCGGCACACCTGCCCGAGCTCCGCCCGGCGCGTCGCCGCGGTACGGCCTGAGGCCGCGGACGCCGCCCGGCGGGCGTGCCACGATGCCC
>JBBIIE010000301.1:0-3523 GCA_037446605.1 Geminicoccaceae bacterium | reverse complement strand
CCGGGCCTAGGCAGGCCGCATGTCGCGCGAGCTGCGGGCCCTCGAGCGCGAGCAGCGACCGCGCGCCCTGGGCGACCGGGCGGCGCTGCGCCTGCTCCGCCCGTTCGTCTGGCCGGCCGACGATCCACGCTTCCGCGCCCGGCTCGTCCTGACCGTGGCCACGCTCGGCCTCGCGGCACTGGTCAACGCCGCGGTGCCGCTGCTGTTCGCGCGCGCGGTCGACAGCCTGGCCGACCCCGGCCTCGCCGTGGCGGCCGCGGCGATCCTGCTCGCCTACGTGGTGGGTGGCTGGCTCGCCAAGCTCCTCAACGAGGCGCGCTGGGCGCTCTACGGGCCGATCGAGCAGCGCGTGCGCCGCCGCCTCGGCCGCGCCGCGCTCGCGCACCTGCTCGACCTCCCCTACCCGTTCCACGTCGAGCGGCGGACCGGGCAGGTGAGCCGGATCCTGGAGAGCGGCCTTTCGGCGGTGCGCGAGCTCCTGTTCGATTCGGTCTTCCTGATCCTGCCGCTGCTGGCCGAGATCCTGTTCGTGGGCGCCATCCTGGCGATGCGGGTCGAGGGCGGGCTGGCGCTCATCCTCCTCCTCACCCTGGCGGCCTACGCGGTCGTGCTCGTGGTGGGCTCGGAGTGGCTGCGCGCGCACCAGCGGCGGGCGACGCGCGAGGCCGGGATCGCGCACGGCCGGGCGGTCGACGCGCTGCTGGGCTTCGAGACGGTCAAGCTCTGCTCGGCCGAGGCCGCCACGCTCGACCGCTACGACCGGGCGCTCGCCCTGGTCGAGCGGCTCACCGTCAAGGCGCTCGCCTTCCGCACCCTCACCGGGGCCGTGCTCGTGAGCGTGCTCGCCGGCGGGACGGGGGCGATCCTCCTGGTCGCGGCCGGGCGGGTGCGCGCCGGCACGATGAGCGTGGGCGAGCTCGTGCTGGTCAACGTCTACCTCCTCCAGCTCACCCGGCCGATGGACCGGCTCGGCCAGCTCTACCGCTCGATCAAGCAGTCGCTCGTCGATCTGGGCCAGCTCCTGGAGCTGTTGGCCGAGCCGGCCGAGCGCGACCCGCCGGAGGCCGTGCCGCTGCCGGCGGGCGGCCCGCTCGCGGTGCGCCTCGAGGGCGTGTCGCTCGCCTACGGGCCCGACCGGCCGGTGCTGGACGGGGTCGAGCTCGAGGTCCCGGCCGGGCGGACGGTGGCCATCGTCGGGCCCTCGGGCGCCGGCAAGACGACGATCGCCCGCCTGCTCTACCGCTTCCTCGAGCCCGCGGCCGGGCGGATCACGGTCGACGGGCGGGACATCCGCACGCTCGCACGCGCCAGCCTCAGGGCCGCGATCGCGGTGGTACCGCAGGACGTGGCACTCCTGAACGACACGCTCGCCGCCAACATCGCGCTCGCCGATCCGCACGCCGAGCCGGCTTCGATCGAGGCCGCGACGCGCGCCGCTGCGCTGGGCGAGCTCCTCGAGGCGCTGCCGCAGGGGCTGGACACGCTCGTGGGCGAGCGCGGCATCAAGCTCTCGGGCGGCGAGCGCCAGCGCGTGGCGGTGGCCCGCGCACTCCTCAAGCGGCCGCGCCTCGTGATCCTCGACGAGGCGACCTCGGCGCTCGACAGCGCGAGCGAGGCGCGCGTGCGCGAGGGGCTGGCCCGGCTCTGCCAGGGCGTCACCACGCTCGTCATCGCGCACCGGCTCTCGACCGTGGTCGAGGCCGACCTGATCTGCGTGCTGGAGGCCGGGCGGATCGTCGAGCGCGGCCGCCACGCCGAGCTCCTGGCACGCGGCGGGCTCTACGCCCGGCTGTGGCACCGCCAGGGCCCGGAGCGGGTGACGACGCCCTCCTGACGGCGGCCGGGCTCAGGCCTTGGCACCCTTGGCACCGGCCCCGAGCAGGGGCTCGGCGCGCGGATCGAGCGGCCAGCGGGCGCGCGCCGGCGCGTCGAGCGGGTCGACCAGACCCTGCTCCAGCCGCTCGATCCCGGCCCAGGCGACCATCTGGGCATTGTCGGTGCAGAGTGCGGGCGGCGGGATCACCACCGGCACGCCCAACTCGCGGGCGAGGCCTTCGAGGGCCCTGCCGATCCGCCGGTTGGCGGCCACCCCGCCGGCCACGACCAGCGGCGGAACGCCACCCAGCCGGCGGGCCGCTAGGCGCAGCGCGCGGCGCGTGCGGTCGACCAGCACGTCGGCCACGGCCTGCTCGAAGGAGGCGCACAGATCGGCGAGCGTGGCGGGCTCGAGCGCGGCCGGCCCGAGCGCCAGGATCCGCTGGCGCACGGCGGTCTTGAGGCCGGAGAAGGAGAAGTTGCAGCCGGGCTCGCCGGCGAGCGGCCGCGGCAGGGGGAAGCGGGCCGGATCGCCGCCCCGCGCCAGGGCCTCGATCCGCGGCCCGCCCGGGAAGCCCAGGCCCAGCATCTTGGCGAGCTTGTCGAAGGCCTCGCCGACCGCGTCGTCGAGGGTGGTGCCGAGCCGGTCGTAGCGGCCGACGCCGTGCACGAGCTGGAGCTGGCAATGGCCGCCCGAGACCAGCAGCACGACGTAGGGGAAGGCCTGGCCGTGCGTGAGCCGGGCGGTGAGCGCGTGCGCCTCCAGATGGTTGACGGCGACGAGCGGCTTGCCGTGCACGAGCGCCAGCATCTTGGCGGTCAAGAGGCCCACGGTGAGGCCGCCGATCAGGCCCGGGCCGGCGGTCGCGGCGATCGCGGCCAGATCGGCCAGGCCCAGGCCGGCCTCGTCGAGCGCGCGCGCGATCAGATGGTCGAGGCGCTCCAGGTGCGCGCGGGCGGCGATCTCCGGCACGATCCCGCCATAGGGCGCGTGCTCGGCGAGCTGTGCCACGACCGGGGCGGCGAGCACGACGCGGTCGTCGCGCACGAGTGCCGCCGCGGTCTCGTCGCAGCTCGTCTCGATGCCGAGGACGACCCGGCCGGAAATCGCTGGCAAGCGCATGGGCGCGAGGCTAAGGCCCCTCGGGCGAGGCGGACGGCGCTCGGGCGCGCCGCGCGAACCGGAGGGGGATAGCGGGCTTCGATGGGCGTGGCGAGGGTCCTGCGGATCGGCACGCGCGGCTCGCCGTTGGCGCTCGCCCAGGCGCGGCTCGTGCAGGCGGCGCTGGCGGCGGCGGATCCGGCGCTCGCGGCCGCGGGTGCGGTCGAGACGGTGGTCATCCGCACCACCGGCGATGCGGTGCTCGACCGGCCGCTCGCCGAGATCGGCGGCAAGGGGCTGTTCACCAAGGAGATCGACGAGGCGCTCCTGGACGGGCGGATCGACCTCGCGGTGCACTCGATGAAGGACGTGCCGACCGTCCTGCCGGACGGGATCCTGATCGCGGCGATGCCGGAGCGGGCGGACGTGCGCGACGTGCTCCTCGCCGGCGGGCCCGGCCGGCTCGCCGAGCTGCCCCGGGCCTGCATCGTGGGCACCGCCTCGCTGCGCCGCGCCGCGCAGGTGCTGGCGGCCCGGCCCGACGTCACCGTCGTGCCGCTGCGCGGCAACGTCCAGACCCGGCTCGCCAAGCTCGGGCGGGGCGAG
>JBBIIE010000300.1:0-3532 GCA_037446605.1 Geminicoccaceae bacterium | reverse complement strand
CGCAGCCGCCGGCGCGATCCGGCGGGCGAGCGGGCCATCGGCAGGAACTCGCCCGGCTGCAGCCCGGCGCGGGCGAGCGCCTGCTCGATCCGCGCGAGCTTGAAGGCGGCGTAGGCGGGCTCGCTCAGATGCTGCAGCGCGCAGCCGCCACAGCGGCCGAAATGCGGGCAGGCCGGCTCGGCGCGCGGCGGCCCGGCGAGGCGCTCCAACGGCTCGGCGCGCCGGCCGGAGCGGGTCGCCGGGCCCACCCGGACCCGCCAACGCTCGCCCGGCGCCGCCAAGCGAATGAACAGGGGTGCGCCCGCGACGGTGGCGATCCCGTCGCCTGCGGCACCCAGCCGCTCGACCAGCACCTCGGCCAGGCCACCCTCGGACCCGCGCGGGGCGGGACGCGGCCGTCGCACCGGCGGCTCAGGGCCGCTCGGGGACGATCCGCAGCAGCGCCCGGCGCGTACCGGTTGCGGCGTCCACCACGGCGAGATAGTCCTGCGCGCCCGGCGTGCGCAGCAGCAGCACGATCTTGTCCTGGTCGCTCACCAGGTCGACGATCGCCGCACCCTGCGGCAGCGCCAAGTCGGCCACCACGGGCGCTGCGGCGGGCGGCGCCACCGCGGGAGCGGGCGCTGCGGCGGCGGCCGGTGCGTCGCGGCCGGCACCGGTCGCGAGCAGCCACAGGAGGGCGCCGCTGCCGAGCAGGATCACGACCCCGGCCACGACGACGAAGAGCTTGAGCGCGCGCACCCAGGGATCGACCAGCACGAGCTTCTCCATGCACGGGGGCGAGCGGCGGCTGACTCTTGAGGTGGGCGAGGCGGAGATCGGCGAGCGCCTCGACCGGCTGCTCGGTCGCCGGCTGCCCGAGCTCTCGCGCACCCGCCTCAAGGCGCTCGTCCTCGAGGGCCGGGTGACGCGCGCCGGGCAGGTGCTAGCCGAGCCGGGGCTCAGGGTCAAACCCGGGCCGCCGCTCGAGCTGGTCGTCCCGGCGCCGAGCGAGCCGCGGCCGCGCGCCGAGCCGGGTCCGCTCGAGATCCTGTTCGAGGACGAGCACCTGATCGTCATCGTCAAGCCGGCCGGGCAGGTGGTCCACCCGGCCCCCGGCCACGCCGACGGCACGCTCGTCAACGCGCTGCTCGCGCATTGCGGGGCGAGCCTGTCGGGCATCGGCGGGGTGCGCCGGCCGGGAATCGTGCACCGCCTCGACCGCGACGTGTCGGGGGTGCTCGTGGTCGCCAAGCACGACCGCGCGCATCTGGGGCTCGCCGCGCAGCTCACCGTGCACAGCGTCGAGCGGGTCTACGAGGCGATCGTACTGGGCGTGCCGGCGGGCTCCAGCGGGCGGATCGACCGGCCGATCGGCCGGCACCCGCGCGACCGGCTCAAGATGGCGGTGGTCGAGGGCGGCAAGCGCGCGGTCACCCACTTCCGCGTGCTGGAGACCGCCGCCACCCGCGCCGCCCGCCTGGAGCTGCGGCTGGAGACCGGGCGCACGCACCAGATCCGCGTGCACCTTTCGAGCCTCGGCCACCCGATCCTCGGCGACCGGGTGTACGGGCCGCGCCTGCCGGCCTGGCTGCCGGCGGCGGCGCGCCGCCGGATCGCCGGGCTCGGGCGGCTGGCGCTGCACGCCCGCGAGCTCGGCTTCGACCATCCGGTGACCGGCCGGCGGCTGCACCTCGTGGCCCCGGTGCCGGCCCTCTTCGGCGAGTTGCTTGCGCTCCTGCGCACCTAGGCTAATGTTCGCGCGAGAGCCGGGCGCGGCCGCCTCGAGAGGGCCGCGCGGCGGTCCCGCCGACGGCCTGCGCGGGTCGGGATCGCGACACGGAGCTTCGCTCGATGGCGAGCCTGCCGATCATCCCCGCCGAGGGCAGTGGCCTCGCGCGGTACCTGGACGAGATCCGCCGCTTCCCGATGCTGGAGGCGGGCGAGGAGTACATGCTCGCCAAGCGCTGGCGCGAGCACGAGGACGTCGAGGCGGCGCACAAGCTGGTGACCAGCCACCTCCGCCTGGTCGCCAAGATCGCCATGGGCTACCGCGGCTACGGCCTGCCCATGAACGAGATCATCTCCGAGGGCAATGTGGGCCTGATGCAGGCGGTCAAGCGGTTCGAGCCGGACCGCGGCTTCCGCCTCGCCACCTACGCGATGTGGTGGATCCGCGCGGCGATCCAGGAATACATCCTGCACTCCTGGTCGCTGGTCAAGCTCGGCACCACCGCGGCGCAGAAGAAGCTGTTCTTCAACCTGCGCCGGCTGAAGAGCCAGATGCAGGCGATCGAGGGCGGCGACCTCTCGCCCGAGGCGGTCAAGCAGATCGCCGACACGCTCGAGGTGACCGAGCAGGAGGTGGTCGAGATGAACCGCCGGCTCGAGGGGCCGGATCATTCGCTCAACGCGGCGCTGCGGAGCGACAGCGAGAGCGAATGGCAGGACTGGCTGGTCGACGAGCGCGCCGGCCAGGACACCGAGCTCGCCGAGGCGGACGAGCTGGCGCACCGAAGGGCATTGCTCGGCGAGGCGATGAAGGTCCTGAACGAGCGCGAGCGGCACATCCTGACCGAGCGGCGGCTCAAGGACGAGCCGGCGACCCTCGAGGAGCTGTCGGCCAGGTACGGCATCTCGCGCGAGCGGGTGCGGCAGATCGAGGTGCGCGCCTTCGAGAAGCTGCAGAAGGCGATGCAGGCCGCCGAGGCCGAGCTGGCGCGCGAGGCCGCCGGCCGGCCGCTGCCGCGCCTGCCGGCGTCCTGAGGCGCCGGGTCGGGCGGACCGCCTCAGGCGCGGCCGGCGGCACTCGACAGGAGCGCCGGGTCGACGCCGATGCGGGCGAGCGCCCGCTGCCACTTGCTCTCGTTGTCCTCGCCGAAGACCAGCTCCTCGTCGGCCGGCGCCACCAGCCAGCCGTTCGCCTGGATCTCCTGGTCGAGCTGGCCGGGCGCCCAGCCGGCATAGCCGAGCGCGAAGACCTTGCGGCGCGGCCCGCCGCCCTCGGCGATCGCCTTGAGCACGTCGACCGTGGCGGTCAGGGCGAACCGGTCGTCGATCACGAGCGTGCTCTCCTGCACGTAGTCGGGGCTGTGCAGGACGAAGCCGCGGCCGGTCTCGACCGGGCCGCCGACGTGCACCGGCTCGCCGGAGAGGTCGATCTCGGGGCGGATGCCGAGCTGCTCGACCACCCGCGGCAGCGACACGCTGGGCGCCAGCTGGTTGACCACGAGGCCCATGGCGCCTTCGGCCGAATGCGCGCAGAGATAGATCACGCTCCGCGCGAAGCGCGGATCGGGCATGCCCGGCATGGCGATCAGCAGCATGCCGGTGAGATGCCCCTCCTGGTTGGCGAGCTTGGCCATGGCCTTCGAGATAGGACCGCTCGGGGCGCGGCTCAAGACGCGGAAGCCGAGCGGCGCGGTCCGGGCGGCGGGCCCGCCGTCGGCACCGTGCGCGCCGGGGGCGCCGTGCCGGGTGGACGGAAGCCGGGCACGACCGCGATCCTCGCCGCCACGGCGGCCGGGCCGCGCGTCGGGCCGGCGAAGACGAC
>JBBIIE010000299.1:0-3553 GCA_037446605.1 Geminicoccaceae bacterium | reverse complement strand
GCGTCGGCGGAAGCGGCAGATGTTGACCCGCCCGGCCGGCCGGGCGGCGTCGTAGTCGCGCGCCCAGACCGCGGCCACGCGGAGCGCGGCGCCGCTGCGCTGCGGCACCAGGAGCTCCAGGTCGGCGGCAGGGCGGGCCACGGCGCGGATCGCCCGCGACGAGGGGGCCAGACTCGAGCGCGGAGAGCGGACGTTCACGCGGCGGGCTCCTGCTCCACCAGCACGACCTGCGGCGCACCTCGGGTCGCCGCATCGCGGCCGCCCCGCTGGCCGTCCCCGTCCCGGCACCCCGGGGGGTACCTCGGCGGAGCCGGCCGCCGGTCGCCGCCGGCCCGGCGTTCCTCCCGGACGACCGAGAGCCACGGGCGCACGGCGATCCGGCCGCTCGGCCGGTGATGCCACGGTCGCCCGCGACCGTCGAGGCGACCCGCTGCACTCGCCGCACCGGTGTGTCCTTCCGGGCGCGCTCGTGGCGGCGGGGCCTCGCCGACGGCCTTCCTCGCCCGGCACTATCGAGCGATCGCCGCGCCCCTGCAAGCCGGCACACCGAGCCCCCACCCTCCGGTACGCCGACCGCACCGACCCCTCGCACCCCCGGCGCCGTACCGCGAGCGCGCAGCCGGCGGCGGGTCAGGTGCGGCTCACGACGGTCCTCCCGAGCACGAGCAGGTCCATCCTCGTCCGCAGGAAGCAGTCGAGCGCCTCCTCGGGGCGGCAGACGATCGGCTCGTTCTCGTTGAAGCTCGTGTTCAGGAGGATCGGCACGCCCGTGCGCCGTTCGAAGGCGGCGATCAGGTCCCAGTAGCGCGGGTTGGCGGCGCGCGTGACGGTCTGCAGCCGCCCCGAGCCGTCGACGTGGGTCGTGGCCGGCACCTGGCCGCGGCGTTCGGGGCGGACCTGGAAGACCTGCATCATGAAGGGGACGTCGTCCTCCTCCTCGAACCACTCGGCCACCCGCTCGCGCAGGATGGCCGGCGCGAAGGGGCGGAAACTTTCCCGCCTCTTGATCTTGAGGTTAAGGACGTCCTTCATGTCGGCACGGCGCGGATCGGCCAGGATCGAGCGGTTGCCGAGCGCCCGAGGCCCCCACTCCATCCGCCCCTGGAACCAGCCGACCACGGACCCCTCGGCGATGGCGGCCGCGACCCGCTCGGCCAGGAGGGCGTCGTCGGCCAGGGTCTCGATCCGGCAGCCCTGGCCCTCGATCGCCGGCCGCTGCGTCTCGACGAAGCGGGCGAGCTCCGCGTCGCTCCAGCCGGGGCCCCAGGAGGCGCGGTCCATGACGAACCCGCGCGGTGCCCCCGAGACCGCGTGCCAGACCGCGTAGGCCGCGCCGATGGCCCCGCCCGCGTCGCCCGCTGCGGCGGGCAGGTAGAGCTCGCGGAAGCGGGTCCGGCGGTAGATCCGGCCGTTGGCGACCGAGTTCATGGCACAGCCGCCGGTGAGGCAGAGCCGGTCGAGGCCGGTCTCGCGCTGGACGATGTCGAGCAGGTGGAAGAGCGCCCGCTCGTACATCGCCTGGGCCGAGGCGGCGATGTCGGCGTGCCGCTCGTCGAGGGCTTCGTCCTTCTTGCGCGCGGGGCCCAGGAGCTCCTCCAGCGCCGGGGTGAAGATCCGCCCGACCTCCGGGTAGCCCCCCTGCCAGACCATCTCCACACCTTCGGCGTGGTGGCGGAAATAGTCGAGGCCGAGCTCGTAGCCGCCGTCGGGCAGGAGCCGGACCAGCCGCTCCATCTCGGCCATGCGGGTCGGCCGACCGTAGGGCGCGTAGCCCATGACCTTGTACTCGTCGCCGTACGACCAGAAGCCGAGATATTGCGTGATCGCCTGGTAGAAGAGGCCGAGCGAGTGCGGGAAGAAGACCCGGCCGCGGACCTCGATCGTCGTGCCACGGCCCACGCCCCACATGGCCGACAGGAAATCGCCGAAGCCGTCGACCGAGACGAGGGCGGCTTCTTCGAAGGGGGAAACCAGGAAGGCCGAGGCGAGATGGGCGAGATGGTGTTCGACCGCGTGCAGCCGGGCACGGATCCGCTCGCGCGGCACCTCGAGGCTCCGCGCCAGCTCGTCGAGAGGCGAGCCCACCTTGGCGGCGTTGGCGAGCCGGTCGCGGATGAGGCCGAGCGACGGCCGACGTTTGAAGGCGAAGAGCGCCTTCTGCAGGAGGTGCGCCTTGGGGTCGCGGTTGATCGCGACGTGGTCGACCTCCTCGAGCCCGATGCCCGCCTCGGTGAGGCACCAGCGCACCGCCTCGACCGGCAGCCCGGCCCAGTGCTTGACGCGGCGGAAGCGCTCCTCCTCGGCGGCGGCGAGGAGTTCGCCGTCGCGCACCAGGCAGGCGGAGCTGTCGGCGTGCCAGGCGTTCAGGCCGAGGATCAGGGTCATGCCGGGTTCCCGTTCGTCGGATCGTCGCGGTCGGATGGCCGGTCGAGCGCGCGGCGGGCCCGCTCGAAGCCGCGCAGGTCGCCGTTGGCGAGGAGCTGGTCCTCGATCGTCCGGGCGAGCGCCGGATCGCTGCGCGCGCGGTCCAGGAGGCCGGGCCCGGGCTCGGCCGGGGGCTCGGTCGTCGAAGCCGGATCGGCGGCCACGGGGCCGGGCGGGCCCACCGGATCGGCAGGCGGCACGAATGACACGGGGCCCCGGGCAGCGGCGGGCGAGGTCGGCTCGGGTTCGTTCCGCAGATCTTCGTCGTCGGGTGCATCGGCCGGGCCGTCGAAGGGGTCGCCTCGGGCATCGTCGGACGGCTCGGCGGCGGGATCGTGATCGGGCCGGTCGGAGGGCGCGGCCGCGGCGCGCTCGGCCAGGGTGCGCAACAGCCGGTGCACCTCGCGCTGGAGCTGGGCCTGGTGGCGCAGGACGGCGTTGAGCTCGGGCACGCGCGAGAGGAGCCGCGGCAGGCCCGGATCGGGGAACAGCCGCCCGGTCGGGCAGTGCGGCTCGATGGTGGCGAGCGTGGCTTCCAGCCGGTCGCAGCGGGCGAGCTTCCAGAAGGCGACCGCGAGGCGTTCGACCAGGAGCGCCTCGGAGGCGGTGCGCGGGGCGTGCTCGGCGCGAAGTTCGGCCAGGAGGGCGGCGAAGGCGGCGGGATCCTCGCCCGGCGCCAGGATGGCGGGCGAGCAGAGGCCGTGGCGGAAGGCGTTCCTGGACGAGCGCGCCTTGCCCTCGGCGCTGACCGGGCCACGCGAGCGGGCGCCGTTCGTGCGGGCTGCGGCGCGCTGCGCCTCCGAGCGGGGGCGGGCGTGCGGCGCCGTGGCCGGTGCGACGGTCTCGGGTCGGGCCTGCATGGACCTGCTCCCGTTGATGGACGATGTGTTCATCATAGGACTTGATGCCCAGATCGTCAACCGGCGCCGTCGGGAGGCCTCCCGCGCACCCGCCGCTCGACCCGGCTCACTGGCACCACCAGGGCCAGTCGCCGCGCAGCTTGGCCAGCCGGGTCGGGGTCATCGGCTCCTGCGCCCAGGCCATCGCCGGCGGGGGAATCGGCGGCGGGGCGGCCGGCGGGGGCGCGGCCGCGGCGGGTTCGGGCGGCGGGGGCGCGTGTGGCACGGTG